>NZ_JBDOQQ010000012.1:0-198922 GCF_039839775.1 Roseomonas sp. CAU 1739
CCAAGCTCAAGCAGTTCCGCCGCGTCGCCACACGCTACGAAAAGACCGCCCGCAACTTCCTCGCCGTCGTCACCATCGCCGCCACCATCCTTTGGCTCAGGTAACTGTCCACGGAACCTAGCGCGGCGCGCGTTCGGCTGCGCTTACGCACATCGCTCCATTTTCGCGAACACATTCCTCGGTCGCCCGAGACGTTCCATTCCGTCGGGGTCCGTTCTGGCGGGCTCTCGGCAAGCTGGGCCGGCCCCGCGGTCATCGGTGCCGCGCAGGCCGTGTAGCCCGACGCGTGCGGCTGGTGGCACCTCCACGGTTCCCCCTCCGCGCCAGCCTCAACGACGGCGCATTGCCCTGGCGCAAGCCGACCAATGCACGCGGCACGATGCTTGCCATCCCCTGCACCACGACGGATGCCCGGCCGGGAGCGGCGCTGAAATGCCCATTTCACGGTCATCTGTTGCCACAAGCGCCTGAACAGGGAGCAATTTCATGAATCGTCGCGCAATTCTTGGGCTGGCCGTGGGTGGCACTTTCGGTGGGCTCGCCGCTCCACGCTTCGCCGCCGCTCAATCTGGCGCCTGGCCGACCCGCGGCTCGCTCCGGCTGGTCGCCCAGTTCCCCCCGGGCGGCTTGGTGGACACCGTCAGCCGCCTGATGGCGCCGATGCTGTCCCAGTCCCTCGGCCAGACGGTCGTGGTTGAAAACCGCGCCGGCGCGGGCGGCGTCATAGGCACGGACTTCGTCGCCAAGCAGCCGGCCGATGGCTACACGCTGCTGGTCAGCCATGCCTCGGTGCATGTCTTCTCGGCCGCCACCATGCCGACGCTGCCGTTCCACCCGGTGACCGACTTCACGCATATGGGGATGCTGGTCGAGGCCTCGAACGTGCTGCTGGTGAAGGCGGATTCACCCTATCAGACGCTCGACCAGTACATCGCGGCGGCACGCACGCGGCCGGTCCGCTACGGCTCCTCGGGCATCGGCTCGGCACCGCACCTGCTGGGCGCGATGCTGACGGGCGAGACGGGCGCGATCAACCTCGACCACGTGCCGTATCGCGGTTCCGCGCCGGCCATGCAGGACCTGATGGCGAACCAGATCGAGTCGATGATCGACCCGATCACCACCAATGTGCAACTGATGAAGGACGGCGTGCTGCGCGCGCTGGCCGTTTCCACGCCGCAGCGCCTGGCGGCCTTCCCCAATGTGCCGACCTTCGCCGAACTCGGCTTCGCCAAGCTGACCTCGGCGCAATGGCTCGGCCTGTCGGCGCCGAAGGGCCTGCCTGCCCCGATCGCCGAACGGCTGACAACGCTGATCCCGCAACTGGTCGCGCGGCCCGAGCTGATGGCGCGCTTCGAGGAGTTGCAGACACTGCCGCGCAACCCGCCACCGCTGGGCGCGGATTTCACGACGATCATCAATCAGCAGATCGGCGAATGGACCGCGGTGGCGCGGCAGTTCAACATCGTCGTGACGTGATGCTGGTGCGGCGGAGAGGTGCGTTGCCCCTCTCCCCACCAAAGGCCAGTGGGCCTTTGGAAACCGCTATGTGGCGTCGGGTGCCGCGGGTAGCATCAGCGCCGGGATTCAGCTCTGCGCCCCAAGGCAACCGCGATGTTCGGGACCGGCCATCGTGCCCGGCACCAAGTCGAGGTTTCCAAAGGCCTTAAGCCTTTGGTGGGGGTGGTCCGGAGGGGGCAAAGCCCTCTCCGGTTCCGCCTTGTCCTGATGCGCGCGGTGCATCGCGCCTCCATGCCGCGCCGGAAGCCCTCGTACCGCGCGATCAATGTGAGCCTTGCCACATCCGGATCAGCGCCTCGGCATCGAAGCCGGGCGCGCGCGCGCCGTCGATCATCTGCCGCTCCTGGACCAGCAATGCCGCGATCGCATCCGGCAGCGCCGCCACGTATTCCGCCGGCACCACCATCGCCCCGTGCCGGTCGGCATGGATCAGGTCGCCGGGCCGCACCGTCATCCCGAACACGCACACCGTCTCCCCGATCGCGGTGATCTGGGTGAAGCCGTTGCCGAGGCACACACTGCCGGCGAGGATCGGAAAGCCATCCAGCGCGTCGAGGTCACGCACAGCACCATTGGTGATGACGCCGACGCAGCCCAGGCCGCGATGGATCGCCGCATGCACCTCGCCCCAGATCGAACCCTGGCCAGGTGTCTCGCCGGCATCCTCCATCACCACGATGCGCGGGGCGGGTCCGTTGCCCACCATGCGATAATAGGCGAAGCGGATTTCGTCCTTCTCCGCCTGCGTCAGCGGCGATGGCGCATCGGATGCCATCCGCGCGGTGACGGCATACCCGACCATGCGCATCGCCGGATCGGTCGCGACCATCCGCCCGATGGTCAGCCCGTGCACGCTGTGGCCGCGCAGCTTCGTCAGCGCGTTCCATACCGTGGGCGTGTCGTATTGCCGCAGTGTGGCGATGATCGGGTCGGTCTCGGTCATGATGCGCGATCTCAGTTCAGCGTAATGTTCCCTCGCGTCACCGCCAGCCGCCAGCGCGCGGGATCCTCGGCCAGCGTCGCGCCGAAGGCGGCGGGGCCTTCGCCCACCGCCACCATGCCGAGCGGTTCCATCCGGTCGCGCAATTCGGGAATGGTCAGCACCTGGCGCACCGCCTCATCGATCCGCGCTATGGCCAGGGCGGGCGTGCCGCTGCGCGCGACCAGGCCGATCCAGACGCGCACATCCAACCCGTCGATGCCGAGTTCGGCCGTGGTCGGCACGTTGGGCAATTGCGGCAGGCGCGCGCGGCCCACCACGGCGAGCGCGCGCACCTCGCCACGATCCAGCGCCGGCTTGACCGAGGCGAAAGCGGCGAGCGTCATCGCCACGCGCCCCGCGATCAGGTCGGTCATCGCCTGGGCAATGCCGCGATAGGGCACGTGTTCGAAGCGCGCGCCCGTCTGTTGGTTCAGCAGTTCCACCAGCAGATGCGTGACGGAGCCGGTGCCCGGCGAGACATAGGTGATCTCTCCGGGCTTCGCCTTGGCCTCCGCGATCAGCGCCGGCAGGTTGGCCTGGCGCACTGACGGACCGACCACGATCACCTGCGGCACATCGGCGAGATGTGACACTGGCACCAGGTCCTTCATCGGGTCGAAGGACAGGTTCTGCGCGAGGGCGGCCGCGATCGTCACCTGCCCGCCGGAGGCGACGAGGAGGGTGGTCCCGGTGGGTGGCGACTGCGCGACGTATTCCGCGGCGATCAGCCCGGCCGCGCCGGTGCGGTTTTCCACCACCACATCCTGGTGCAGCTGCTCCGACAGGCGCGGCGCCATCGGCCGCGCCAGCACATCCACCGACCCCCCGGGGGCGAAGGGCACGACCAGGCGGATCGGCCCGGTCGTCTGGGCCTGGGCCAGGGCTGGCGTTGCCAGGGCGGCCAGCATCACGCGTCTGCGCAGGGTCACGTCTCGCAGTCCAATATCGTGGCCGGCGCGGAGCAATCCCTGCGCCGGACGTCGTTCAGGCCCGCATGCCCGCCTGCTCGGCGCACCAGCGCGCCACCTCCTCATGCGTGCCGAACCATACGCCGGGCGTGCCCTTCATCAGCGTGACCAGCCGGTCAAGCAGCGCGATGCGGCTGCGATGGCCGATGACATGCGGGTGCATGGTCAGCAGGAACAGCCCGCCCTCGGCGACCGCGCCTTCGAATTCCGCGCGAAAGATCTCCTCCACCGCGGAAGGCGGCGTGTAGGGCCGCAGCGCCGAGAAGCGGTGCATGTTGAAATAGACCGCATCGTCGCGGATCCATTCCGGAGGCAGCTCCACGACGCCGGTCGGCGCGCCCTGGACTTCGAGTTCATAGGGATCGTCATCGGCCATCAGCGAGGAATCATACAGCAGGCCGAGTTCGCGGATGATGTCCATCGTATCGACCGAGAAATCCCACGACGCCGTGCGGATGCCGACCGGACGGCGGCCGCTGATCTTCTCCAGCGTATCGGTGGCGCGGAAGGTCAGGTCGCGTTCGACGCCGGGCGGCAACTGCGTGTTGGCCTCATGGATCCAGGAATGGATGCCGATCTCATGGCCCTCATCGGCGACGGCGCGGACTTCCTCCGGGTGCAGCAGCGCGGAGACGGCGGGGTAGAAGAACGACGCCCGCACGCCATGCCGGTCGAGCAGCGCGCGGATGCGCTTCACCCCCTGCCGCGACCCGTATTGCCCCTGGCTGATGCGCATCGGGCTTTCGTCGGAATCGCGCAGCGGGATCGTCTCATGGTCCGCATCGAAGGACAGCGAGACGGCGCAGCGCGCCCCGCCCGGCCAGGACGCCGGCGCGAGCGAGCGGCCCGCACGGGCCCGCCCGACGATCTGACGCCATTCCGCCTCGCTCCAGTCCCAGGGCTTGGACTTGCCGTCGCTCATTGGTGATCTCCGTGCAACCGAAGGTGGCACGGTACTTGCGGAACGGGTGGGGTCAACCGGCGGCCATCGCCTCGCCGGGCCCACAGGCTGCGGAGCGCATCATGGACATCGGCGTCTTCATCCCGATCAACAACAATGGCTGGATCATCTCGGCCACCTCGCCGCAATACATGCCGAGCTTCGATCTCAACAAGGCGGTGGTGCAGAAGGCCGAGGGCCACGGCTTCGACTTCGCCCTGTCGATGATCAAGCTGCACGGCTTCGGCGGCAAGACCGAGTATTGGGACCACGGCCTCGAAAGCTTCACGCTGATGGCGGGGCTCGCGGCGGTGACCACGAAGATCATGCTGTTCGCCTCCGTCGCGGTGCTGACCGTCCCGCCGGCGATCATTGCCCGCATGACGAGCACGATCGATTCCATCTCCCACGGAAGGTTCGGCGTGAACATCGTCTCGGGCTGGCATTCCAAGGAATACAGCCAG
The DNA here is from genome assembly GCF_039839775.1 of Roseomonas sp. CAU 1739. Taxonomy (NCBI): domain Bacteria; kingdom Pseudomonadati; phylum Pseudomonadota; class Alphaproteobacteria; order Acetobacterales; family Roseomonadaceae; genus Roseomonas; species Roseomonas sp. CAU 1739. The sequence goes on from NZ_JBDOQQ010000012.1 coordinate 4,876, forward strand.
ATGGGGCTGTGGCCCGGCGACCAGCACTTCGCCCGGCGCTACGACTACAGCACCGAATACGTCACCATCATGCGCCAGCTGTGGGAGACCGGGCATTCGGACTTCAAGGGCGAATACTTCCAGATGGACGATTGCGTCCTGTCCCCGCGCCCGAAGGATGCGGTGAAGGTGGTCGCCGCAGGACAGTCCGATCGCGGCATGGATTTCGCCGCCCAGCTCTGCGACTACAATTTCTGCCTCGGCGAGGGCGTGAACGAGCCCACCCGCGCGGCTTCGGTCCCGGCCCGGGTGCTGGCGGCGGGGCAGAAGACCGGCCGCGATATCGGCGCCTACATGCTCTACATGATCATCGCCGAGGAAACGGACGAGGCCGCCTGGGCCAAGTGGAAATCCTACATCGACGGCGCGGACAAGGACGCGCTGGCTTACCTCCACGGCAAGGCGGCGGAGGACACCACGGCGGCCGATACCTCGATGGCTGCGGCGGTGCTGCGCTCGCCCACGCCGGTGAACTGGAACATGGGCACGCTGGTCGGCTCCTACGCCAATGTCGCGCGGATGATGGACGAAGTGGCGTCGATGCCCGGCGTCAAGGGCATCATGCTGACCTTCGACGACTTCCTCGAAGGGCTCGACAAATTCGGCGAACGTATCCAGCCGCTGATGGAATGCCGCAGGGACCGGCTGCCCCTGGCGGCGGAATGACCGGCCTCTGACTTGAACGGCGCGGGTCGGGGGGACATGGTGGCCGCCATGTCAGACACCGACCCCGCCCAGATGACCGCCGAGACGCTGCTCGGCCTTTATGCCCGCCGTGCACTCTCGCCGGTCGAGGCGCTGAAGGCCGTGCTGGAGCGCGTCGCCCGCTACAACCCCTGGGTCAACGCCTTCGCGGCCATGAACCCGCGCGCGCTGCAGGCAGCCGGGGAGAGCGAGGCGCGCTGGGCCGCCGGCCGCCCGATCGGCCTGTTGGACGGCGTGCCCGCCACGGTGAAAGACTTGCTGAACCTGGCCGGATTCCCGACCCGGCGCGGCAGCCGCACCACTGATGCGACGCCGGCGACGGAGGATGCGCCATCGGTGATAGGCCTGAAGGAATCGGGCGCGGTCATCCTCGGCAAGACGACGACGACGGAATTCGGCTGGAAGTCGCCCGGCGACTGCCCGCTGCACGGCATCACGCGCAACCCATGGAACCCGCAGCGAACGGTGGGCGGGTCTTCCTCCGGCGCTGGTGCTGCCGGGGCCGCCTGCTTCGGGCCGCTGCATATCGGCACCGATGCCGGTGGTTCCATCCGAATCCCGGCGGCCTTCTGCGGGCTGGTGGGCGTGAAGCCCAGCTTCGGCCGCATTCCGCAATGGCCGCTCGGCGCCTTCGGCCATGTCGCGGTGGCCGGGCCGATGACGCGCACTGTCCGCGATGCGGCGCTGATGTTCTCGGCCATGGCGCGGTTCGACCTGCGCGATCCTTATTGCCTGCCCGATGAACCGCGTGACTGGCGCAACGGCATCGAGGATGGCGTCGCCGGCATGCGCGTCGCCGTGGTGCGGCGGATGGGCTTCGAGCCGCCGCTCGATGCCGATGGCGATGCGGTGCTGACCGGCGCCGCGCAGATGCTCGCCGAACAGGGCGCACTGGTCGAGGAAGCCGATCCGGGCCTGCCCGATACCCGTGCGATCTTCGGACGCGTCTGGGGTGTGGCGCTGTCCCGCGTGCTCGCCACCATCCCGGAGGAGAAGCACGGCCTGCTCGATGCCGGCATGGTCGAGGTCGCGCGGAAGAATGGCGAGATGTCCGCGGTGGACTACCTGGCCGCCGAGGCGATGCGCCTGGAGGCCGCGCACGCCATGGCGCGCTTCCATCTGAAATACGATTTGGTGCTGACCGCCTGCACGCCGACCGCCGCCTTCGCCGCCGATCAACCCACGCTGAAGCCTGCCGAGGCGTTATGGCGCGACTGGGCGCCCTGGACCTTCGCCTTCAACCTCACCCGCCAGCCCGCCATCTCAGTGCCGGTGGCGTTGGACGGGGAGGGCATGCCCCGCGCCGTGCAGGTGGTCGCCGCACTGTATCGCGACGACCTGGCTTTCCGTGGCGCGCGGGCCCTGGAACGTGCCGCGACGCTGCCGCTGGCCGACCCTGCCGCAACCGCACCGGGGCGCTGACATGTCCGGCAGCGACGACGACTACGTCTATGACGAAGCCACGGGTGAGTGGCGGCCGGCCTCGGAAGTGGCCGCGGCGAACGCCGTTGCCAATCAGCGCGTTGTGCGGGATTCGGCGGGAACGCCGCTCGCCGACGGCGATTCGGTCACGGTCATCAAGGATCTGAAGGTCAAGGGCGCCGGCCAGACGCTGAAGCAGGGCACGGTGATCCGCTCCATCCGATTGACGGAGAATGACGAGGAGATCGACTGCCGCTACGAAGCGATCAAGGGACTCGTCCTGCGGACCGAGTTCGTGCGCAAGCGGTAGAGCCGGGGGAGACACCATGCGACTGGTCACGTTCAGGGACGGCAAGGGCACGCGCATCGGCGCGCTGGATGATGCGGGCAAGGTGCTGGACCTTCTCGCGGTCGATGCGGCGCTGCCGCGCGACATGCTGGCACTGATCGCCGGCGATGCGCTGGCGGCGGCGCGCGCGGCAGAAGTCAGGGCGCCGGTGGCCGAGGGTGCCACCATCCTCGCCCCCATCCCGCGCCCGGCGAAGAACATCTTCTGCGTCGGCAAGAACTACCATGAGCACGCGAAGGAGTTCGCGTCCTCCGGCTTCGACGCGACCGCGAAGGAAGTCGTGCCCGAGGCGCCGGTGGTGTTCTCCAAGCCGCCCACCAGCGTGATCGGGCCGCATGACCCGATCCCGTCCTTCCTCGATTCCTCGAACAGCACGGATTACGAGGGCGAGATCGCGGTGGTGATCGGCCGCGGCGGCCGCAGCATCAGCGAGGCCGAAGCCTACGCCCACATCTTCGGCTACACCATCATCAACGACGTCACCGCGCGCACGTTGCAGCACAAGCACCGGCAGTGGATCCTGGGCAAGGGCATCGACGGCTATTGCCCGATGGGCCCGGCGATCGTCACGGCCGATGCCGCCGGCATGCCGCCGCGCCTGTCGATCTCCACCTGGGTGAACGGCGAACTGCGCCAGCGCGCGAGCATCGACGACCTGATCTTCGGCATCCCCACGCTGATCGCCACCATCAGCGCGGCGATCACGCTGGAACCGGGCGACATCATCGCCACCGGCACGCCGGCCGGCGTGGGCATCGGCTTCGCACCGCCGAAATTCCTCAAGCCGGGCGACAAGGTGCGCATCGAGGTGCCGGGCATCGGCGTGCTGGAGAACCCCGTCGCGTGACCTGACCCCGACGACAAGCAACCGGGAGGAAATACAACAATGAAGCGTCGCATCCTTATCGGCTCCGCCGCTGCCGCCGCCTTCGTGCGCGGCGCCACGGCGCAGGAGGCCTTTCCCTCCCACGCCGTCACCATGGTCGTCGCCTTCCCCCCGGGCGGCCAGGCGGATGTGGTGGGCCGGCCGGTCGCCGCGGCGCTGGAGCGCATCTGGCGCGTCGCCGTGCCCATCGTGAACCGCGGCGGAGCGGCCGGCGAGATTGGCAACGCCGCCGTCGCCCGCGCGACGCCGGATGGCTACACGCTGCTCATGGCGCTGTCGTCGATGGCGCTGCTGCCCGAAGCCGCGCGCGTCAACGGCCGCCAGCCTGCCTACACCACCGACCAGCTGACGCCCGTGGCGTTGTTCGCCGCCGACCCGACCCTGCTGGTGGTGCCCGCCGCATCGCCGATCCGCACGCTCGAGGCCTTCATCGCCGATGTGAAGGCACGGCCCGGCCAGGTCGCCTATTCCTCGGCGGGCAACTACTCCGCCCTGCATGTGCCGATGGCGCAACTCGCGCAGGCGGCCGGGCTCGACATGCTGCACGTTCCCTTCCAGGGCGGCGGGCCGGCGCTGACCGCGCTGCTGGCCGGGCAGGTGCAGTGCATGGCCTCCGGTCCCGGTCCGATCGCGCCGCATGTGCGCAGCGGCGCGCTGCGCCCGATCGCCACCTGGGGCCGCACGCGCCTCGCCGGCTTCGAGGATGTCCCGACGCTGATCGAGAAGGGCTTTCCCGACTGCGAATTCTACATCTGGGTTGGCTTGTTCGCGCCCACCGGCACGCCGGCGCCTGTCATCGTGCGCATCGTTGATGCCGCCCGCCAGGTTGCCACCGATGCCGAGTTCCGCCGCGCTATGACGGCGAGCGGCAATACGCTCGACTTCCGCGAAGGCGAGGCCTTCGCCGCCTTCTACGCCGAGGACGCCGCGCGGCTGGTGCGGGTCGTGCGCGCGCTGGGCAAGATCGAGTAGCGGCGCGCCATGCGCGCCATCCGCAGTGCGTGCATCCGCCGCTCGGCGCGCTGTCGCCGCACCGACCTCCCGCGCACCGATTGTCGCCGTGAAACGTCGGGAGGTTCCGATCCGGCCATCAGTCCGGCCGCGCGCCGCTGCTGCGCACCGCCTCGGCCCAGCGGCTACGCTCGCGCGCAAGGAATGCGTCAAGCCCGTCATCGCCGATCGCCACCGGCATGGCGCTGCGCGCCCGCATCAGCGCGCGATAGGATTCCATCGCCGTCACCTCCGCCAGCGCGGATGACAGGCGCTGCGCGACCGGGGTCGGCGTGGCCGCCGGGACGAACAGGCCGAACCAGTTTGGAACATCCAGATTGGGGAAGCCCGCCTCCACCAGCGACGGCACATCCGGCAGTTCCACCGCGCGTTCGCGGGTCGCGATGCCGACGATACGGACCTGCCCGGCCTGATGCAGCGGCAGTGCCGTGGTCAGCGCATCGAACAGCATCGCCACCTGGCCGGAAATCAGGTCGGCCAGCGCCGGCGGGCTGCCGCGATACGGCACATGCACCATGCGCAGTCCGGCATCCTTGGCGAACAGCTCCGCCGTCAGATGCGTGAGCGACCCGCTGCCGGAGGAGGCGAAGGCGACCTCACCGGGCTTTGCGCGTGCGGCGGTGACCAAGGCCGGCAGGGTTGGTTCCGGCAGCGCCCGCGGACTGACCAGCATGACATTGGCCTGCCCGCCGAGCATGCCGAGGCACGCGAAATCGGCATCGGGATCGTAGTTCAGCCGGCCATAGAGCGGCTTCGCGATGCCCATCACCGCGGGCCCCACCGCGAGCATCGTGTAGCCATCGGGCGCGGCCTTCGCGACCGCCTCCGATCCCACATTGCCGCCGGCGCCGGCGCGGTTTTCCACCACCACCGGCTGGCCGAGCTTGCCTGACAGCCCTTCGGCCGCCGCGCGCGCCAGGATGTCGGTGATGCCGCCCGGCGCGAAAGGCACGACCACGCGCAGCGGCCGGTTCGGGAAGCCCGCCTGCTGCGCCAACGCGATGCCCGGCGCGGCGAGCGGCGTGGCCAGAAGGGCACGGCGGGAGGACAGAAGCGGCATCGCGATCTCCAGGCTCATCGGAATGGCGGCGATCCTCGGTGGAATGCCCGCGGCACGAAAGATGCTGCCAGCGGCCACCCTAACGGCTTTTCAGATGGCGAGACACGCGTGAGAGTGACGATGAGGCATTGGAGCCTGGACATGCGAATGCATTGGGCAGTGGGACTGGCGGCGTGGGTCCTGGCGGCAGCGAAGACGGCGATGGCGCAATCGCTGACGGTCGCGCTGGCGGCGACGCCCACGGCGGTGGACCCGCATTTCCACAACCTGGTGCCCAACAACGCCATTGCCGCGCATGTCTTCGACCGGCTGGTGCACCAGGATGAGCGCCAGGCGCTGACGCCCGGCCTCGCGGAATCCTGGCGCGCGGTTTCGGACACTGAATGGGAGTTCCGCCTGCGTGCCGGCGCGACGTTCCATGACGGTTCACCGGTCGAGGCCGAGGACGTCGCCGCCAGCCTGCGCCGCGTCCCCGCCGTGCCCAACAGCCCCGGCCCCTTCACCCAGTTCGTGCGCGGTATCGCGGCGGTCGAGGTGGTGGATGCGCGCACCCTGCGCATCAGCACGCGCGGCCCGCAGCCGCTGCTGCCCACCGACCTGTCCGTCATCGCCATCATCCCGCGGCGATTCGAGACGGCGCCCACGGCCGATTTCCGCTCGGGCGCGGCGATGATCGGCAGCGGCCCCTTCCGCTTCGAAAGCTTCACGCCGGGCGACCGCGTCGTGCTGGCGCGCAACGATGCCTATTGGGGCGGTGCGCCGCATTGGGCGCGCGTGACCTTGCGCATCGTGCCGAATGACAGTGCGCGCGTCGCCGCCCTGCTCGCCGGCGATTTCGATGCGATCGAGGCCGCACCCATTTCGCAGCTCGACGCGCTGCGGCGGCGGACGGACATGCGGCTGTGGCGCGCCACCTCCAATCGCGTGATGTTCATCAGCTTCGACACCTTCCGCGACGTGACGCCGCATGCCAGCGCGCGCAACGGCCAGCCGCTGGCCGGCAACCCGCTGCGCGATGTCCGCGTCCGCCGCGCCATCTCGATGGCGATCAACCGCCAGGCGATCGTGGAACGGCTGATGGGCAACGAGGCCATTGCCGCCGGCGGTCTGCTCGCCGAAGGCTTCTTCGGCGCCAGCCCACGCCTGCCGCCGCCCGCCTTCGACCCCGACGGCGCGCGCCGCCTGCTGCGCGAGGCCGGCTATCCGGAAGGCTTCCGCCTGACCATCCACGGCCCGAACGACCGCTTCCCGAATGACGAGCAGATCCTGCAGGCCGTGGCACAGATGCTGACCCGCATCGGCATCGAAGTCCGCGCGGAGGCATTGCCCTTCAACCTGATCCTTTCGCAGGGCGGGCCGCCGAACCACGCCTTCTCCGCCATGCTGCTCGGCTGGGGCAGCAATACGGGCGAGGCCTCCTCGCCGCTGCGCGCACTGCTTGCCACCGTCGATCGCGACCGCGGCCTCGGCGTCGGCAATCGTGGCCGCTATTCCAACCCCGCACTCGATGCGATCATCATCCGCGCGCTCGGCACCGTCGATGACGGCGCGCGGCGCGCGCTGCTCGAGGAAGCGCAGGAACGCGCCATGACCGACCAGGCCCTGGTGCCGATTCTCTACCAGGTGAATATCTGGGCGACGCGCGGCAGCGTCGCCTACGTCCCGCGCGCGGATGAGTTCACGCTCGCGCGCTTTTTCACACCGGCGAACTGACGCGGAGAATACAGACATGAGCGAAGACATCTGGCGGCTTCCCGCCACCGCGCTGGCCGCGCGCTTCCGCGACGGCAGCCTGACGCCGAGTGCCGCGCTACGCGCCGTGCTGGACCGCATAGCCGCGGTGAATCCCAAGCTGAACGCCTTCGCGACGCTGGATGAGGCGGGTGCGACGGCAGCGGCCGCCGCCGCCGATGCGCGCTTCGCCGCGGGCAAGCCGCTCGGCCCGCTGGATGGCGTGCCGGTGTCGATCAAGGACAACATCACCGTCGCCGGGCTGCGCTGCGCCTGGGGCAGCGAATTGTATCTCGACTACGTGCCCGAGGCCGACGAGACGCCGGTCGCCCGCCTGCGCGCAGGCGGCGCGGTCATCCTCGGTAAGACCAACGTGTCGGAGTTCACGCTCGGCCGCGGCAACGTCGACACCAAGGCCTTCGGCACAACGCGCAACCCATGGAACCCGGCGCTGACGCCGGGTGCCTCGACAGGTGGCGGCGCGGCGTCGGTGGCATCGGGCTTCGGGCCGATCACGCTCGGCACCGATGGCGGCGGGTCGATCCGCCGCCCGGCCTGCCATTGCGGGTTGGTCGGGCTCAAGCCCTCCACCGGACGTGTCGCGCGGCGCAACGGCCTGCCGGTCATCCTCGACGATGCCGAGGTGATCGGGCCGATCGCGCGCACGGTGGACGACCTCGCCATCACATTGTCGCTCATCCAGGGGCCGCTCGACGAGGATCGCCTGTCCATCGGCGTGCCCGGCCCGCATGAGGAACCGCCGCCGCCCAAGGGGTTGCGCATCCTCTACGTCCCGCGCATCGCGCAGTGGGAGGTCGAGGCCCCGGTCGCCGCATCCTGCGCCGAAGCCGCGCGCAAGCTGGCGGCGCTGGGCCACAGCGTCACCGAAGGCGTGCTGCCGGTCGATATCTCGCTGTTCGAGAAGCACTGGCCCTCGATCGGCGCCGCGGGCCTTTCCTGGGCCATCCGCGAGCGTGACTGGCGCGGCAAGGTCGGCGCCATCTACGAGGAGATGATGGAACGCGCCGAGACCATCTCCGGCGCCGACTACGTCGATGCGCTGAACGCGTTCCGCGAGGTGCAGGCGCAGTTCGCCGTCGCCTTCCGCGACTGGGACGTGATCGTGATGCCCTCGGCCGGCGCGCTGCCCTGGGATGCGACGCAGTTCGGCAAGCCCTACCACCGTGCCTTTACCGGCATCGTCAATGCCGGCGGGCTGCCGGGGCTGAACGTGCCGTGCGATCCCTCGCCGGATGGGCTGCCGATCGGCGTGCAGCTCGTCGGGCCGTTCGGGGCGGATTGGCTGCTGATCGCGCTCGCGCGGCAGTATGAGGCGGCGTATCCATGGGCGCAGCGCTGGCCGGCGCTGTAGGCACACTGGAGGGGCGCCGCCCCTCCAGGCCACCCCGCCAGGGGGCAACGGCCCCCTGGACCGCGGGCCTTTGGCGCCCCCTTTGCGAAGCGTGCTTCCGGGTGCAAACCTCCGCACGACAAGGAGACACCCATGAGCACCGAAGCGCAGATCACCGCCTGGCTGGCGTCCCAGAAGGACGCGATGCTCGCCGAACTCGCCGAGATGGTGAACACCGATGGCGGGTCCTACGACAAGGCCGGCGTCGATCGCACCGGCGCGCAGGTGAGGCGCTTCCTGGAATCGCATGGCATCGCCACCGAGGTCGTGCCGCGTGCGAAGCATGGCGATTGCGTCCGCGGCATCGTCGATGGCGGGCATGCGCTCGGCACCGGCAACCAGCGCGCCAACATCGTGCTGATGGGTCATCGCGACACGGTTTTCCCGAAGGGTGAGCCGGAACGCCGGCCCTTCACCATCAGGGACGGCCGCGCCTATGGCCCCGGCGTGGCCGACATGAAGGCGGGCATCGTGATGAACATGTTCGTCCTCGCGGCCTACGCGAAGTTCGGCGGCGCGCCGGGCCCGCTGGTCGGCCTGTTCACCGGTGACGAGGAGATCGGCAGCCCCGAAGGCCGCCCCGTCATCGAAGCCGAAGCGAAGAATGCGCGCGTGGTGTTCAACAGCGAACCGGGCCGCGTGTCGGGCAACGTGGTGAAGGCGCGCAAGGGCGGCGTGTTCTCCGTCGTGGACATCGAAGGCAAGGCCGCGCATTCCGGCGGCAATTTCGAAGCCGGCATCAGTGCGATCGGCGAGGCCGCCAACAAGATCGTCGCCATCCACGCGCTGACCGATCTCAAGCGCGGCATCACGCTGAATGTCGGGCTGATCCAGGGCGGGCAGTCGGTCAACACCACCGCGCCGGCCTGCCAGTTCCAGATCGACCTGCGCTATGTCGAACCGGTCGATCGCGATGAGATCATGGGCAGGATCCACGACATCGTCGCGCGCGCCTTCGTCCCCGGCACGAAATCCACGCTGACCATCAAGGGCGAATTCCTGCCGTTGAACCCGACGCCAGCCTCGGATCGCGTGTTCAAGGTCTATCAGGCGGCGGCGGCGGAAAGCGGGCTGAAGGTGGAAGGCGAATTCACTGGGGGCTGCGCCGATTCCGGCTTCACCGCGGCGATGGGCGCACCGACCTTGTGCGCCGTTGGCCCGGTCGGCGGCCTGGCGCACAGCCCGGAGGAATACCTCGAGGTCGAGAGCTTCGTCCCGCGCGCCCAGGCGATGGCACGCGCCATCGCGCGGCTGGAGCAGGCGGGGCTCTGAGACAATGGATGCGACGCTGCGCGACCGCTTCGCGGTTGAGGGCCAATGGGCGATCTGGCGGGAACACACCATCCGCTGGGCGGAATGCGACATCTACGCGCATGTGAATCACGCTGCGTATCTGACGCTGTTCGAGGATATGCGCATCGACTGGTGGCTCGGCGCCGGCGGCACTTTCTCTCCTGACAGCCCCGGCCCGGTGGTCGGCACGCTGGAGGTGAAGTACCACCGCCCCGGTCATTTCCAGGACAAGGTGCTGCTGAGCGTGCGAACGGCGTCCTTCCGCCGCACCTCCTTCATCCATCAATACGGGATGTGGCGTGATGGCCTGCTGTGTTCGGCGCGCGCGCTGTGCGTCGTGGTGGACAACGCGACCGGGAAGAAGGCCGAGATCCCCGAGCCGATGCGCCGGCTGATGGCCGAGCGCGACGGCGCGGTGGCGGAGGTGTGACTCAGCCCTTGGTCGTGCGCGCCGCGAACCAGTCCGCGATCGCCATCAGCAGGTAGCCGAGCAGGAAGACGGTGTTCATGACCACCAGCCAATACAGCTGGGTCTCGCTGACCGTCTCCTCCAGCTTCATCAGGGCCTTCAGCATCGTCACCGCCGAGATCGCGGCCATCGAGGCGAACAGTTTCTTCTTCAGCCCGCCGAAATCCACCGTGGTCAGCCAGGCCGGCCAATCCCGCGCCCCACCCGGGTCGATGCGCGAGACGATGTTCTCGTAGCCTGAGAAGATGACAATGACGACCAGCCCGGCCATCAGCGTCAGGTCCACCATCGACAGCACCTTCACGATGGCTTGGTGTTCCGAGAACGCCATCGCATTGCTGACGGCCGACCACAATTCCCGCAGGAAGGCCGCCAGCAGCGTGAACAGCGCGACGATCAACCCAAGATAGAAGGGCACCAGCGCCCAGCGGCTGACGACGATGATGCGTTCGATCAGCCGTTCCATGGGTCACATCCCCCGGTCCGCCCTGGTCGCGGCGAGGTCGTCCTCGATGAAGGCCTGCACCAGCTCCTCCATCGATTCCTGCTCGACGAAGCCGAAGCGTCGCGCCCGCGTCGCCGCGAAGGCGGCCGGCCAGCCGACGACGATGTCGTGGACCTCCTTGTCATAGACGAAGCCGACCTTGTCGCGCGCCGCATGGCCGGCCACCGCCTCCAGCGCCGCAAGCATCTTGGCGACCGTGGCGCTGCGCCCCGGCGGGTTGATGCCACGATCGGTGCCGAGCGGCGCCGTGTCCATCGTCGCGGCGTGGAGGAACCATTCCATCGCGCTGCGTGGGGAACAGATCCACACCGCGAATTCCGGCGGCACCGGGCAATCCGTCGCCAGACCCAGCAGCGGTTCGCGCACCACGGCGGAAACGAAGGACGACGCCGCCTTGTTCGGCCGTCCGGGTCGCACCATCACCGTCGGCAGGCGGATGCTGACGGCGTCGAGGAAGCCCTTGCGCGTCGCATCCTGCAGCAGAAGCTCGCCGATCGCCTTCTGCGCGCCATAGGAATTGGTCGGCACCTGCCGCCCGTCATCCGGCACCACCGCATCCTGCCCGCCGCCGAAGGAGGCGACGGAGGAGGTGAAGATCACCCGCGGCCTTGTTGCCAGCGCCCGGCAGGCGGCCAGCACCGCCAGCGTGCCATGCAGGTTCACCTTCATGCCGAGGTCGAAATCCGCCTCCGCCGCCGCGCTGACCACGGCGGCGAGGTGGAACACCACCTCGGTCCCAGCAGGGATGGCCGCGGCCACCGCGGCCGGGTCGGCGACATCGCCACCCAGGCAGCGCAGCGGGAAGGGGGCGACGATCGGGGCCGGGGCCGCCAGGTCGAACAGCGTCAGTTCGGTGATGGGTCGCCCGCCCAGGGCCCCGTCCTTCGCCAGCCGTGTCGCCAGCTTGCGCCCCAGGAACCCGCCGCCGCCGAGGATGGTGATCTTCATGCCGTCCCTCCGATCTACCTGCCGGTTTGGCGCGGGCCGCCGCCGGGCGCAATATGCGCCCGCCATGATCCCGACCTTTCCATTCCGCTTCCTGATCAATCGCCGCCACGGCACGCCTGGCGTCGTCGTGCTGCCCGACAGCGGCTTCCGCCGCGCCAGGGAGGAGATCGCCTCCTGGCCCGGCTATGCCCAGACCCCGCTGGTGGATCTGCCCGACGCCGCCGCCGCTGCGCGCGTCGGCAGCGTCCACTACAAGGATGAGGGCGGGCGCTTCGGCCTCGGCTCCTTCAAGGCGCTGGGCGGTGCCTATGCGGTGATGCGGCTGCTGCAGGCGGAATTGGCCAAGCGCGGCACCGCCAATGCGGCGACCGCGGCCGAGCTGATGGCAGGGGCCTACAAGGACGCGACGAAGGCGATCACCGTCTGCTGCGCGACCGACGGCAATCACGGCCGTTCCGTCGCCTGGGGGGCCAGGCTGTTCGGCGCGGCCTGCGTCATCTTCGTGCATGAACATGTCAGCCAGGGGCGGCGCGACGCCATCGCGCAATACGGCGCGGAGATCCGCGTCGTCCCCGGCAACTACGACGATGCGGTGCGCGAGGCGCAGAAGCAGGCCGATGCGAATGGCTGGTTCGTCGTCTCCGACACCTCCTATCCCGGCTATACCGAGGTGCCGCGCGACGTGATGCAGGGCTATCGGGTCATGGCCGACGAAGCCGCCGACCAGATCGGCGCGGCACCCACCCATGTCTTCATCCAGGGTGGCGTCGGCGGCGTTGCTGCCGCGGTCGCGACGCAGATGCGCGCCCGATTCGGCAATGCGACGCGGGTCGTCATCGCCGAACCGGACAAGGCCGCCTGCCTGCTCGCCAGCGTCGAAGCCGGCGCGCCGACGACCATCACCGGTGATCTCGACACGCTGATGGCCGGGCTCGCCTGTGGGGAACCTTCGCTGCTCGCCTGGCAGGAACTGGAGCGCAGCGCCTTCGCGGTCATGGCGGTGCCGGATGACAGCGCCGTTGCCTGCATGAAGGCGCTGGCCGCCCGCCGCCCGCCGGTGGTAGCCGGGGAAAGTGCCGTCGCCGGCCTCGCTGCCCTTCTGCTCGCGGCGCGCGAGCCCTTCGCTCGTGCAGCATTGGGCCTGGACGACACGAGCCGTATCCTGCTGTTCGGCACCGAGGGCGCGACCGACCCCGAGGTCTATGCCCGTCTCGTCGGCCCGCCGACGGAAGCCGCTTCATCGATCTGACATATCACTGTAGTCTCTCTGCAACGAAGCGCGGCTACCCAGCCGACGCAGATCGAAACGGGAGACCACGTCGCCATGCAGCGCCGCACCTTGCTGACCGGGGCCGCGTCCCTGGCCCTCGCCGCCCCGGCCCTGGCACAGGCGCCGGTCGAGATCCAGTTCTGGCATGGCCTCGCCCAGCCGCTCGGTGGCCTGCTGGAACAGCGCGCCACCGACTTCAACGCCAGCCAGACGCGCTTCAAGATCGTGCCTAGCTTCCGCGGTTCCTACCCGGAGACGATGGTTGCCGCCATCGCCGCCTTCCGCGCCAACAACGCCCCGCACATCGTGCAGATGTTCGAGGTCGGCACCGGCACCATGATGGCGGCTGGCCGCGCGGTGAAGCCGGTGCATGAATTGCTGGCTGAGACCGGCGTGCAGATCGACTTCGACGACTACCTGCCCGGCGTGCGTGGCTATTACAGCCTGTCGGACGGGCGGATGATGTCGATGCCGTTCAACAGCTCGACCACCATCGTCTGGTACAACAAGGATGCCTTCCGCCGCGCCGGCGTCGATCCCGACAAGTTCCCCGAGACATGGGAAGGTGTCGCCGAGATCCTGCCCAAGCTGAAGGCCGGCGGCGGCACGCAGGTGCCGATGAGCACCGCCTGGCTGACCTGGGCGCAGATCGAGAATTTCTCGGCCATCCACGACATCCCGCTCGCCACCCTGGCGAACGGCTTCGGTGGGCTGGGGACTGAGCTGCGCATCAACAACCCGCTGGTGCAACGCCACATGCAGGCGCTGGTGGATTGGCAGAAGGACGGCACCTTCCGCTACGGCGGCCGCAACAATGCCGGCGAGCCCGCCTTCCCGAATGGCGAGGCGGCGATCATGTACACCTCCTCCGGCTTCCGGGCGCGGGTGCAGCGGGAAGCGCGCTTCGCCTGGGGCGTGGCCATGCTGCCCTACTACCAGGGCACGCCGCGCGCGCCGATCAATTCCATCATCGGCGGCGCCAGCCTGTGGGTGATGAACAAGGGTCCAGCCGCCGGCGGCGGACGCTCGCGCGACGAATTCCAAGGTGTCGCGGAATTCTTCAAGTATCTCAGCACGCCTGAGGTGGATGCGCAGTGGCACATGGACACCGGCTATGTTCCGGTACGCCGCGCGTCCTACGCCATCGCGCGGGAGAAGGGTTTCTACCGCGACAATCCCGGCGCCGATGTGCCGATCGAACAGCTGCTGCGCGGCGGCGGCACGCTGACCGACAACAGCCGCGGCATCCGGCTCGGCGGCTTCGTCGAGATCCGCACCATCATGGAAGAAGAGATGGAGCGCGCCTTCCAGGGTCAGCAGACGGCCCAGCAGGCGCTCGCGACCATGACCACGCGCGGCAATACGGTGCTGCGCAACTTCGAGCGCGCGAACCGCGGCTGATGCACCGCCTGGCGCTGCGGAGGCTGGCTTGAGAAAGAAGGTCATCTTCCGCGGCGCCCTGCTGCCCTATCTGCTGCTGCTGCCGCAGATGGCGGTGACGCTGGTGTTCTTCTTCTGGCCGGCCGGCATGGCGGTCTGGCAATCGACGCAGCGCGAGGACGCCTTCGGGTTGCGCAGCGAATTCGTCGCCTTCGAGAACTTCATCGACCTGTTCAAGGACGCGCTCTACCTCAACGCCGCCTGGAACACCGTTGTCTTCTCGACCTCGGTGGCGGCGCTGGCGCTGGGGGCGGCGCTGTTCCTCGCCGTGCAGGCGGACAAGCAGATCCGCGGCGCGGGGGTCTACAAGACGCTGCTGATCTGGCCCTACGCCGTGGCACCCGCGCTTGCCGCGGTGCTGTGGCTGTTCATCTTCCATCCCTCGATCGGGCTGGTGGGGCGCGGCTTCGGCGCCATCGGCATCAACTGGGACTACCGGGTGAATGGCGGGCAGGCCATGGCGATGGTCATCCTCGCCGCCGCCTGGAAGCAGGTCTCCTACAACTTCATCTTCTTCCTCGCCGGGCTGCAATCCATCCCGACCTCGGTGCTGGAAGCCGCGGCGATCGACGGGGCGCGGCCGATGCGCCGCTTCTGGACGGTGATCTTCCCGCTGCTGTCACCCACCGCCTTCTTCCTGCTGGTGGTGAACCTGGTCTACGCCTTCTTCGACACCTTCGGCGTCATCCACGCACTGACCCGCGGCGGGCCGGGCAATGCGACCGAAACGCTGATCTACAAGGTCTATGTCGATGGCGTGCAGAACCTGAACTTCGGCTCCTCGGCGGCGCAATCGGTGATCCTGATGGTCATCGTCATCGCGCTGACCGCCATCCAGTTCCGCTTCATCGAACGCCGGGTGCATTACTGATGTCGGGCGCCACCATCGACGTCGAGGCGCTGGCCGCCGCATCCCGCCGCCGCCGTGCGCGCGAGCGCGTGTTCACGCATGTCGCCCTGATCCTCGGCATCATCGTCTTCGCCCTGCCGATCTGGATCACCGTGATCGGGTCGACCCATGACGTGGACACGATCGGCCGCGGCGACGTGCCGCTGCTCCCGGGCGCGGAGGCGGTGCACAACTACACCACCGCCTGGTCGCAGGGTGGCGGTGGGCGCAACACTTTCGTCGTGCCGGCCAGCGCGATGCTGCTCAACAGCCTGATGATGGCGCTGCTGATCGCGGTAGGGAAGATCGCGATCTCCCTGCTCTCCGCCTTTGCCGTGGTGTTCTTCGCCTTCCCCGGGCGGATGATCTTCTTCTGGATGATCTTCATCACCCTGATGCTGCCGGTCGAGGTGCGCATCATCCCGACCTTCCAGGTGATGACCGACCTCGCCTTGATCGACACCATGACCGGGCTGACGCTGCCGCTGATCGCGTCCGCCACCGCGACGCTGCTGTTCCGCCAATTCTTCCTGACCATCCCCGACGAGTATGTCGAAGCGGCGAAGATGGACGGCGCCGGCGCGCTGCGCTTCTTCAAGGACGTGGTGCTGCCGCTGTCGGTGACGAATGTCGCGGCGTTGTTCGTCATCTTGTTCATCTATGGCTGGAACCAATACCTCTGGCCGCTGCTGATGGTGTCGAACCGCGACCTGGAGACGATCATCGTCGGCCTGACCAAGATGATCGGCATCGGCGACACGCAGAATGAGTGGAACCTGATCATGGCCACCGCCGTCTTCGCTCTGCTGCCGCCGGTGGCCGTGGTGGTGCTGATGCAGCGCTGGTTCATCCGTGGCCTGACCGAGACGGAGAAGTAGCCGCGTGGCGAGCCTCGACATCCAGGGCGTGACCAAATCCTTCGGCGTGACGAAGGTCCTGCACGGCATCGACCTCGCCATCCGCGATGGCGAGATGGTGGTGATCGTCGGTGCCTCGGGCTGCGGCAAATCGACGCTGCTGCGCATCGTGGCGGGGCTGGAGACACCGACCTCGGGCGCCGTGCTGATCGACACGGTCAACATCACGCCGCTGGAACCGGCCGATCGCGACATCGCCATGGTGTTCCAGACCTACGCGCTCTATCCGCACATGACGGTCTTCGACAACATGGCCTATGGCCTGAAGATCCGCGGCCTGCCCAAGGCCGAGATCCGCGCCCGCGTCGAGGAAGCCGCCGGACTGCTGTCGATCGGCCAGTTGCTCGACCGCAAGCCGCGCCAGTTGTCGGGCGGCCAGCGCCAGCGTGTGGCGATGGGCCGTGCCATCGTGCGCCACCCCAAGCTGTTCCTGTTCGACGAACCGCTGTCGAACCTCGACGCCAAGCTACGCGTGCAGATGCGCGCCGAGATCCGCCGGCTGCAAAAGCGGCTTTCCGTCACCTCCCTGTTCGTCACCCATGACCAGGTGGAGGCGATGACGCTCGGCGACCGGCTGGTGGTGATGCATGAAGGCCGCGCCGCGCAGATCGGCACGCCGATGGAAGTCTGGTCGAAGCCCGCCGATACCTATGTCGCGTCCTTCATCGGCAGCCCGGCGATGAACTTGCTGCCCGCCACGCTGACCGAAGGCGGCCATGCCGCACGCCTTGCCGGGGGCGCCGTCTGGCGCTTCACAGATGGCGCGCGTCCCGGCGGGGAGGGCCAGGCCATCACCATCGGCATCCGCCCCGAGCATCTGCTGCCCGACGGCCCCGGCGGCCTGCCCGTCACCGTGGACCTGGCGGAACCGCTCGGTTCCGAGACCGTGCTGCATGGGCGTCTCGCCGACGGCACCGAATTGACCGCGCGCATCCCCGGCGGCGTGCCGGCGGAAGGGCTGCATCTGGCCCCGGACCTCGCCGCGCTGCATGTCTTCGACGCGGCCACCGGGCGGCGCCTCGATCCCGCCTGAAAGCATTGACGGGCGCGGCGCTGCGCTTCCAGATACCGGCAACGAAACCGGGAGGAACCATCGCCATGAATCGCCGCCATATCCTCGGCGCCGCCGCCGCCGGCGCATTTGCCCCCTTCGCCGCGCGATCCCAGCAGGCGCCTGCCTGGCCCACCGCGCCCGGCCGCATCGTCGTTCCCTTCGCCGCCGGCGGCCCCACCGACATCCCGGCCCGGCTGCTGGCCGATGAAATGTCGAAGTTCCTGCCCAACCGCCTGGTGGTCGAGAACCGCACCGGTTCGGGCGTGCTGATCGGCACCGATGCGGTGGCCAAGGCGCCGAAGGATGGCCAGACCATTCTCTACACCACGGTGGGCCACGCCTATCTGCCCGGCCTGTTCGAGCACCTGCCCTTCGACCCCATCGCGGACTTCACGCCCTGCGCCTATGTCGGGCAGATCCCGATGATCCTGATGGTGAACAAGGATTTCCCGGCGCGCACGCTGCCCGAATTGATCACGCTGCTGCGCGAGAACCCCGGCAAATACGACTATGCCTCCTCGGGCAATGGCGGTGCGGTGCATCTGGGCACTGAATTGTTCCTGCACATGGCGGGAGGGCTGCGGGTGAACCACATCGCCTTCCGCGGGTCGTCGGCCGCGACGCCGGAGGTGCTGTCCGGCCGCATCCCGATGATCTTCGACGTCGCCTCCGGCGCCATGCCCTATATCCAGCGCGGCGAGTTGCGCGCCCTGGCGATCAGCACCCGCACCCGCATGCCCTACCTGCCGGACCTGCCCACCTTCATCGAGGGCGGCGTGCCCGAATTCGAATGCTACACTTGGCACATGGCGATGGTGCCAGCCGGCACGCCGATGCCGGTGGTGCGCGCGATCAACGCCGCGTTCAACCGCGCGCTTGCCCTGCCGACGGTGCAGGAACGCCTGGGCCAGATGCTGATGAATGTCACCACCGACAGCACGCCGGAAAGCGCCGCGCGCTTCCTCGCTGCCGAGACGGCGAAATGGACGCCGGTGATCCGTGGCGCGGGCATCCGCCCGAGTTGATCGGCGGTCCCCGCGCGGGCGATTGACGCATGCCGGAGCCTGGTTCATGCGTCCGCCCTATCGGGAGATAGCCACCATGAACCGTCGTGATCTGCTGGGCCTTGGCGCTGCTGCGGCCCTCGCCCCTGTCGCCGCCCGGGCCCAGGCCTGGCCGACCCAGCCTGTCCGCCTGATCGTCCCGTTCGCGGCCGGCGGGCCGACCGATATCCCGGCGCGTCTTTTCGCCGATGAGATGTCGAAGATGCTGCCGCAGCGCGTGATCGTGGAGAACCGCACCGGGGCGGGCGTGATCGTCGGTTCCGACGCCGTGGCGAAGGCGCCCAAGGACGGGCAGACGCTGCTCTACACCACCGTCGCCCATTCGGTGCTGCGTCCGCTGTTCCCGCGACTGCCCTTCGATCCGGTGGCGGATTTCGCCCCCGTGTCGCTGATCGGCGTGATCCCGATGGTGATCACGGTGAACAAGGATTTCCCCGTCCGCACCCTGCGCGAACTGATCGACAAGCTGCGCGCCGAACCGGGCAAGTGGGACTATGCCAGCAGCGGCAACGGCGGCGCGCTGCACCTGGCGACCGAACTGCTGCTGCGCGGCAACGATGTCCGGGCAAACCATGTGCCCTATCGCGGCACGGCCGCGGCGATGCCCGATGTGCTGAACGGGTCGGTGCCGATCATCGTCGACGTCGCCACCACCGCGCTGCCCTTCGTGCAGCGTGGCGAAACGCGCGCCCTGGCGGTGATGGACGAACAGCGCCTGCCGCAGTTGCCGGACGTGCCGACCACGGCCGAGGCCGGCTTCCCGGGCCTGCTCGCCTATACCTGGCACATGGTGATGGCGCCGACCGGCACGCCGGCGCCGATCGTCGATGCGGCGGCGGCGGCCTTCGGCCGGGTCGCGAAGGAGCCGGATGTGCAGCGCCGCCTGGCCGACCTCGCCATGCGCGTCGTGACCGACAATTCACCGGCCTACGCCCAGCGCTGGCTCGAGGCCGAGCGCACCAAATGGGAAACCATCATCCGCGAGGCCGGCATCCGCGCCGACTGATCGGCCCGTGCCGCCCGTCGCACGGCATGGGCGGCGCCCCGGTCATGGCCCACCATTGGCGTTCCAGCCGGCATCCACCGCCAGCACCGCCCCGGTGATCGCACTCGCCGCCGGGGAGGCGAGGAAACAGGCCAGTGCCGCCACTTCCTCCGGCCGCACCAGCCGGCGCAGCGGCGCGCGGGTGGTCAGCCGGTCGCGATCGAGCCGACCCTGTGCGATGAGGTCGGTGACCATCGTCGTTTCGGTATAGCCCGGTGCCAGTGCATTGACGCGCACGCCCCGCGGCCCCCATTCGCAGGCCAGCGCGCGGGCGAGATTCGCCACCGCCGCCTTGGTCGCGCAATAGCCTGCCCGATCCGCCCCGCCGACCGTCCCGTACAGCGACGAGGTGAACAGGATCAGCCCCGATCCGTCGCGCAGCATGCGCCGCGCGGCGGCCTGCGCGGTCAGGAAGGCGCCGGTCAGGTTCACATCCAAGATGCGCCGCCACGCCTCGACGGGCAGGTCGATGGTCGGCGTGTTCATCGCGAAGCCCGCATTGGCCACCGCGACATCGACACCGCCCCATGCGGCGTCCATCGCGGCATAGGCGGCTTCCACCGCGGCGTCGTCGGCGACGTTGCCGGCGGCGCACAACCAGTCCGGGGGTGCATCGGGCACGGGGTCGCGGTCCAGGATGCACAGGCGCGCGCCCTGCGCGGCGAAGGCATCGGCGATGGCGCGCCCGATGCCGCGTGCCCCGCCGGTCACCAGCACCCGCGCGCCACCCGGCGGCAGGGGCGACAATCCCGCCGTCATCGGGACAGTACCGTCTGCGCTGCGTTGATTGGTTTCATTGTCGGCTGCCTCCCCATATCCAAGCCCCGGTTGCTATCCGCTGGGGTCGCCCATCTGGCCGCGCAGCTGCGCCACTGCCGCTTCCTGCGGAACCACGGTGACCTGGCGCCCGTCCTGCCATTGCAGCAGGAAGGGCTTGGCGCGGGTGTTCTGCCCCCGCTCGTCGAAGCGCACGCCCCAGCCCGTGGCCGTCGTGCCCTCGGCGATGTCGGTGGCCAGCACCGCGGCGCGGATGCGGTCCTTGTCGGTGCCGCCGGCGCGCTGCACGGCATCGAGAAACACCCTGGCGCCGAAGTAGTTGGCCAGCGAATGGCCCGAGCGGGGCTCGGACCCGTATTGCCGCTTGTACAGGTCGACGAAGGCGGACACGCCCGGCGCGAAGCGTTCGTTCACCGCGAACTGGGTGAAGTCCACATTCATCACGCCGTTGAAGGCGGGCCCCACCGCGCGTGCGGTATCGACCAGCGAGTATCCGGCCCCCGACCCGATCACCATGCGCGGCTTCCAGTTCGCCTCCTGCATGCCGCGGAACAGCAGCACGATGTCGTTCTGGTACCCGGTGTGCAGCACGATGTCGGCATTCACGCCGCGCAGCCGCTGGACGGCCGAAGCCAGCTCGGCCGAGCGCGCCGTATAGGCCAGCTTCTCGACCATGTTCAGCCCGCGCGCGCGCAGTTGCTGTTCCTGGAATCCCGAGACGGTCTGCCCATACAGGGCGTCCTCATACAGCACGGCGATGCGCAGCGTCGTCGGATCGACGCCGTAGATCGGCGCCAAAGCATCCGGTACCGCCGCGACGGTCACCGCGCCGAAATCCGACGATCGCGGGCAGGTGCGGAAGACGTAGCGGAAGCCGCGATCGGTGATCGGGTCGCTGATCGCGCCCATCTCGAAATAGGGCACGCCCTGCAATTCGCTCACCTGAGTCGCGGCGAAACTGAGCGGCGAGGCATAGGTGCCGAACACCGCGGCGACACGTTCGGCGGTCATCAGCCGGCGCACCTCGGTGATCGCCTGGGCCTGGTCCACCGCATCGCCCTTGGCGAGCCGAACCTGTCGGCCCAGCACGCCGCCGGCCGCGTTGCGTTCCTCGACGGCAACCTCGAGCCCGCGGAAGCTCTCGTCACCCAGCAGGGCGAGCGCGCCGGAAAACGGGAACAGCGCGCCGAACTTCAGATCCTGCGCCTGCGCCATGGCGAGGCCCGGCGCCGCGACCGCGGCGGCAAGGCCCGCCAAAAGCGGGCGGCGACGGATCTGCGGCATGCGTTCCTCCGGTATCGCGACCTGCCCGCGATGTTCCGCGCCAGCCCGGCCCGTGGCAAGCCCACCGCCGCCTTGACGCCGAAGGGCTGCGGGGAGAATGGTCGCGCCACACGCCAAGGGGGATACGCGCATGGCCAGCCTGCCGCAGGAGATGACGATCATCGACCATGGCGCCGGCGGTGGGCCGGAGGTGCTGGTGCCCGCGCGCGCGCCGGTGCCGGTGCCGAAGCCCGACGAGGTGCTGATCCGCGTCATGGTGACCGGCGTGAACCGCCCCGATGTGCAGCAGCGCAGCGGCAACTATCCGCCGCCGCCGGGGGCGAGCCCCATAATGGGGCTGGAATGCGCCGGGGAGGTCGTCGCCACGGGTGCGGATGTCACCCGCTACAAGCCCGGCGACCGCGTCTGCGCGCTGACCAATGGCGGCGCCTATGCCGAATACTGCGCGGCGCCCGAGGCGCAGACGCTGCCCTGGCCCGCCGGCTACGACGCGACCCGCGCCGCGGCCCTGCCCGAGACCTATTTCACCGTCTGGGCCAACATGTTCGGCCATGGGCAGTTGCAGGCCGACGAGACGGTGCTGGTCCATGGCGGCACCTCCGGCATCGGCGTCACGGCCATCCAGCTGGCCAAGGCCTTCGGCGCGCGCGTTTTCGCCACCGCCGGCAGCGACGACAAATGCGCCGCCTGCCTGCGCTTCGGCGCGGATGCCGCGATCAACTACCGCACCCAGGATTTCGCCGAGGAAGTCCGGCGCCTGACCGACAAGGCCGGCGTCGATGTCATCCTCGACATGGTCGGCGCGGCGTATTTCCAGCGCAACCTGCGCTCCCTGGCGTGGGATGGGCGGTTGGTCCTGATCGCCTTCCTCGGTGGCTTCGAGGTCGACCAGGCCGACCTTCGTCCGATCATGCTCAAGCGCCTGACCGTAACCGGCAGCACCATGCGGCCGCGCACCACGATGCAGAAGGGCAAGCTCGCCGCCGGGTTGGAAGCCAAGGTCTGGCCGATGTTGTCCAAGGGTGCGGTCGGGCCGGAGATCTACCGTGTCTTCCCGCTGGCCGAGGCCGCCGCTGCGCATCGGCTGATGGAAAGCAGCGAGCATATCGGCAAGATCATGCTGAAGGTCGCCGACTGACAGGGAGTTGCCCGCCATGTTCGACCTGACCGGAAAGGTGGCGCTGATCACCGGTGCGACGGGCGGCATCCCCCGCGCCACCGCCACGCTGTTCCGCAGCCTCGGCGCGCATCTGGTGCTCACCGACCTCGACCCCGCCGCGATCGAAGCCTTCGTGGCCAGCCTGCCGGCGGGTGAGCCACGAATCCTTACCGCCCGCGTTGACGTGACCCGGCCCGACCAGGTGGACGAGGCCCTCGCCATGGCCGGCCGCGAATTCGGCGGCATCGACATCCTGGTCACCGGCGCCGGCCTCTATGTCGAGCAGGAGGTCGCCACCATGACCGATGCCGATTGGCGGCAGACCCTCGCGGTCAATCTCGACGGCGTCTTCCACGCCTGCCGCGCGGCCATGCCGCTGCTCCGCAAGGGTGGGTCGATCGTCAACATCGCTTCGATGGCCGGGCATCGCGGATCGGTCCGTCATGCGCATTACGCGGCCTGCAAGGCGGCGGTGCTCGCCTTCACCCGGTCCCTGGTGCATGAGCTCAGCCCGCGCGGCATCCGTGCCAACTGCGTCTCCCCGGGCATCATCGCGACGCCGATGACCGAGGCGATCATGGCACAGAACGGCACCGCGCTGATCGCCGCGACGCCGATGCGCCGATTCGGCACGCCGGAGGAAGTCGCCTCCGTGATCGCCTTCCTGGCCTCCGACGCCGCCGCCTTCGTCACCGGCGAGACGATCCACATCAATGGCGGCCTCTACATGGATTGAGGCGATGTTCCTCGCCTTGCTGGCCGCCGCGGTCCTGCTGGCGCTGCTGGTCGGTCGCCTGCCGCGCGGCGCGGGGCGGGCGCTGGCTGCCGGCGGGGCGGTGCTCGCACTGGTCTGTGCGGCGCTGGTCCGGCTGCGGGCCAGCCATCTGCCGGGCCATGGCCCGCGCCGCTGGCACAACCCGCGCTGAAGCGACCGGCCTTCCAGCCGCAATCCGGCCATGACGGATGCACGCCGCGGCTGAATTGATCGCCGCCCGGCTTTCCAAAAAGTCGTGCATGCGCTCAGATCGGAGTGAAGATACGTCCTTCGTGCGTTTCTTCGAACAAACCGGGACATTCCACCATACCGATGCGCTCGGCCCTGCACCTGTTGATCATTGCAATCCTCCTGTTCGGGGGGGCCTGGCCCGTGACCAAGGCAGCGCTGACCCATGCGACGCCGATGTGGTTCGCGGTCGGCCGTGCCGGGCTCGCCGCCGTCGTCTCCGCCCTTCTGCTTGCCGCGCTGCGCCGGCTGCACTGGCCGCGCCGGGCCGACTGGCCTTCGGTCCTCGCGCTGGGGTTCCTGCAACTCGGCGCCTTCTTCGTGCTTGCTCACGCCGCGGTTGCCATGGTGCAGGCGGGGCGCACCGCGATCATCTCGGCGGTGGTGACCTACTGGCTCATACCGCTGTCGGTCATCGTATTGGGCGAGAAGGTGCCGGCGCATCGCTGGACGGCGGCGGGGCTGGGCCTTGCCGGCGTCGCCGTGCTGGCCGGCCCATGGGCGGTGGACTGGACCGACCAGACGCAGTTGTTCGGCCACCTGATGCTGGTGCTGGCGGCGCTGTTCTGGACCCTGGCCATCGTCACCACGCGGCGCTTCCCGCCGGAAAGCTCGGTCTTCGAATTGCTGCCCTGGTGCTTCGCGCTGGCGACCCTGTTCATCCTGCCCTTCGCGCTTGTTCTCGAGCCGAATGGCGGCATCTTCGGTCCGTCCTGGCCCTTCATGCTGTATATCGGGCTGATCGTGGCACCCATCGGCACCTGGTGCGTCATCGAGGTCGGGCGGCGCCTGCCGGGCGCGGTCGCCTCGGTCGCCTTCCTCCTCGTCCCGGCCTTCGGCGTGCTGGTCAGCAACCTGTGGCTGGGCGAGCCGCTGGGTTGGGACATGCTGCTGGGCGGCGGGCTGATCGTCGCCTCGGTCGTGCTGGCCTCGCGCGAATGATGCTGGCCTGCACCGAGGCCGGGGAGGGGCCGGCGCTGGTGCTGCTGCATGGGCTGTTCGGCGCCGGGCAGAACTGGGGCGGCATCCGCCGCGCGCTGGCGCCGCGATACCGCGTTCTGACGCCCGACCTGCGCAACCATGGCGCATCACCCCGCGCGGCGGCGATGGACTACGCGGCCATGGCGGCCGACATCGCCGAGACGATGGACGCGGCCGGCGTGGCACGCGCCGCGGTACTCGGCCATTCCATGGGCGGCAAGGTGGCGATGGCCCTCGCGCTCGCGCATCCCGACCGGGTCGAGCGGCTGGTCGTCGCCGACATCGCGCCGGTGCGCTACCGGCCGGCGCTGCGCGGGTATATGGACGCCATGCAGGCGCTGCCGCTGCACCCTGGCCTGACGCGGCGCGACGCCGACGCGCATCTCGCCGCCACCATCCCCGAACCCGGCATCCGCGCCTTCCTCCTGCAGAGCCTGCGATTCGAAGCGGAACCGCCGGCCTGGCGGTTGGGCCTGGCCGAACTCGCCGCGGCGATGCCGGTGATCGAGGATTTCGTGCCGCCGCCGGGCGCCACCTATGGCGGCCAGGTGCTGGTGATGGCGGGGGAGAGGTCGGGCTATGTCCGGCCCGAACATCATGCCGCCTTCCAGGCGCTGTTCCCGGCCGTGACCTTCGCCACCATCCCGAAGGCGGGGCATTGGCTGCACTCGGAGAACCCGCCGGGCTTCCTGGCGGCGCTGGAGCCGTTCCTGGCCGCATAGGGCGACACCACCGAGCGGGGGGGGGTAACCGCCGGGGCGGGCGGCGGCACCCGCCCGGCTGGTGCCGCCCGGTGGGAACCTTGTTCTACGCCGGCGGCACCCAGGCGAGGATATGCGTGCCCACCAGGCAGGTCTGCCCATCCTGGTTCACCACCTCCAGCCGTGCACGGGTCCGGGCGCGGCTGTCGTC
Organism: Roseomonas sp. CAU 1739; assembly: GCF_039839775.1. Classification (NCBI taxonomy): domain Bacteria; kingdom Pseudomonadati; phylum Pseudomonadota; class Alphaproteobacteria; order Acetobacterales; family Roseomonadaceae; genus Roseomonas; species Roseomonas sp. CAU 1739. The sequence continues at coordinate 30,500 of NZ_JBDOQQ010000012.1, forward strand.
CACCTCCTCGATGACATAGCGCGCGGTCAGCGTCTCCCCGGCGAAGACCGGGCGGGTGAAGCGGATGCGGTCATAGCCGGCGGAGACCGGCGTGCCGGTTGCTCCGCGCGCGACGGATCGGCGCGACATCATGCTGGCGGTGGTCGACAGCAGGCCCATGACATGCGCGCCATGGGCAATGCAGCGACCGAAGGCGGTGCGCGCGGCGAAGTCGGGGTCGGTGTGCACCGGGTCGACGTCGCCGCTGATGCGGGCGAAGGCGGCGATGTCCTCGGCTTCGATGGTGCGGGTATATTCGGCGGATTCGCCCACCGCGAGGAAGGTCGGCGCCTTCACGGCAGGCGGTCTGCGTTGGCGCGCGCGGGGCGCGCCGGCAGCCGCGCCGCGAGGCCCATCGGCCCATCGGCGAAGATCGCGGCATCCATGACGCGCAACGCCGGCGAGACGACCGGGCGGAACGCCATCGTGCCGATCACGTCGCGTTCCATATCGAGGCCTGGCGCGATCTCGATCAGTTCCGGCCCGGTTTCGCCGAGGCGGAAGACCGCGCGTTCGGTGACATACAGCACCTCCTGCCCGCGTTCCCGCGCATAGGGGCCGGAGAAGGAGATCTGCTCGACCTGCCGCACGGCCTTCTTCGAATCGCCGGCCGTCAGCGTGCCGCCGAACACCACGCGCCCGGCACCCTGGCTGATGTTGATGAAGCCGCCGGGGCCCACGATCCGCCCGCCGAAGCGCGAAACGTTGACGTTGCCCGCCGCGTCGAACTCGGCGAAGGACAGGAAGGCGAGGTCGAGCCCGCCGCCATCGTAGAAATCGAACTGGTAGGGCTGGTCGATCTGCGCGTCGGGGCTGCTCGCCGCGCCGGCCTCGTTGCCGCTCGCTGGCGCGCCGCCGATGTTGCCCTGTTCGTTGGTCAGGCAGATGCGGTCGAGCATCGCCTCCTCCGCCGCGACATTGGCGATGCCGGTCGAGATGCCCGAGCCGAGATTGCAGATGGCGCCTTCGAACAATTCCAGCGCGCCGCGCCGCGCGACGATGCGGCGCGGGCCGGCGGGCAGGCGCGGCACCTCATCCAACGCGACGCGGTGATGGCCGGAATAGGCGGCGCTGTCATAGGTCTCGTAGGTCTGCCACTGGTCCGGCACGATGACGAAGGCGTCGACCAGGATGCCCGGCACCTTCACCATCTTCGGGTGCAGCGTGCCGCGCGGCACGAGTTGCTTGGCCTGCGCGATGACGACGCCACCCTGCCGCCGCACCGCCTGCGCGATGGACAGCATCTCGAGCGTCACCGCCTCATGCTCCATCGACAGGTTGCCGGCCTCGTCGATCGCCGAGCCGCGGATGAAGGCGACGTCCAGCGTGTAGGGCTTGTAGAACAGGTATTCCTCGCCGCGCAGCGTAACGACCTCGATCAGGTCCTCCGTTGCGCACTGGCTCTGCCGACCGCCACCGATGCGCGGATCGACGAAGGTGCGCAGGCCAACCTTGGTGAGCAGCCCCGCACGCCCCGCCGCCATCTCCCGCATCAGCTGCGACATCGCGCCCTGCGGCATGGTATAAGCCTCGATCTTCTCATCCAGCGCCAGGCGCGCGATGCCGGGGCTGTTGACGAAGGTGCCGGACACGACGCGCTTCAGCAGCCCATCCTGCGCCAGATGCCCCGCACCGCGCGTCTTGCCGTCGCCCAGGCCGACCGGATGCAGCGCGGTGATGCCGCGTGGCGCGCCGGTTTCGCGGAAGCGCTTGCCGACCGCCTCCAGCAACGCATCCGGCACCGCATGCCCGCCGCCCGAGCCGCCGATCAGCAGCGTGTCGCCGTCGCGCAACACGGCGGCGGCCTGCTCGGCGGTGATCTGTCTCATGCGGTCCCCAGCAGCGGCTTGAGTGAGCCTGGGGCGTGGCACAGCACACGATGCCCCGGCGCGATCTCGGTGAGTGGCGGCGGTTCGGCGCAGATCGGCTGCGCCACGGGGCAGCGTGCGCGGAAGGCGCAACCCTTCGGCAGGCGCAGCGTGGAAGGGGGTTCGCCGCCCAGCACGATGCGCTGCCGCCCCGGTTCCGGGACCGCCGAGAGCAGCGACACCGTGTAGGGGTGCGCCGGATGCGAGAACAATTCGGCGGCCGGCGCTTCCTCGACGATGCGGCCGAGATACATCACCGCCACGCGGTCGCAGAAGGCGCGCACCACCGCGAGGTCATGCGCGATGAACAGGTAGGACAGACCCATCCGTTCCCGCAGGTCGAGCATCAGGTTCAGCACCTGCGCCTGCACGTTCACGTCGAGTGCCGAGACCGGTTCATCCGCGACGATCAAGGCAGGTTCCAGCGCCAGCGCGCGGGCGATCGAAATGCGCTGCCGCTGTCCGCCGGAGAATTCATGCGGGAAGCGCGCCGCCCAGGCCGGGTTCAACCCGACCGTGTCGAGCAGCGCGCCGATGCGCTCACGCGCCTCGGCCGCGTCCTTCGCACGCCCGTGCACCAGCAACGGCTCGGCGAGGATGTCGCCGATCCGCATGCGCGGGTTGAGGGACGCATAGGGGTCCTGGAACACCATCTGCAATCGCGGGCGCAGCCGTCGCAGTTCCTCGCCGCTGAGGGTGGCGATGTCCTGACCGTCGAAGCGGATATGCCCGGCATCCGGCGTGTGCAGCCGCGTTACCAGCCGCGCCAGCGTGGACTTGCCGCAGCCGCTTTCGCCCACGATGCCAAGCCGTTCGCCCGGCATGATGTGCAGCGAGACACCGTTGACGGCATGCACCACCTCGCGCTCGCCGAAGAAGGACTTCTTCGGCAAGGGGAAATGCTTGACCAAGCCTTCCGCGACCAGCAGCGGTTCGGCGGTGGATGCGACCGGCGGCTTGGCGTGGGCGGGAATGTTCGGCGGCGGCAGGCTGCGCCCATCAGCCGTCACCCAGCAGCGCGCCAGGCGACCGGGTGCGACTTCGACCAGCGGCGGTCTTTCGCTGCCGCAGCGGGATATGCGCCAGGGGCAACGCGGCGCGAAGCGGCAGCCCTGCGGCATGGCGAGGGGGTCGGGCGGCATGCCCTCGATGCCCGGCAGGCGATCCGCCACGGGTGCATCGAGCCGCGGCACCGCATTGGCCAGCGCCCAGGCATAGGGGTGGCGCGGATCGGACAGTACCGCGGCCGTCGGTCCTTCCTCCACCACCTCGCCCGCATACATCACCACGATGCGCCTGCAGATCGTGCCGATCACGCCGAGGTCGTGGCTGATCAGCACGATCGCCGTGCCGAACTTCTCGTTGAGACCTGCCAGCAGATCGAGGATCTGCGCCTGGATGGTGACATCCAGCGCCGTCGTCGGTTCATCCGCGATCAGCAGCGTCGGGTCGTTCGCCATGCCCATGGCGATCATCACCCGCTGGCGCATGCCGCCCGAGAATTGATGCGGAAAGGATCCCGCGGCGCGCTCCGGCGAGGCAACGCCCATCCTGCGCAGCAATTCGATCCCGTGCCGCCGCGCCGCGCGCCTGTCCATGCGGCCATGCGCGACGACGTGTTCCGTCACCTGTCGCAGGATGCGCAGCACCGGGTTAAGCCCGGTCAGCGAATCCTGGAATACCATCGCGGCATTGGCGCCGCGCCAGGCCGTCAACTCGCGCTTCGACATGGTCAGCACGTCGCGGCCTTCGAACAGCACCTGGCCGTCCTCGATGCGCGCCGGAGGATCGAGCAGCCGCATCAGCGACTGCGCCGTGACCGACTTGCCCGACCCGCTTTCGCCGACGATGCCGAGCGTCTCACCCTTCGCCACGCTGAAGGACACGCCATCCACCGCGCGCACCGGCCCGGCATCGGTGTGGAACACGGTCACCAAGTCACGGACGTCGAGCACCGGCGCGCTCACCGGCTTTGCGCCTTCGGATCGAGCCAATCGCGCAACCCGTCACCGAGGAAGTTAAAGCCGACCACGACGGACAGGATGGCGATGCCCGGAAATGTCGCGACCCACCATTGTTCGACCAATTCGCGTCCCTCCGCGATCATCGAGCCCCATTCGGGCGTCGGCGGCACCACGCCGAGGCCGAGGAAGGACAGCCCCGCGAAGGTCAGGATGGCGATGCCGAGGTCGAGCGTGCAGAGCACCGCGATCGGTCCGAAGGTGTTCGGCAGGATGTGGCGGAACAGGATGCGCTTCTGCGGCAGGCCGACCACCGTCGCGGCTTCCACATATTCCTGGCTGCGCTGCACGATGGCGAGGCTGCGCGCCAGCCGTGCGAATTTCGGCCACCACACCACCAGCATCGCGATGATGGTGTTGGTCGTGCCGATGCCGAGTGCAGCCGCCAGGGCCAGCGCAAGAATGATCGGCGGGAAGCACAGCACCAGGTCGGTGAAGCGCATCAGCGCTTCCTCACCCCAGCCGCGCAGCCAGGCGGCGAGGATGCCGACGGCCGTTCCGAACGCCGCCCCGATCAACACGACCGAGAAGCCGGCGAGCAGCGAGACGCGCGACCCGAACAGCAGGCGCGAGAACACGTCGCGGCCAAGGATGTCGGTGCCGAGCCAATGTTCCGCCGACGGTGCGGCCAACCGGTTGGCGATATCCTGCGCGTCGGGCGGATAGGGCACGATCCAAGGTGCGAGGATCGCCACCAGGATCCAGGCCAGCACGATCGCCCCGCCCGCCCAGGCGAGCCCGTAGCGCCGGATGCGGCGGCGCATCCGCGAGGCCGGCATGGCGGCCGTCGCACTCATCGCCGCACCCGCGGGTCGAGCATCGCATAGGACAGGTCGACCAGCAGGTTCACCAGCAGGTAGGTCGCCGAGACGACCAGCGTGATGCCCATGATCGCCGGGAAATCCAAGGCCGCCGCCGAGCGGAAGGTGTATCGGCCAAGCCCGGGCCAGGAGAAGATCGTCTCCGTCATCACCGCCCCGGTCAGCAGGTTCGCATAGGCCAGCCCGCCCAGCGTCACCACCGGCACCAGCGCATTGCGCAGTGCGTGCTGCAGCACCACCGCGCGTTCCACCAGCCCCTTGGCGCGCGCCACGCGTACATAGTCCTGGTGCAGGCATTCCAGCATCGCCGCGCGCGTGGTGCGCGTGATCAGCCCGAGCGTGGCCGCCGCCAGCACGATCGAAGGCAGCACCAGATGGGCAAGTGCGTCATGGAAGGTCTCCCAATCCCCGGCCATGGCGCTGTCCCACAGGAAGAATCCCGTGCCGCCTTCTGGCGCGAAGGCGATCGGGTCCAGCCGTCCCGGCCCTGGCGCCCAGCCGAGCCAGCCGTAGAAGATCGCGAGGAAGATGAAGGCGAGCCAGAAGGTCGGGGCCGAGACGCCCAGCAGCGACACCGCCCGCGCCACCGCATCCACCATGCTGTCCCGCCAGACAGCCGCCGCGACGCCAAGCGGGATGCCGATGACAAGGGCCATGATGAAGGAGACGGTGGCGAGTTCGATCGTCGCCGGCGCGTATTGCGCGATGTCCTCCAGCACCGGCCGCCGCGTCGCGATGGAGGTGCCGAGATCGCCGTGCAGCAAGCCGTTCAGGAATATCCAGTAGCGGTCCCACAACGGCAGATCGAGGCCCCACTTCGCCCGCCATTGGGCGACGACCGCTGGGTCGGAGGCGAGGATGTCGCCAAGCTGCGCGAGCACCGGATCGCCGGGGACGTAGTTGGAGATGAGGAAGATGACGAGGCTCGCCAGCAGCGCCATCACCACGGCCGAGACCAGTCGTATGGCGATGTAACGCAGCAAGCGGCGGTTTCCTTCCTTTATGGGACATGCTGCACTCGGGCCGTCACGACAATCAAGATGGCAACGGAGGATGACGATGGACGGAGCGGTGACGGTGACGATGCGTGGCCCCGTCGCGGAACTGCTGCTGGACCGCCCGGCCAAGCACAATGCCGTAACGCCAGCCATGGCTGCCGCGATCGCCGAGGCGGCCCGCGCCATCGATGCCGATGACGCCGCACGGGTCGTGTTGCTGCGCGGCGCGGGGGAACGGGCCTTTTGCGCGGGCAGCGACCTCAATTCGCTCGCCGCGTATCCCAGCACCTGGCATTTCCGCAACCGGGTGGAATACGCGACCGCCATCCGCAACATCCGCAAGCCGGTGATCGCGGCGTTGCAGGGCTGGACGCTGGGCGGCGGGGCGGAAATGGCGCTGGGCGCCGATATCCGCGTCGCGGCGGACGGCACGCGCTTCGGCTTCCCCGAGGTCACGCGGGGCTGGGTCGGCGGCGGTGGTGCGTCGCAGATGCTGCCGCGCATGATCGGTGCGGCGCGCGCCATGCGCATGCTGATGACCGGCGACCCGATCGAGGCCGCCGAGGCGCAGTCGCTCGGCCTGTTCGACCAGGTGGTGCCGCAGGCCGAATTGTTGGCGGCAGCGCAGGCGCTGGCCGAGAAGATCGCCGGATTCAGCCCTGTCGCCGTGCAGTCGGTGAAGGCTGCCGTGCGCATGGCCATGGAGGCGCCGCTGACTGCGGGCCTGCTCTATGAGAACGAGATGAACGTCCTGTGCTTCTCGGCGGGCGATCACCTGGAAGGGATCCGTGCCTTCGCCGAGAAGCGAGGCGCGGCCTTCACGCGGTAGGGCAGGCCCCGATCAGGTGGGAACACCTGATCGGGTGAAGATGCCCGGAAAAACAAAGGGCTGGAGTCGCTGCCGTGAGCCAGGGCGAACGGAAGCGACACTAGGCCGGGCGGACCTTTCCGGTCTCCAGCTGCCAGCCCGCCGCCGTCAGCGGGAAGGCGCCGATCGTGTTGCGTACCGCGATCTGGTAGGTCGGCTGGAACAGGATGAAGTGGTGGGCGACGTCCACCACGCCGCGCTGCCATTCCACCCACAGACCGGCTGCCTTCTCGAGGTCCTGTTCCTCCGATGCGCGCTTGACCAGGTCCGTCATCGCCTGCGGCACCGTCCAGTGCACGCGCCGCGCGACGCGTTCCACCACCGCCGAGGCCCACAGATCGTTCGACACCGCCGGCGGATTCCAGAAGGTCAGCACGCCGCCGGCCAGCCGCCCCTGGGTATAGACGGTGCGCAGGTTGACCTGATCCATCGGGTTCAGCCGCACGCGGATGCCGACGCGCGCGAGGTCCGCCTGCAGCTTCTGACCCAGCACCTGATACGAGATGCCGGCGACCGCGGCATTGCCGTAGGCGATCTCCATCTCGAACCCGTCCGGCACGCCGGCGGCCTGCAGCATCTGCCGCGCGCGGTCGAGATTGGTGTTGAAGCCGACCTCGCGCGCGATGCGCTCGGTGCTGCCATTCACGCCGATCGGCAGGAAATGCGCCGGCCGCACGGCCGCGCCGCCGAGCAGGCTGCCCAGGATGCCGTCATAGTCGATCGCATAGCCGATCGCGTGGCGCGCTTCCTTCTTCGCCAGCACGGGGTTCGCCGCCGGGCTCTCGGTCACCGCCATGTAGACGAAGTCGAGGCTCGGCATGCGGTCGATGCGCACCGTGGTATCGCCGCGCAGTGTCGCGATCTGCTCGGGAATCAGGTTGAACGCGGCGGCCACGTCGCCGCGCCGCACCGCGAGCAGCTGGGCAGCACTGTCCGACAGATGCCGGATCACCACGCGCTCGAACGGCGAAGCACCGCCCCAATAGTGCGGGTTGCGCACCAGCTGGATCTGGCTGTTGCGTTCCCACCGCACCAGGCGGAACGGGCCGGTGCCGGCGGAGTTGTTGTTCAGCCAGTCGGTCGCCTTGTCGGATTGCTGCGCGTCGGCGGCGTCGGTGCCGCCCTGTGCCATCACCGCAGCCTTCTCCAGGATGCCGTTCCCCGGTGCGGCGAGGATCGGCAGCACCGGCGCATTCGGTGCATTCATGATGAAGTCGACGGTCTTGGGATCGACGACTTCCACCCGATCGACCGATTTCAGATACTGCTGAGTCTGTTCCTTCATGTTCAGCAGCCGCATGAAGGTCCAGCGAACATCCTCGGCCGTCAGCGGATTGCCGGAGGCGAACTTCACGCCATCGCGCAGCGTGAAGCGCCAGCCGCGGCCATCGGGCGTGCGCTGCCACGATGTCGCGAGCGCCGGCTTCACATTCACCAGGTCATCGGGCGTGAGCGTCACCAGCGCGTCATAGGTGGCGGCCAGCGTCATCGGCGGCGTGTACTGCGCCTGTCGCACCGGATCGAGCGTGATGGTGTCGCTGATGTCGATGCCGAGCACGAGCGTGGTGTTGCGCGCCTGCGCCAGCACCTTCTCAGGCAGCATCGGCAGCATGGCGGCAGACAGGCCCAGCATGCGCGCAAGCGTGCGCCGGTCGATCACGGTAGCTGTCATGGTATGAAATCCTCCTGCGGACCCTTGTGTCAGGTCATCGTGGGGGGCAGCCTAGCCTCCGCCAGCAACGGCGTGGAAGCCGGAATCGGTGGGGAGAGAACGCGCCATGACAATCGGCGTCGGCATCATCGGCCTCGGCATGGCCGTGACGCCGCATATGCTCGCATTGCGCGAGCTTGAGGCCATGGGGCGCACGCGCATCGTCGGCGGATTCGCGCCATCCGCCGCGCGGCGCGAAGCCTTCGTGTCACGCTGGGCTGCCGCTGCATTCGATAGTCTTGATGCATTGCTGGCGGCACCGGGCCTCGAACTGGTGCTTATCCTTGCCCCGCCTGGCGAACACCTGCCGATCGCCGAACGCGCCGCCGCAGCCGGCAAGCACATGATCGTCGAAAAGCCGCTCGAACGTACCGTCGCGCGCGCGGAAGCATTGGCGGAACTGGCCGAGCGTGCCGGCGTGCGCGCATCGGTCTGCTTCCAGCACCGCTTCCGTCCCGGCGCGCTGGAATTCGCGCGGCGGCTGCGCGCCGGCGACCTCGGCACGCCGCTCAGCGCCTCGGCCAGCATCCGGTGGTGGCGCGATGCCAACTACTTCGCGCAGCCCGGCCGCGGCACCATGGCGCGCGACGGCGGCGGCGTCCTTCTGACCCAGGCGATCCACACCATGGACCTGCTGCTGCACCTGATGGGCCCTGTGCGCGACGTCGCCGGCTTCGCGCGCAACGCCGGCCTGCGCGCGACCGACACCGAGGATATCGCCGCCGCAGCCATCCGTTTCGAGAACGGCGCGCTGGGCGTGATCGACGCCACCTCCGTCGCCCGTCCCGGCTTTCCCGAGCGCATCGAGATCGCCGGCACGAGGGCCAGCGCGCTGCTGATCGGCAATCGCCTGGAATGGTATGCCGGCGATGGCGCACCCGAGGTGATCGACCCCGGCAGCGGCACCGGCGGCGGTGCCGATCCCATGGCCTTCGACCACGGTCCGCATCGCGCACTGATTACCGAGATGCTCGACGCGATCACCGAAGGTCGCGCGCCATCGAACGATGCCCGCAGCGCGCTGCATGTCCAGCGCCTGATCGAATCCTGGCTGGAGGGCCGCCCATGACCGTCACCGGTGCCACGCGCCTCTACGCCATCATCGGCGATCCGGTCGCGCCGTTGCGTTCCCCGGCCTTCTTCAACGCGGCCTTCGCGCGGCTGGGTCTCGACGCTGCCTTCGTCGCTTTCCAGATCCCCGCCGGCGCGCTGGAACGCGCCTGGCCGGGGCTGCTGGCGATGCAGAATCTCGACGGCATCGTCATCACCATGCCGCACAAGGAAGCCGCTCTGGCGCTGTTGGCGGATCTTGGCCCGACCGCGCGGCTGACGCATTCGGTCAACACCATCCGCCGCCGGCCCGACGGTGCCTTCGAGGGCGACATGTTCGATGGCGAGGGCTTTCGCGATGGCCTGGAACGCGCCGGCCATCCGCCGCGCGGCCGGCGCATCCTGCAGGTCGGCTGCGGTGCGGCTGGCACCGCCATCGCCTGCGCCCTGGCACGGGCCGGCGCGGGGGAACTTACCCTGCATGACAGCATGCCGGCCCGGCTGGATGCGTTGAAGGCGCTGCTCGCCACGCATTTCCCGGCCACGCGCGTGGTTGCCGGCCCGCCCGACCCGCGCGGCTTCGACATCGTGGTGAATGCGACGCCGCTCGGCCTGCGGCACGGCGATCCGATGTCGATCGATGCCGGGCTGCTGGTGGCTTCGCAGGTCGTTGCCGACGTGATTCCGAACCCGGAGGTCACGCCGCTGGTCGCCGCGGCCCGCGCCATTGGCTGCGCGACGACGACCGGGCGCAACATGCACGAAGGCCAGGCGCGCCTTGCCGCCGCCTATCTCGGCATCAAGGGCTGGTGACCATGCTGGATGACGATCGCCTGCTGTATGACGACATCGCCGACGATCTTGCCTGGGAAACGCCGGGCATCACCGTGACGGAAAGTCATATCTTCGCCTTCGCCGGTCTCTCCGGCGATTTCTACGAAATCCATGTCGATGACGACTACGCCCGCGCTCTCGGCTATCCGGGTCGCGTTGCCCATGGGCTGCTTGGCCTCGCGCTGGCGGATGGGTTGAAGAACCGCTCGCGGGTGCGGCTGGCCGCGATCGTCTCGCTCGGCTGGCGCTGGCGCTTCGCCGGCCCGATCATGGTGAATGACCGGGTACAGGCGCGCATCAAGGTCATTGGCAAGCGCACGACACGCCACGCCGACCGCGGCATCGTTACGCTGGACCTGACTCTGTTCAACCAGAAGGGCGAGGTGATCCAGGCCGGCGAGAACGACCTGATGGTGCACCGCGCTATCCCAGCAGCGTCCGCGCCATGATCATGCGCTGGATCTGGTTGGTGCCCTCATAGATCTGCGTGATCTTGGCGTCGCGATACAGCCTTTCGACGCGCACGCCGCGGATGTAGCCCGACCCGCCGTGGATCTGCACCGCATCCGCCGTGCGCGCCACCGCGGCATCGGCGGCAAAGCACTTCGCCATGCTGGCCGCGAGCGTCGCCCGCCCCCCACCATCCAGCAGCCGTGCCGCCTCCATGATCATCAGCCGCGCCGCCTGGATGTCCTTTCCCATGTCGGCGATCATCCACTGCACCGCCTGGAACTCGGCGATCGGCTTCGCGAACTGCACGCGCTGCTTCGCGTAGGCGATGCTCTCCTCCAGTGCGGCCATCAGGATGCCGAGTGCGAGCGCCGCGATGCCCACACGCCCCTTGTCGAGCACCGACATCATCATGTGGAAGCCGCGCCCCTCCGTGCCGAGCAGCGCATCTCCCGGCAGCCGCACATCGTCGAAGGCGAGCCCGCCGACCGGCGAGGCGCGCTGCCCCATCTTGTGTTCGCGGCGCCCGCGCGACACGCCGGCGGCATCCAGATCCACCAGGAACACCGACATGCCGCGATGCCCGGCCGCCGGATCGGTGCGCGCCAGCACGGCGGCGAAATCGGCGACCGGCGCATTGTGGATCCAAAGCTTGGCACCGTTCAGCACCCAGCCCGCGCCGTCGCGCCGCGCCTCGGTCTTCAACGAACCGAGGTCCGAGCCCGCGCCTGCTTCCGTCAGCGCATAGGCGCAGCGCCGGTCGGCCTTCAGCAGCGGCGCCAGGTAGCGCGCCTGCTGCGCCGCGCTGCCATGCTGCGTCAGCAGCGTCCCGAGCAATTCCACCAGCCCCACCTGGTCGGCGACCGAGGCATAGCCGCGCGACAATTCCTCCATCACCAGCGCATAGGCGAGCGCATCCGCCCCCGCGCCGCCGAGGGCCTCTGGGACCGTGATGCCGAACAGCCCGGCCTCGGCCAGGCTGCGATACAGATCGGCGGGATAGCGCTCGCTGTCGTCAAGCTCCGCGGCGACGGGTGCGACCTCTGCCGACGCGAAGCGACGCGCCGTGTCGCGCATCGCGGCATGAATTTCGGACAGGCCCTGCGCGTCGAGCAACTCGATGGTCATGTGGCCTCGCAGACATTTCCTCGTTGCCGCGAAGTCTGCACCCGGCGCGCCGCCCGCGCCTAGCCGGTGATCGCCACCAGCGTGATCTCCGGCGGCACGCCGAAGCGCACCGGGAAGGTGCTGATGCCGAGTCCGCCCGACACGACCAGGTCGCGGCCCTGTTCGCGCACATGCCCCCAGGCGTATCGATTGCCGTAGCGCGACGAGGTGCGCGGGGACCAACCCAGAAGCCGCACCTGCCCGCCATGCGTATGACCGCTGAAGGTCACGGCGGCGCGGCCGGGCAATGTCGCGAAGATGTCGGGTTCATGGGCCATCAGCAGCAGCGGCGCATCGCCGGTCACCTGGCCCAGCAGCTTCGGCACATCCTGCGCGCCCCGATGGGTTCCGAAAGCCCACTGCGAATCAAGCCCGCCGACCAGCACCGGCCCCGCGCGCACCACCTGGTTGCGCAGCACCGGAATGCCGACAGCCTCCAGCGCGCGGGCCAGGGCGGTGACGGCGCCGGGCCCGCGCCGCATGGCCTCGCGATCCTCCCACCAGTCGTGGTTGCCGTTCACCGCGAAGACGCCGAGTGGCGCGCGCAGCGCCGCCAGTCGCCGCGCCACATCCGCATGCGGGATGACCCGGGTGACCATTCGGCAGGACGGCCCGAAATCGCCGGGCATCAGCACCAGGTCGGGGGCCAACGCATTGGCCCGCGCGACGATGTGCTCGATCCGCGCTTCATCCATGAACGGTGCACCGGCGTGGAGGTCGGACAGCACCGCGACCTTCAGCGTCAGCCCCGTCGCCCAGCCGGTTGGCCGCACGGCGTGGTGCTGCACGGCCAGCCGGAGAAAGGGCTCGACGCCGAAGCCATAGGCCGCAAGCCCGCCCCCGGCGGCCACCATGCCGCCCAGCCCCGTGATGATGCCGCGCCGTCCGATCATGCCGACATATTGCAGCTGCGAAGATGGCGGTCTCGCGGCGAGCATGGCTGCACGCCTACCGCGGCGACCGTGCGCCGGATCAGATCGCCTTGGGCTGGCGGAACCGCCCTTCCTTGTGCAAATCGGCCGCGCGCCAGAAATACCAGGCTGCGGTGGTGCGATAGGGTGCCCAGGCTTCCCCGATGGTGGCGAAGGCGCGCGGCTTTGGCTGTTCCTCCAGGCCGGCTGCCACGCGATAGCCTTCGCGCACGCCGAAATCGTCCACCGGCAGGATATCGGCGCGGCCGAGCGTGAAGATCAGCAGCATCTCCACCGTCCAGCGCCCAACCCCGCGCAGCGGCACCAGCCGCTCGATCAGGTCGTCATCCGACAGTCGCCGCGCGACCGTGCGCGTCGGCACTACGCCCGCGGCCGCCTTCTCGGCGATGTCGCGGATGGCCAGCACCTTGTTGCCCGAAAGCCCGCAGGCGCGCATCTGCTCGGGCGTCAGCGCCAGCACGGCCTCGGGCGGGGGAAATCCCGGCCCGGCGGTGCAGCAGCCCAGGAAGCGGCCGAGGATCGCCTCCGCCGCCCGACCATGCACCTGCTGATGCGCGATGGCGCGCACCAGCGCCTCATAGGGCTGGCGCTTGGCGACGGTCAGCGTGCAGGGCCCGACCTGGCGGATCACCGCCTTCATCATCGGGTCACGCCGGAGGTGCTTCAGCGCCTCCGGCGTGCCGATGCTCACCGGAACACCAGGTGCGGCAGCACCAGCGTGATGGCCGGCACATAGGTGATCACCATCAGGCAGGCGAAGACCACGGCGATGAAGACGGCGAGCGGCTTCATCATCGTGTCGATGCTGCACCCGGCCACCTGCGCGGCGGCGAACAGGTTCACGCCGAAGGGCGGCGTGATCATCCCCAGTGCCAGGTTCACCACCATGATGGTGCCGAAATGCACGCCGTCCACGCCCACGCGCTGGGCCGCCTCCTGCAGGATCGGCGCCAGCACAATGATCGACGCCGAGGTTTCGATGAACATGCCGACGACGAACAGGAACAGGTTTACCACCAGCAGGTAGGCCGCCGGGCTGTCGAAGGATGTGGCAAGCCAGGCGGCGGCCGCATCCGGCACGTTCTGCCGGTTCAGCAGCCAGGAGAACAGCGCCGCGCAGGCGATGATGAACATGATCACCGCGCTGCTGATCACCGATTTGCGGAAGATCGGGAACAGGTCGCGCAGCCCGATCTCCCGATGCAGGAACATGCCCACGATCAGCGCATAGACCACCGCGATGACCGAAGCCTCCGTGGGCGTGGTGATGCCGCCATAGATGCCGCCCAGGACCACCACCGGCATGACCAGTGCGAAGCCGGCCTGCTTCGTCGCGGTCAGGAAGGGCAGGCGGCCGACGCCGTCCTCCTTGCCCCAGCCCTTGATGCGGCACCAGATCAGCACGGTCACGATCAGCGCGCCGCCGATCAGGAAGCCCGGCCCGAAGCCCGCGATGAACAGCTCGGGGATCGAGGTCTGCGTCGTCACGCCATACAGGATCATCGGGATCGACGGCGGGATAATGACGCCGAGTTCGGCGGCTGTCGCCTGCAGCGCCGCGGCGAAGGCGACCGGATAGCCCGCGCGCACCAGGGCCGGGATCATGATGGCGCCGATGGCGAAGGTGGTCGCGACCGACGACCCGCTGATCGCCGCGAAGATCATGCAGGTGACCACGCAAGTCGCCGGCAGCCCGCCCTGCACGCCACCCACGATGGACCGCGCGAATTCCACCAGCCGGCGCGAGATGCCGCCGACATCCATGATGTTGCCGGCCAGGATGAAGAACGGGATGGCCGCCAGCGGAAACTTGTCGAGGGCGACGAACAGCTGCTGCGCCGCGACGATCAGCGGAAAGGAGGTGAAGCCGGCGATGCCGACCACCGCCGCGATGCCGATGGCGAGGGCGACCGGGATGCTGATGGCGAACAGCACCAGCATCGCCGTGAGCATGGTACCGCTCATGGTTCATTGCTCTCAGACGGCGGGCGCCGGCCGTCCGGCCGGCTTGCCTTCGCGCCGCGCACTGGTGCTCTGGCGGCGGTGGGCGGGGTGGGCGCGGTCGCGCCGTGCGCTCCGGGCGCGCTGTCCGCGCGCCTTGTGGGGGTGGGTCGGATCATACGGCCAGGTCCAATTCTTCGGAGCGGCGGTCGAGGAAATGCGCGACGACGCCAACCATGGCGAAGACCGCCCCGATGGGAATGGCCGCATAGCCCCAGGACATCGAGACCTCGAGCCCCGCCATTTCCTGGAACTGCACCCGTTCGGCCATCATCCAGCCGAACCAGAACATGATGCCGAGCATCGTCAGCGCGCAGGCAAGCGCTGCCGCTTCCAGCCCGCGGCGGAGCGCACCGGAGGAATACCGATGCGCCACGTCGATCGACACCAGCGCCCCGGCGCGCAGCGCCACGGCCACGCCCAGGAACGCCATCCAGATCAGCGCCGTGCGCACCAGCGCCTCGGACCAGACGGAAGGGGTCTCGGTGGCGAAGCGCGCCACCACCTGCCAAAGCCCCGCCAGCACCGCGACCGTCAGCGCAAGGCTTGCCCCGATGGCCGCGATCGCCGTGGTGAAACGGTCGGCCAGCAATATCGCGCGGCGGACGCCATCGCGCGCGGCACCCCCCGACCCGGCCCACAGCGCCAGCGCGACAACGGCAAGCGTCGCCGCCACCGTCACCTGCAGCGGCAGCACGTTCATCGCATTCATCGACACCCCCCACACAGCGATCGGGGCGCGGGCCTGGCCGCGCCCCGTTCAGTCACACGCCCCAATCAGTTCGGCTGCCAGTCGCGGATGCGGCGAAGCGTCGCGGCATCCAGCGTCCGCTCCCATTCCGCGAAGGCGGGCGCGAGCGCGGCCTGGAAGGCGGCGGTGTCCACCTCGGTGATCACCGTCATGCCCCGGCGGCGCAACTCGGCCACGCCGGCCTCGTCATCGGCGGTGACGCGGGCGCGGTTGGCGCGCTGCGCTTCCACCGCCGCCTGCTGGAACAGCGCGCGGTCGGCGGCGTTCAGCCGGCCCACCGTCTGCGGGTTGCAGATCATCACCTGCGGCGAATAGACGTGCCGCGTCATGGTCATGTAGCGCTGCACCTGGTTCAGGTTGTTCGCCACGATCACCGAGATCGGGTTCTCCTGCCCGTCCACCGTGCCCTGCTGCAGGGCGGGGACCAGCTCACTGAACGCCATCGGCGTCGGCAGCGCGCCAAGCGTGGTGAAGGCGCGCATATGCACCTGGTTCTCCATGGTGCGGATCTTGAGGCCGCGCATGTCGGCCGGCGTGTTCACCTCGCGGCGCGAATTGGTCAGGTTGCGGAAGCCGTTCTCGATCCAGATCACGCCGACCAGGCCGCGCGCGGGGAAGCGGGCAAGCACCTGCTGGCCGATGTCGCCGTCGAGCACGCCGCGCGCATGCGTCGCGTCGCGGAACAGGAACGGGACGTCGAAGACGCGCACCTCCGGCACGAAGTTCCCGACCGGGCCGGTGGAGGTGAAGGTGCAGTCGATGGTGCCGATCTGCACGCTCTCGACCATCTCGCGCTCATTGTCGTTGCGCTGGACGACGACGCTGTAGCGGCCATTGGTCAGGCGCTCGAAGGCGTCCTTGAAGGTGGAGGCGCCGACGCCGGTGTGGCTGTTGGCGGGCAGGGCGTGCTGCACGGTGATCTGCGTCTGCGCCAGGGCGGGGGCTGAGGCAAGCGGGGCGGCGAGCGCCGCGGCCAGGGCCAGCCGTCGGGTCAGGGTCATGCGTGCGCTTCCTCCATGTTTGATTGTCGTTGCGGGCACTTAGCCGGGCTGCGGTGCCGCTGGCAATGGCAGCCTCGGCGACATCGCTGATGCTGTCTCGTTATTGGGCGTCTGCCGCAATCGTGGAGTGGCAATTGTTGAGCCAGCGCTGCGGAGGCCGGGCGGGCTCTGGCTGCGGCATGGCGTCGCGTGCCGTGCGCAGGGGCGTCCTTCGACAGATGCCCCCGGCAGGGGAAGGCCGCCTTCCAAAGGCCCTTTGGCCCTTGGTGGAGAAGGTGCGAAGGGGGGCGAGGCCCCCTCCGTCCCGGCTACGCCCTCCGCCGTGTGAGGAGCCTCAACCCGCCCTCAGTTCGGCCGCCAGTCGCGGATGCGGCGCAGCGTGGCCGCGTCCAGCTCGCGCTCATACTGCGCGAAGGCCGCCGCGAGTGCGGTCTGGAAGGCGGCGGTGTCGACCTGGGTCACCACCTGCATGCCGCGGCGGCGCAGTTCCTCGATGCCCGAGGCCTCATCGGCGGTCACGCGGTCACGATTGGCCTGCTGCGCGGCGCGGGCGGCCGCCATGAAGGCGGTACGGTCGGCCGCCGATAGCCGCTGCATCATCGCCGGGTTGCAGATCAGCAGCGCCGGTGAATAGACATGTCCGGTCAGCGTCAGATAGCGCTGCACCTGGTTCAGGTTGTTCGCCACGATCACCGGAATGGGGTTCTCCTGCCCATCCACCGTGCCCTGCTGCAGGGCGGGGACCAGTTCGGAGAACGCCATCGGCGTCGGCATCGCGCCCAGCGTGGTGAAGGCGCGCATATGCACCTGGTTCTCCATGGTGCGCACCTTCAGCCCGCGCACATCGGCCGGGGTGTTCACCTCGCGGCGCGAATTGGTCAGGTGGCGGAAGCCGTTCTCCATCCAGATCACGCCGACCAGGCCGCGGGCGTTGAACTGCTGCAACAGCCCCTGGCCGATCTCGGAATCGAGCACGCCGCGGGCATGGGCGTAGTCGCGGAACAGGAAGGGCACATCGACCACGCGCACGGCGGGCACGAAGTTCCCGACCGGGCCGGTCGACCCGATATAGCACTCGACCGTGCCGATCTGGACGCTCTCGACAATCTCGCGTTCGTTGTCGTTGCGCTGGATGTTCACCGTGTAGCGGCCGCCGGTGGCGCGCTCGAAGCTTTCCTTCAGCGCGGCGGCGCCGACGCCGTAGTGGCTGGCGGTGGGCAGCGGATGCTGGATGGTGATGGTGGTCTGCGCGAGCGCGGGGCTCGCCGTCACGGCCGCGGCGGCCAGCGCGGCGAAGGCCGCGCGACGGATCAGGGTCATATCCCGGGTCTCTCCCATGCGGGCGGCGTCCGATGCCGCCCGAATGGGGACGCTCCTTAGAGCAGATCCCGCCCGGGTGAAATCACCAGGGCGGATGAATCGGCACCTTCAGCCGGTGGCCGATGCGTCAATGCGCCACCTCGTGCGGCGCCGGGATCGGCAGGCCCAGATGCAGCGCCGCATTGGCGTTGATGGTGCCTTCCCACATCAGTTCGAGACCGATCCAGGCGATCAGCGCCACGCCGATATAGGCGATGAACTTGAACCGATCGAGCAGCCGCGCCAGGAAGCCGCCCAGGACGCCCATCATGATGATGGACACGGTCAGGCCGACCACCAGCATGATAATGTCGTTGCGCGCGACCGCGGCCACCGCCAGCACGTTGTCCAGGCTCATCGACACGTCGGCGACGACGATCTGCCACAGCGCCTGGGCGAGCGTCTTCTCCTTCACCTCGGTCTCGCCGCTGCCGTCCTCATCGCCGTGATGAAGCATTTCCTGAAGGAAGGTCCAGGCGATGTAGAGCAGCGCCGCACCACCCAGGAAGGCGATCCACCACAGGCCGAGCAGATAGGTCGCGAAGATCGAGAAGATGATGCGCAGCACGGCCGCGGCGATGATGCCGAACATCACCGCCTTGTTGCGCATCGCCAGCGGCAGCCCGGCCGCCGCCATGCCGATCACCACCGCGTTGTCGCCCGACAGCACGATGTTCAACCACAGAATCTCAAAAAAGCGCGGCGCCGCCGCGATCAGGCTATCCATGCGTCACTCCCGGCGCCGCCCCTCATTGGGCAGGCTGAATTGCCGCGCGACGCTAGCCAGCGCGCGTCGCACGGCAAGTTTCAACCATGTAATCCCGGGTTTATCTTTTCGACAGGCTCAATCCGCCCGGATCGCCGCCTCGCGCGCAATGCGCACCCAGCGCTCCGCATCCTCGTTCAGCCATGGCTGCAACTGGTCGCGCGGGATCACCAGAGGCTCGGTGAAATTGGCCTTCAGCCGTTCCAGCATCACGGCATCCATCGACGCCCCGAAGGCGTCCTGCAGCCGCGCGAGGACCGGCTGCGGCACCCGCGGCTGCGTCATCACCCCGGTCCAGACGCTGAGGTGATAGCCGGGCACCCCGGCCTCCTCGAGCGTCGGGATATCCGGCAGCGACTCGATCCGCCGGTTCATCGTGATGGCCAGGCCCTTCAGCGTGCCGCCCTTGATATGCGGCCCCGAGGTCGCCGATGCATCGAACAGCAGGTCGAGATCCCCAGCGATCATCGCCGCCACCGCGGGGGATGACCCGCGATAGGGCACATGCACCACGTCCAGCCCCGCCATCCGCGTCAGCATCACCTGGGACAGGTGCGACGACGATCCATTGCCGACCGACCCGAACAGGATCTTGCCGGGTTCGGCCTTCATGCGCGCGATCGCTTCCTGCGCATTGGCCGGGTTCCACCGGCGCGGATTGCACACCAGGACATTCGGCATGTCCGCCATCATGCCGACGCCGACGAGGTCACGGCGCGGATCGAAGGACGGGTCCGGATACAGCACCGGATTGACGCCCTGGGTCGCCATGGTCGCAAGGAACAGGGTGTAGCCGTCCGGCTCAGCCTGTGCGGCCACCTTCGCGCCGATATTGCCGCCCGCACCCGCGCGATTCTCCACCACCACGGGCTGCCCGAGGTGCCGGCCCATCGCCTCGGCCGCCAGGCGGCCCATGATGTCGGTCACCCCGCCTGGCGGGTAGGGCACGATCATGCGCAGCGGCTTGTTCGGAAAGGCGGGCTGGGCGCGCAGCGCGGGCGCAGCGAACACGCTGGCGCCAACGGCGAGCGCCGCGCGGCGGGTGATGCGGGACATGGCGTTCCTCGTGCTTCGATCTTGCGTCTGCAGGGAGCCTGTCCGGCAGCGGCGCCGCGCGCAACCCTCGCATCGGCGCCGGATCATCGTTGCCACCCGTTCTTCGGATCGCGGTCTTGCCGTGATCCGGGAGCGCACGGCGCGACCGCGCCCAACACCGGCCGCCTGCGCTGTGCCAGTGCAAGGCGCGAAGGCAAGCGTCCCGGATGGGCCGCGCCCACCGTCCGGAGGCGAACGACCTCAGCGCAACAAACCCACCGTTGCCCAACCCAGCACGATCACCGCGACCATGGATGGCAGCAGCAATCGCCAGATCTGCGCCGGCCGGGTGCCATCGGCGAGCAGTCCGCAGACCAGCGCCGTGCCGGCAAAGGACATGCCCGCCCCGGCCGCACCGGCGAAATTATGCACCGCGGGTGCGAGCAGCGGCGGCAGCCCCGCCGCCAGGCCCAGCGCCTGCTGCACCGGCATCATCGCCGCGTTCGACCCGACATTGCTGCCGGTCACCACGCCCGCCGCCAGCCCCAGCACCGGGACCGCGAAGGGCGCGAGGCCACCCAGCGCGCCGGCCGCCGCGCTCGCCAGCGCCCCGGTCGCCCCGCTGCCGGCCATCCAGCGCGCGAACAGCACATACAGCAGCATCGCCGCCGCCGGCCGCATTGCCCGCTTCAAGGCGTCACGCGCGCGTCGGCCGGCATTGCGCCGCGACGCCAGTATCCCGCCCGCGACCACCAGCAGCACCACCGCGACATGGGTCACCGGGAAGGCCGGCAGACCCTCATAGGGATGGAAGGCTGGCGGATGCGGCACCGCCCGCGCCCCGAGCAGTGCCACCGTGAGCAGCGCATAGGGCCACAGCGCCCGCACCGCGCGCTGCCAGGCCAGCGCGTCGCGTGGTGGGTCGGCCAGCCACAGCGCGACCAGCAGCGGCACGCCGGCCCCCAGGATGCCCAGCACCTCGAAGGGCAGCACCCAATGCCCGGCGACCAGGATGGCGGCCATGGTGGCGAGCAGCGCCATCTGGATGCCGCGTTCCCGCGCCGTGACCACGAGCCCCGCCGCCGCCGTAAGCCGCCAGCACACCGGCCCCAGCAGCAGCACCCACACCGCGTTGGGCAGGGCGGTCAGCGTCGCGATCGCCTGCGCCGGCAGGCCCAGCAGTGCGGCGCCCAGCGCCGTTCCCGGCCCGAGCCCGCCCCACGGGATCAGGCACAGCGACAGCAGCGCGAGTGCCGCGGCCGGCGGCCCGCGCAGCCCCATGCCGCGCAGCGCAGCCAGCGCGAACACCGCGCCGACCGCGAAGCCCGTCACGCTCTCCATGAAGACGCCCATCAGCAGCGTCGCGGTGAAGATGGCGCGCGGCGTCGCGGCCTGCGTCGCCGTCGCATCGCCGCGCCCCTCCACCGCCGCATGGAACAGCAGCCCGCCCAGCACCACGCCGATCGGCTGCACCGCGAGGAACACCCCGCGCGCCGCTTCCTCCGCCAGGAATGGCGCGAAGCCGCTACCGGCCGGCAATGACACGAAGGCCGCCGGCAGCGCCGCGGCCAGCGCCACCAGTACCGCCACCAGCGGCCCCGCCCGTCCACTCACCAGCAGCCCGAGCAGCAGCAGCAGCGGCGCCGCCTGCAGAAGAAGGATCACTCGTCGAGCACGAAGGTCTTGCCGACGGCACCGGGCACGACCACGCCATCCCCATGCGCGCGTTCCAGCGCGGCGAGCGCACGCCAGCCGGTGCAATGCGACGGGAACATCCAGCGCATCCCGAAGCCACCGAGATCGGCCACCGTCTGCGGGATGATACGTTCGTTGGTGCCGGACAGGTGGAAGCCGCCCATCGCCGCCAGGATCGGTATGTCGGGCATCAGCCGCCGCGCCTCATGCAGCACATTGACGATGCCGCAATGGGAGCAGGCGGAGAATACCACCAGTCCCTTGCCACGCAGATGGATGGCGATGAAGCGTTCGTCCGACAGCCATTCATCGGGCTGCCAGGCCGCGCTCTCGGATGCGCGCGCCACCTGGCCGGGCAAGCCAACCTCGTAGTCGGTCACGCGCGGGATCTCGCCGCTCACCAGCACATGGCCGGCGATCACCGCAGGCTCGCGTGAGACCTGCGGCACCGCGCCCATCGCTTGCCATTCGGCGGGACTCGGCACGCGATCCATCGGCAGCACGCCGCCATCCGGCTGCCGGCTGCCGCGTTCTCGGAACATGCCGGGATGCAGGTGCAACGGCACGGCCTGGCCACCATTGGCGCGGCGAACCATGTCGATCGCCTTGGGCAGGCCGCCGGCATGGTCCCAATGGCCATGCGACAGCACCATCGCCTCGATCGCGCCGAAATCGACGCCCAGCCGCACGCCATTGCGTTCCACCGCGTAGTCCACCGGCCCGCCATCGAACAGGATGGTCCGGCGTTCGCCATCGGCCTCCACCGCGATGACCAGAGAAAGCCCGTGATTGGCGCAGCACAGCGATCCACCCGCGACCCGCTTCATGCCCTTCTGCGCAAGCCGCACCCATTCCCGCGTCACGAAGGGCGGCGTGCTGGACAGGCTGTCCGTGACGTTGTCCACCAGTATCGTTATCTCGATCCGATCGACCGGCCGAGGTGCCTGCATGCCCGCTTTCCTTCCCGAACCCTACGCAGCCTATGGCAGCAACCTGTGGCACGACCAGATGCGCCGCCGCTGCCCCGATGCCGTGGTCGCCGGCAGCCTCACCCTGCCGGGCTGGCGGCTTGTGCTGCGCAAATACGCGCTGATCACCCGCGATGCCGTCAGCGCATGCCCGGTCGGGCTGTGGCGCATGACGGAACGGGACCTGGTCGCGATGGACGCCTATGAAGGCCCCCGCACCTATGCGCGCATCCGCATCCCGCTGCCTGACGGCACCATGGCCTGGACCTATGAGGAGATCCGCATCCGACGAGGTCCGCCGGCGCACGAGTATGTTCAGCGCTTGCGGCGAGGCTATGCGGATTTCGCCTTCGATACCGCGCCGCTGGATGCGGCGATCAGCGAGTCGGGGTATGCAGGTTAAGACCGACGGCGCTTCGTATTGCCCCGTCCGATCGCGGCCAGGCCACGATCCGGGAGCGCATGGCGCGACCGCGCACGAACCACCCGCGGCCCAGCCCGCGCGCCGGTGCATGGCGCCTGAGGCACGACGAGGACACCGTCGGCCCATGCAGTGCGGCGTCGGTGCGAGGTCGAGGGGCGCCGCCCCACGAGCACCCCGGCAGGAAACTCAGTTTCCTGCACCTTCGTGCGATTTCTGCGAAATCGACTTGGCTAGCGGCGGCGGGCTTCGGCGAGGGTTACGATCAGGGCGCCGGTCAGGATGACCGCGGCACCGGCCCAGGTCCAGCCGTCCGGCACCTCGGCGAAGAACAGCCAGCCGAAGCCGGTCACGAAGATCAGCCGCAGGTACTGGAACGGCGCGATGGCCGAAGCCTCGCCATGCCGGTACGCGCTGGTGACCATCCAGATGATGCCAGGCGCGAAGCAGGCGACGCCCAGCAGGATCAACCCGTCCACCAGGCCAAGCGGCACCCACGCCATCACCGCGAAGGGCGCCGACCCGATTGTGGTGATCATCCCGACCCATGCCATGATGGTGGTGTTGCGGTCCTGCTGCGCCAGCACGCGCGATGTCAGCGTGATGCCGCACCAGGTGACCGCGGCTGCCAACGCCAGCCCGACGCCAAGCGTGGAGACCGTCGTCCCCGGCCGCAGCATCACCGCAACGCCGATGAACCCCGCGATGGTCCCCGCCCAGCGCCAGAGATCCACCCGTTCGCCCAGCACCGGGCCCGCCAGCAGCGTGGTGAACATCACGTTGGTGAAGGACAGCACCGTCGCGGTGGCGAGGTCGAGCGGTCCGAAGGAGGCGAAGTAGAAGCCCCAAGTCAGCAGGGAGGACGCCCCGCGCAGCAGGTGCAACGCCGGCCGCCGGGTGCGGAACACCGCCAGCCCCGACGCCGCGATCAGCGGTGCGACCCACAGCAACTGCCCGAAGGCGCGGAAGAAGACCTGCACCTCCACCGGGATGCCGCGCGCGGTCATCAGGCGGATGGCCAGCGCCTCGGCGGCGAAGATCACCGCCGCCACCGCCATCAGCGCGCCGCCGCGCAGGTTTCCCGACAATCCCCGATGCATTGACGGCCGCGGTCTCCAGCGTAGCGTGACGCAGAGTGCGGCGGCCACGTCATGCCGTCCAGGCGGGAAGGATGCTCATGGCGATGGAGGCGGCAGCGGCGCGGGATGCGGTGGATCGCGGCCCCATTCTGGTCTGGGGCGCGGGGGCGATCGGCGGCACGATCGGCGCGGCGCTGGTGCGCGCGCGCCACGCGGTCGTCTTCGTCGATGTCGAGGCCGACCACGTCGCCGCCATCGCCGACCCCGCACGCGGCCTTTCCATCGAAGGCCCGGTCGATCCGCACCGCATAGTCGCGCCCGCCTATACGCCGGACACGGTGCAGGGGACCTTCCGCCGCATCTTTTTGTGCGTGAAGGCGCACCACACCGAAGCCGCGACCCGCGCGCTGCTGCCGCATCTGGCACCCGACGGCTATGTGCTGTCGCTGCAGAACGGCCTGAACGAGACCATCATCGCGCCCATCGTCGGTAACGAACGGACCATCGGCTGCTTCGTGAACTTCTCTGCCGACTGGCATGGGCCGGGGCAGATCATGTATGGCGGCCGCGGTGCGTTGGTTCTCGGCGAGTTGGATGGCGCGACCACGCCGCGGCTGACCGCGCTGCATGCACTGTTGTCGGAAACCTTCGAGCCCAACGCGATCACCACCCCGAACATCTGGGGCTATCTGTGGGGCAAGCTCGGCTATGGCGCGATGCTGTTCGCCCAGGCGCTGGGGGAAAAGGGCATCGCCGATTGCCTCGCCCGGCCGGAGTTGTTGCCGCTGTGGCGTGCGCTCGGCGCCGAGGCGATCGCCGTCGCCCGCGCCGAGGGCATCACCCCGCTGGGCTTCAACGGCTTCGATCCGGCGGCCTTCTCGCCCGGTGCGACGGAAGCGCAGGCGGCCGCCTCCGTCGCCGCCATGGTCGAATTCAACCGCCCCAACGCCAAGACGCATTCCGGCGTGTGGCGCGACCTGTGGGTGCGGCAGCGCCGCACCGAGATCGACGTGCAGATCGCCCCCATCGCCACCATCGGTGCGAAGCACGGCATCGCCTGCCCGGCGGTGCGCCGGCTGGTGGCGATGATGCATGAATGCGAGGCCGGCACGCGTCCGATGTCGGATGCCAACCTGACGGAGATGCTGTCGCCATGAAGGAATACGACTTCACCGGTGTCACGGTGGCCGTCACCGGCGCGGGCCACGGCTTCGGCCGGTCCATCGCGCAATCCTTCGCGGCCCTCGGCGCGCAGGTCTTCGCCACCGACCTTTCGGCGAGCGAACTCGAACAGACCGCCGAGCATCCCGGCGCGATCCACACCAGCGCCTTCGACCTGACCGCGCCCGGTGCCGCGAAGCGCTGGATCGCGCAGATCGAGCAGACGACCGGCGGCCCCATCGGCGTGCTGGTCTGCAATGCCGGCGGCGTGCGCGGCCAGGTGAACCGGCCGGTCGAGGAGGTGCCCGACAGCGACTGGCACGACATCTTCGCCATCAACCTGCACGCCGCCTTCGCTCTGTCTCAGGCCGTCGCCCCAGGGATGAAGCGCGCCGGGCATGGCCGCATCGTCACCATCAGCAGCGGCGCGGGGCTGCAGCCCTCGCGCACCGGTATCCAGGCTTATGCGAGCGCCAAGCACGGGCTGGTCGGGCTGACGCGGCAGCTCGGGCATGAACTCGGCCAATACGGCATCAACGTGAACAGCGTCGCACCCGGCTTCGTGCTGTCCAACGCGGCGACGGAAAAGCAATGGGCCGCCTATGGCCCGGAGGGGCAGGCCCGCGTGCTCGCCTCCATCGCAGTGCGCCGGCTGGGCGAGGCGCAGGACATCGCCAATGCCGTGCTGTTCCTGGCATCGCCCATGGCGAACTACGTGAACGGGCAGGTGCTGAGCGTCGACGGCGGCAAGTAGCGTCGCGATGCTTCGGCGCGCGCCGCAGCACGGACCGGCGCGCTTGGGCCATGGTCGGCGCTCCGCCATCGAGGTGCCCGCCATGCCCACCATCATCGCCTTGCCTGCCGACGCCGTCCCCGCCACGAGGCAGGGCGCATGAGCGCCACCACCGCCGCGCCCTTCCTCGGCTGGCGCGTCGTCTGGGCCGCCTTCACCGTCGCCACCTTTGGCTGGGGCGTCGGCTTCTACGGCCCGCCGGTCTTCCTCTTCGCGGTGCATGAGGCGCGCGGCTGGTCGATCCCGCTCGTCTCCGCCGCCGTCACCTGCCACTTCCTGCTCGGCGCCCTGGTCGTTGCCAACCTGCCCACCATCCATCGGCGCTTCGGCGTGCCCGGCGTCACGCGGCTGGGCGGCGCGTTGTCTGCACTGGGCGTGCTCGGCTGGGCGCTGGCGGCAGCGCCCTGGCAATTGTTCGCGGCCACCGCGGTCAGCGGTGCCGGCTGGGCGATGACGGGTGCTGCGGCGATCAACGCCATCGTCTCCCCCTGGTTCATCCGCCGCAGGCCGGCCGCACTCAGCACCGCCTACAACGGCGCGAGCGTCGGCGGCATCGTGCTCTCGCCGCTCTGGGTCGCGCTGATCGCGGGCTGCGGCTTTCCCGCGGCGGCGGCGCTGGTCGGGATCACCATGGCGGCTGCGCTGTGGTGGTTGTCGGGTCGCTACCTGGCGCATGGCCCGGCTGCCCTCGGCCAAGTGCCGGATGGCGGCGATGCGCCCATCGCCGTGACGCAGCGCGACGCCCGCACGGCGGCACCGATGCCCGTGCGCGGGCTGTGGCGCGAACGGCGATTCGCCACGCTGGCCTTCGGCAGCGCGCTCGGGCTGTTCGCTCAGATCGGGCTGATCGCGCATCTGCTGTCGCTGCTGGTCGCACCGCTCGGCGCGCAGCGTGCGGGGCTGGTGGCGGGACTGATGACGGTCTGCGCCATCATCGGGCGCACCGTCATGGGCTGGGTGCTGCGGCCGGGCATGGACCGCCGGCGCGCGGCGGCCGCCAACTACGCGCTGCAACTGGTCGGATCGCTGGTGCTGCTGTCGGCGGGCGGGACGGATGTGGCGCTGCTGCTGGCCGGCATCGCGCTGTTCGGGCTCGGTCTTGGGAATGCGACGTCGCTGCCGCCGCTGATCGCGCAGGCGGATTTCGCGCCGGGCGACACGGCGCGGGCGGTGGCATTGATCACCGCCATCGGCCAGGCCGCCTATGCCTTCGCGCCGGCGGCCTTCGGGCTGCTGCGGGCGGTCGATCCGGCCTGGCTGTTCCTGGCGGCCGCGGGCTTCCAGGGCCTCGCGGCGCTGGTGGTGATGGCCGGCGCGCCGCGGCGCAAGCGCAGGACGTAGCGCGGCACGCTGCCGCGGGCGGCGCGGCCTGGGCCGCCGCCATCATCCCGGCGGTCAGCACATGGCGACCGCTGGGCATTGTTCATGCGACGACAGGTGAATGGGCATTCATCGAGGCTGGGCGCCGAACGCCGCCGAATGTTGCTGACGCGCAGCGATCGGCGCACGTAGCCTGTGTCCATGGTCGAATTCATCGAAACCATCATCGTCGGCTCGGGCCAGGCGGGTTTGGCCATGAGCCACCACCTGGCGCAACGTGGGCGCGAGCATGTCATCCTCGAACGTGCGCGCATCGCCGAGCGGTGGCGCAGCGAGCGGTGGGATTCGCTCTATTTCCAGTTCCCGAACCGGATGATGCGCCTGCCGGGACATGACTACGACGGCGGCGATCCGGACGGCTTCACCCATCGCGACGGCGTCGTCCGCTTCATCGCCGACTATGCGGCCCGCAACGCGGCGCCGGTGCGCTGCGGCGTCAATGTTTCCGCCTTGCGCCGCACCGATGCCGGCCGGCTTCGCGTCGAGGCTGGCCCCCTGTCGATGGAAGCCAACAACGTGGTCGTCGCCACCGGCCCGTGGCAGGCGCCGCGCATCCCGCCCGCCGCCGTGCAGTTGCCGCCGCATATCCATCAGGTGACAGCCAATCGCTACACCTCGCCGTCCGAGCTGCCGCCTGGCGGTGTGCTCGTCCTCGGCTCGGGCGCTTCCCGCTACCAGATCGTCGAGGACCTGATCGCGCAGGGACGCCAGGTCCATTATGCGCTGCGTGGGCACAGGCGCGTGCCGCGGCGCTACCGTGGTCGCGATTTCGGGCTCTGGAACGAGGCCATGGGCGTCACCGACCGGATCGCGAGCAGCATCCCGCCGGGCACGCGCTCGCCCCTCGTCACCGGCCACAAGGGGGGCCACACCGCGGATATGCGCGGCCTCGCGCGGCGCGGTGCGACGCTGCTCGGCAGCCTGCGCGGCATCGTGGAGGGGCGGGTCATGCTGAATGCCGACCTGAACGCGAGCCTCGATGCCGGCGACGCGGCCTTCCGCGATACATTGCAGTCGATCGACGCCTTCATCGCGCAGCAGGGCATCGAGGCACCACCGGATGACGGCGCGGACGCCGACGCCCGCGCCGTGCGCGCACCTGCGCCGGAGATCGAAAGCCTGGACCTCGGCGCCACGGGCATCGGCAGCGTCATATGGGCGCTTGGCTATGACTACGACCTCGGCTGGATCGATTGCCCGGTGCTCGACAGTCTCGGCGCGCCGGTGCAGCAGCGCGGCGTCACGCGCGAAGCCGGCCTGTTCTTCCTCGGCCTGCATCGCATGCACAAGATGAAGTCAGGCTTCCTCTGGGGCGTCGGCGAGGACGCCGCGTTCCTCGCCGACCACATCGCCGGGCGCGCCTGACGCCCGGGCCTCGTCAGGCCAGCGTCGTCATCAGCCCTGCCAGCAACTTCGCCCGCGGCACCAGGCTGTCGATCAGCACATGTTCTTCCAGCGTATGCGCCAGCGCGCCCTGCACGCCGAGCCCGTCGAGCGTCGTCAGCCCCATCGCCCCGGTGAAGTTGCCGTCCGACCCGCCGCCCGCGCTCTGCGGATTGATGTCGAAGCCGATGGCGTTCGCGATCTTCCGCGCCTGGTCGAACAGCGCCATGCCCTTCGCATCCGCCTCCCACACCGGGCGCGTCACGCCGCGCGTCACCTCCAGCGACACGTCATTCGCATTGGACCGCAGGGCAAGCATCTTCTGCACGCCCGCATCCAGATCCTCCTGCCGCTTGGCCATCGACAGCGATTCCGCCTCGCAGGTGGTGGACACGCAGTTCACCCATTGCCCGCCATGGATGACGCCGACCGAGAAGGTGCAATCCTCCGTCGTCATGTCCTCGATGGCGACGATCTGCCGCGCCATCTCGCGGATCGCGCTGCGCCCTTCGGCCAGCCGCGCCCCGGCATGCGATGGCCGCCCCGTGGTCTTGATGTTGAAGCGCGCGATCGCATAGCGCCCCGTCACCACGCCGCCATCCGGGCGCGCCGGTTCGGGCACCAGCACGAAGCGGTTGCGCGACGCCTCGGCCTCGATGATGTCGCGCGTCGACGGGCTGCCGATCTCCTCATCGCTTGTGAGCAGGAAGGTCACCGGCAGATGCGTCGCCATCCCCGCGGCGAGGATCTGGCGCATCGCTTCCACCGCCAGCACCGTGCCGCCCTTCATGTCCTGGATGCCCGGGCCGTAGCATTTGTTGCCCTCGCGGCGGATCGGCAGTTTCTCCAGCGTGCCGATGGGATGCACGGTATCGAGATGCGCCATTACCAGGATGCCTGGCGCGGCATCGCCGGCCGGATGCGGGAAGCGCGCGCGCACGCAGTCGCCGAGTCCCATCCGCCCCGGGATACGGTCGATTCGCGCGCCCAGCAGGGCGAGGTCGCGCGCCGCGATGTCCATCATCCGGTTCACCGCCGCCGCGTCGAAGGTCGGGCTTTCGCAGGCGGACCAGCGCATCAGCCGCGCGAGGATCTCCTCGCCATCGAAGGGCAGGGCGGTGGCGGGGAAGTCGGTCATGGAACGTTTCTCCGTGGTCGTCGGCGCGGAGCGTCCCGCGCATGGCGAGATCGGGCAAGACCGGGTGGATGGTGAGGTCGGCTTGTGACCTGGAGCACGGCGCATGCTACCACTGCGTGCATGAACGCCCCCCCGCGCCCCCGCCCGAGGCCTGTGCCGCAGACCGGCCCTGCCGTCTGGGCCGCCGCCGACCTCACCGCCGCGGACTGGATGGTGCCCGTCGGCACCGAGGAAGCGGCCGAACTCGAAGCCGCCCTGACCGCCGCCCAGGCCGCCGCGCCGGTGCCGCCCCTGACACGCCTCGCGCCGATCCTCGCCGATGTCACCACCCGGCTCGATACCGGCCGCGGCTTCTGCCTGCTGCGCGGCCTGCCCTTCGACCGCCACGGCGCGGCGGCGGCGGAAGCGGCCCTGCTGGCGCTGGGCATCCATCTCGGCAAGCCGCTCAATGGCCTGCAGCCGGCGGTTCATCGCCTGGTCGGCCAACCCCCGGTCCAGGCCGGAACGCGCTCCGGCCCGCCGCGCTTCCATACCGAGGCCTGCGACGCCATCGCGCTGCTGTGCATGGCCAATGGACCGGAAGCGCCGGCGCATGTGCTGGTCTCCGCCGGCGCCGTGCACAACGAACTGATGCGCCGCGACCGTGGCGCGCTGGCCGAACTCTACGAGCCGGCCCCGCTGATCGAGGAAGGCGAACCGGTCCCCCGCGCAGTCTTCACGGTGACCGGCGGCGCCTTCGCCGCGCGCTATACCCGCCATGCCGTCGAACAGGCCGCCAGCGCGCCGCAGCCCGGCGCGGCACCGCTGCCCTCCGGCCTGCGCCCGGCCTTCGACCTGCTGGACGCGGTCTGCGCCGAACCGGCGCTGATGCTCAAGCTCGAACCGCGGCCTGGCGACCTGCTGCTGTTCAACCCGCACCTGGTGTGGAAGCTGCGCACCCTGACCGAGGCCGCGCCCGACGCCGCCGAGACGACGCAGGAATTCCGCCGCCTGCGCATCACCATGACCCACTCGCGCCGCACCGTGGCGGAACCCGGCTGATGCGCCTGCTGGTCGCCAATGCCAACACGACGGCTGCGATCACCGAGGCCTGCGCGGCGGCCGCACGCACCGCCGCCGCGCCGGGCACCGAGATCGTCCCGGCCACGCCGCGCTTCGGCCCCGCCGTCATCTCGACCCGGGCCGAGAATGTCATCGCCGGGCATGCGGTGCTCGACCTGCTCGCCGAACATGCCGGTTCGGTCGATGCCGTGCTGCTCGCGGTCAGCCACGACACTGCGCTCGATGCCGCGCGGCAATTGATGCCATGCCCGGTGGTCGGCATGACCGAGGCCGCCTGCCTGACAGCCTGCATGCTGGGCGGGCGTTTCGGCATGATCACCTTCGGCGGCGTCGAGATGTATCGCGAACTGGTGGCGCGCTACGGGTTCGACCAGCGTCTTGCCGACATCATCGGCGTGAACGCGACGCCGCCCGAGGCGGTGGCCGACCCCGACAGCGTCGGCCGCAAGGTGCTGGTTGCCGCGCAGGC
Source organism: Roseomonas sp. CAU 1739 (assembly GCF_039839775.1). Classification (NCBI taxonomy): domain Bacteria; kingdom Pseudomonadati; phylum Pseudomonadota; class Alphaproteobacteria; order Acetobacterales; family Roseomonadaceae; genus Roseomonas; species Roseomonas sp. CAU 1739. The sequence goes on from NZ_JBDOQQ010000012.1 coordinate 61,721, forward strand.
GCTGGCGGCGGAAGGGGCCAATTCCGTCGTGCTCGCCGGCGCCGCGCTGGCCGGCTTCGACAACCGCCTGCAGGACGCCGCACCGGTGGCGCTGCTGGACGGCATGGCTTGCGGCGTTCGCATGGCGGAGCTGCTGGTGGCCCTGCGCCTGCCGAAATCCCGCGCCGGCACCTATGCGCCACCGGTGGGGCGACAGGCCCTTGGCATCTCTGGCGCCCTTGGCGCGTTGTTGCGGGGTGACAGGTAGCGGAGCGGAACCATGCGTCTCGACGGGCCAGAGAGCGATAATGTCGAGGACCGGCGGGGCCAGCGCGTCTCGGGCCGCGGCGTGGCGGTCGGCGGGGGCCTTGGCACCGTCGTCATCATCGTCATCGCCCTGCTGCTCGGCGTCGATCCGGGCGAATTGCTGCAAGGCCAGGTCGCCGCACCCCAGTCGCAGGTGACGCAGCGCCAGGCGGCCGGCCCGCAGGACGATGCCGGGCGCCGCTTCATCGCCCAGGTGCTGGGCGAGACCGAGGAGGTCTGGCGCGCCGAATTCGCCCGCCGCGGTGGGCGCTACGAAGACCCCACCCTGGTGCTGTTCAGCGGTGCCACGCAGTCCGGCTGTGGCTTCGCCCAGGCCCAGATGGGTCCGTTCTATTGCCCCAACGACCGGCGCGTTTACATCGACCTCGACTTCATGGCCGACCTCCAGCGCCGCCTCGGCGCGAATGGCGACTTCGCCGCCGCCTACATCGTGGCGCATGAGGTGGGCCACCATGTCCAGAACCTGATCGGGGTGCTCGGCCGCGTCGACCAGGCGAGGCGCGGGCAGGGCGAGGCGGCGTCGAACGCCCTGCAGGTGCGCGTGGAACTCCAGGCCGATTGCCTGGCCGGCGTCTGGGCGCGACGTGCGCAGGAAACGCGCAACATCCTCGAACGCGGCGACATCGAGGAAGGGCTGAACGCCGCCGCCGCGGTGGGCGACGACCGCCTCCAGCGCGCCGCCGGCCGCTACGTCTCGCCCGAGAGCTTCACCCACGGCACCTCGGCGCAGCGCGCGGGTTGGTTCCGCCGTGGGCTGGACAGCGGGCGGATCGAGGCCTGCGACACCTTCTCGGGCGGCTGAGCCGCGTCGTCCACGCAGCCGGGCTGACCGGAGACGCTGCGGCCGCTCCGCCCGAACGCGGCGCTGGCCTGATCAGCCCGCGCGGACCGTGATGCCGCGCTCGGCGTAGTACCGCGCCGCGCCCGGGTGGAAGGGCAGCACGCTGTTCGCCGGCGCGTTTTCCGCCCGCGTGCCGGCGGCGCTGGCGTGGATCTCGGCGCGCGGATCGGTCGCGGACAGCGCGGCGCGCGTGACCCGATACGCCGCATCGTCGGACAGCCCCGCATTGCCCACCACGAAGTTCCAGGCCGCGAAGGACAGGATCGGCGCCACCTGCCCGCGATAGGTCGCCGGCGGCAGGGTGGTGTTGGCCAGGTAGGGCAGCCGCGCCCGCACCGCGGCGACGATCGGCGCCTCCAGCCCGAACACCACCACATCGGCCTGCTGCTGCGCCGCGACCAGTGACGGGATCGGCACGATGGCACCCTGCCACAGCGCGTCCATCTCGCCGGCCAGCAGCATGCGCGTCATCTCCGCCGGGTCGCCGGAGACGATCCTCGCCTCCATCCCCGCCGCGCCGAGGGCGGCGCGCAGGAAGGTTTCGGCCGGCCCGCGCGCCGGCCCGGCGCCGACACGCTTGCCCGCCAGCCCGGCGAAGCCCGCGATGCCGCTCGCACGCAGCACGCCGACCTGGAAGGATGTCTCGTACATCGGGAACAGCGCGCGCACGCGCCCATGCACCCGGCCGCCGGCGGCCGGCGTGCCCGCCACCGCATCCGCCGCGGAACCGAGGAACGCCGTGCCCAGCGCGCCCGCGTCATCCTCGACCTTGGCGAGGTTCTCAAGCGATCCGGCGCTGCGCTCTACGGTTACCGCGACGCCCTGCTTCGCCAGGAATGCCGCCAGCCCTTCGCCATAGGGCAGGAAGGCGCTGCCCGCCCCGGCGGTGTACAGCCGCAGCGGTGCCTGCGCGGCGGCGGGCAGGCCAGCGAGGGCAAGTGGCGCGGCCAGGATGGGGCGTCGGCGCATGGGGTCGTCTCCTGATCTGGCGACCATACTGGCACGCGGTGGCGCCGCGCGCAGCGGCATCGGCGGAAGGCTGTCCTCCGGCGCCGCTCGGGCCTAGGCTTCCCGGCGGCGAGGAAACCAAGGAAGAAGTCCATGGCCATCAGCGATGCCCTCCGTCCCGTCAGCGGCCCCGCGCTCTGGTACGGCCCGGAACTGGCCCGCCGCACCGACTGGCTGCGGCACCTCACGGCGGAGGAGGTCGATGCGCTGGACGCTGCCTCCGCCCGCCTCGCCGCGAGCGATATCGACATCGCGGCGATCGCACCCGGCGATCTTGCCGCCCCCGGTCTCGTCCCCCTGGTCGCCGAGATCCGCGATGCCGTGCTGCATGGCCGCGGTTTCATCCTGCTGCGCGGTGTCCCCGTCGGCCGGTGGTCGCGCCGCCAGAGCGCCTGCGCCTATGTCGCCCTCGGCGCTGAACTCGGCGAGCCGGTCTCGCAGAACGCGATGGGCCACATCCTCGGCCATGTGAAGGATATCGGCGGCGACTATGCGAAGCCCACGCATCGCGGATACCAGACAGCCGCGCGGCTGCCCTATCACTGCGACGCCTCGGATGTGGTGGGCCTGCTCTGCCTGCAGCCCTCGAAGGAGGGCGGCAAGTCGAGCCTGGTCAGTTCCTGGGCGCTGTACAATGAGATGCTGGCGCGCCACCCCGACCTGCTGGCGGAACTGGTGCAGCCGGCCTATCGCGACCGCCGCGGCGAAGTGCCGGACGGGGCCGACCCCTGGTATGCGGTGCCGATCTTCAACCCGATGCCCGATGGCGGGCTCGTCGCTTCCTATGTCCGCAGTGCCATGCGCAAGGCGCAGCGCTTCCCCGAGGTGCCGCGCACCACGGCGGCGCTCGAAGCCGCCTGCGACGCCCTGGATGCGCTGGCCGAAGACCCGTCGATCCATCTCGACATGGATTTCCAGCCCGGCGACATCCAGTTCGTCAGCAACCACTGGATCATGCATTCGCGCACGGCCTTCGAGGATTTCCCCGAGGTCGAGCAGCGCCGCCACCTCTATCGCCTGTGGCTCGCCTGCCCGGACGGGCCGGCCTTGCCCGAGGTCTACACGCGCGCCTGGCAGGGCGCGACGCGGGCGGGCCGCCCGGCCGGCATTCGGGTGCCGGGCGCGGCGCTCTCCGCGCCGCTCGACGCCAGCTGGTAACGGGCGCACGGCACCAAGGGCCTTGGGCCGGTCGCGCGACGCGCCTGGAGCAGGATCCGCCTCCTGCTCCGTGCCTTTGCTTGATCGTGTGATTCACGCCTCCGGTGATTCCACTTGCGGCAATCACGCTCTAGCATCCCGCCATGCCGCACATCGCCGTTGCCCGCCTATGGTTCGAAGGGAATTCCTTCACCCCCGTGCCCACGCCGCGCAGCGCCTTCGAAAGCCGCGAATGGGGCAGCGGCGCGCATCACCTCGCGCGCTACGCCGGGACGGCGACGGAACTCGGCGCGCTGCAGGCGTTCCTCGCGGCGCGGCCCGATTGGCAGGCCACCATCCTGACCTGCATCGCGGCCCAGCCCGGCGGACCCATGGCCGACGAAGCGATGCGCGCCTGGCGCGACGAGGTGGAGGCCGCGCTCCGGGCGCAGCGCTTCGATGGCATCTACCTGTCCCTGCACGGCGCCTGCGTCACCGAATCCGACCCCGAGGCGGATGCCACCACCATCGCCCGCATCCGCGCCATCGTCGGGCGCGACGTGCCGATCACCGCATCCTTCGACTTCCACGCGAACATGGCGCCCGAGATCACCGGATGGCTCGACGGCGCCTCGGCCTACCGCACCTATCCGCATGTCGACATGGATGCCGCGGCGACGCGCGCGCTGCGGCAACTGGAACGCCGCCTGTCCGGTGCGCCGCGCGCGTTCGGCCACATCGCCAAGCGCCCGATGGTGCTGCACAGCTTCCACATGCGCCATGAGGCCGGACCCATGGCCGAAGTCTGGGCCGAGGCATTGGCGGCGGAGCAGGCCCCGATCCTCGATGCCAGCATCTTCGGCGGCTTCGCCTGGGGCGACAGCCCGCATGCCGGTCCATCGGGCATGGTCTGGGCGGAGGATGCCGGCGCGGCACGCGACCTCGCCGAACGCCTCGCCGACTCCATCGCCGCCCGCCGCGCGCGCTTCGCCGTCACGCTGCCCGGTCCGGCCACCGCGTTGGCGCAGGCGCTGGCCGCGCCGCCGGGCCTCGTCGCACTGCTCGACCCGGCGGACAACCCGCTGTCGGGTGGCATCGCCGACACGCCCGAGATGCTGCGCACGCTGGTCGCCGCGCAACTCGACGTGCCGGCGGTCTTCGCGTTCCTGCACGACCCCGCCTCGGTCGCCGCGGCGCAGGAGGCCGGCATCGGCGCGATGCTGACGCGCCACCTGGGGGCCACGGTCACCGAACAGTTCGGCCGGCCCGTCATCACCGAGGTCGTCGTCGAACGCCTGACCGATGGGCGCTTCATCAATGAAGGCCCGATGGAACGCGGCGCGCCGGTCGATCTCGGGCCGAGTTGCGTGCTGCGCGTCGGCAACCTGCGCATCATCTGCACGACGCTGAAGGAATCAGCGGTGGATCCGGGCTTCTTCGCGCTGCATGGCATCGACCTTCAGGCGACGCGGCTGCTCGCCAACAAGGGCAAGAACCATTTCCGCGCGGCGTTCAAGGATCGCTGCGTCGCCATCGTCGAATGCGATGCGCCGGGGCCGGCGGCACTCGATCTCGCCGCGCTGCCGTGGCGGCATGTGCCGCGGGCCTGGATCTGACGGCGGCGCAACCGGACGGACGGCGTCCCCTGCACGCGGTCGCCGGGCCACGGTCTGGCGTGGACAGCGCCCCTCCGCTCCTCCGGCCGGCTCGCCGCGTCATCCTCCCGCCCGCAGCATCCCCATCACCAGCCGCACCAGCGCGTCCTCAAAGGCGGGCGTGCCGAGCAGGGGGCTGCGTTCGATCGCCGCCGCCCGCACGGCGCCGGTGATCGCGCGCAGCAGCACGAAGCGCCCGGCCTGTCCCAGTGGCACGAAATGTCCCGCGCAGCGCGTCTCGAGCGCGGCCAGCAGCGGCTCCGCCACGCCGGCCGACGCGCGCGGGTCGTCGGGCATGCGTCGCATCACGCCGAGGATGATCGCGCGGCGCACCCCGTGTCGCCCGCGGAAGGCGCCGAGCAGCGCCGCGACTGCCTCTCGCACCGTGGGTTCGGGATCGGCGGGGTCGAGCCGTGCGAAGACTGCCTCCAGCTTCGCCAGGACATGCGCCTGCTCGCGCATCGCCATGGCGCCGAGGATGGCCTCGCGGTTCGGGAAGTACTGGTAGAGCGTGCCGATCGAAAACCCGGCATGGGCGGCGACGCGGTTGGTGGTCAGCGCCGCCTCGCCTTCCTTCTGCAGAATCTGAGCACTCGCTTCGAGGATGGTGTCCACCGTCGCCTGGGCGCGCGCCTGCGTCGGTGATTTGCGCAGCGCCATCAACGGCTTGGACTGTTTCGCCATGTAGCCCCCCGGCAGCCCGGAAGCGAGTGGATTGAAACCGAGCATCCCTCAGATATTGGAGCGGTGGCGACGCCGTGCAATCCGCGCGGCCGCCGATGGAGATGTCGCATGACGCAGCACATCCTGCTGATGGCCCTGCCGGCGCTGGTGGCGATCGGCCTGCTCGAGGCTCTGTTCTGGCGCCGCCTGCGCGGGTCGGCCTATCCGTGGGGGGAGGGCTTCGCCTCGATCGGCGTGGCCATCGGCCAGGCGGTGAAGCGGATCCTGGCGGGCGGCATCGTGCTCGCGCTGTTCATGGCGGTATGGCAGGTCCGCCCCTGGACGGTGCCGCTCGATACGGCGTGGGGGCTGGCCCTGCTGCTGCTGGCGGTGGAATTCGTCTATTACTGGCATCACCGGCTGCATCATCGCGTGCGCTGGTTCTGGGCGACGCATGCGGTGCATCACTCGCCGAACCATCTGACCTTCCTGACCGCGGTGCGGCTCGGCTGGACGTCCGAGATCAGCGGCGGCTTCCTGCCCTTCCTGGTGCTGCCGCTGCTGGGCTTCCATCCGATCGGCGTGTTCGGTGCGCTGGCGCTGAACCTGCTGTACCAGTTCTGGATCCATACCGAGACGGTGCCACGCCTTGGCTGGCTGGAATACGTGCTCAACACGCCGTCCAACCACCGCGTCCACCATGCGAGCAATGAGCGCTACCTCGACCGCAATTTCGGCGGCGTGCTGGTGGTGTTCGACCGGCTGTTCGGCACCTATGCGGCGGAGGCGGCGGAAGAACCCTGCCGCTACGGCCTGACGACGCCGCTGGTCAGCACCAATCCGGTGACCATCGCCTTCCACGAATGGCGGGCCATGCTGCGCGATGCCCGTCGCGCGCAGGGGTGGCGGGCGAAGGCGCGCATGCTGTTCGGCCCGCCCGGTGCGCCGCTGGAGACACGCTGAGTCAGGCCAGCACCGCGCCTTCCGGCTGCGCCATGCCACGCTGTACGGCAGGGCGAGCGCCGACCTCGGCGAACCAGCGCGCGAGGTTCGGCGTGTCCTCGATGCGCCGCTCCGCCCAACCGGCACGCGCCACCCACGGATAGGCCGCGACATCGGCGATCGAGTAGGCATCGCCGCCCAGGAAGGCCGCCTGCGCCAGCCGCCCATCGAGCAGCCGATAGACGCGATCCACCAGCGCCAGGCTGTAGGCCCGCGCCGCGTCCGGCTTCACCGGCGCCAGTTCCGTCCAGTGATGCGCCTGGCCCGTGTAGGGACCCAGGGATGTCAGCGCCACCATCAGCCAGGCCATCGCCTCGGCGCGTTCCCGGGGTTCGTGCGGCAGCAGCACGCCCTGCGTCTCCGCCAGGTGCAGCAGGATCGCCCCGCTCTCGAACAGCACCAGCGGCACCGTGCCGTCCTGCGCATCCTCCACCAGGATCGGCACCTTGCCATAGGGGTTCAGCGCCAGGATCTCAGGCGCGAACTGTTCCCGCCGGCGGATGTTCACCCCCTGCACGGCGTAGTCGAGGCCGCATTCCTCGAGCATCACGGTGACGCGGTTCGAATTGGGCGTGGCCCAGCCGTAGAAGGTGCGTTTCATGCGGTCATTCCAGCGTCGCCCCGGAAGCCCGCACCACCTCGGCCCATTTTGCGATCTCGGCCGTGATGAAGGCCTCGAAGGTGGCGGGCGAGGTGCCGCCATCGGCCGTCAGGTTCGGCAGCTCGGCACCGAGCTCGGCGAGCTTCGAGCGCGTCATCGGTTCCTTGCTGATGGCGTCGATCTCCGCCCCCAGCCGGTCGATCGCCGCGCGCGGCGTCCGCGCCGGGGCCTGCATGCCGAACCAGGCGGTCGCCTCGAAGCCCGGCACCACCGTCTCGGCCAGCGTCGGCACGTCCGGCAGCACGGAGGAGCGCACATGGCCGGTGACCGCCAGCGCGCGAAGCCGCCCGTCGCGGATGTGCCCGATGCAGGATGGGATGTTGTCCACCGAGGCTTCGAGCCGCCCGGCCACCGCCTCGATCAGCATCGGCCCGGCGCCGCGGAAGGGGACGTGCGTCATGCGCGTGCCGGTGCGCAGCATGAACATCTCCATCGCCATGTGCGGCGACCCGCCACTGCCCGCGCTGCCGTAGTTGAATGCGCCGGGCTGCGCCCTTGCCGCCGCGACCAGTTCCTGGATCGTGCGGATGGGCTGGGAGGGATGCACCATGATGACGTTGGGCACGCGCAGGTAGAGCCCGACCGCCGCAAGATCCTCCGGCCTGTAGGGCATGCGCGCGCCGAACAGCGCATAGTTGATCGCGGCGGGGGAGACGGCCGTGCTCAGCACCGTGTAGCCATCGGGCGTGGCGCGCGCGACCGCCTCGCTGCCGATGTTCCCCGTGGCGCCGCCGCGGTTTTCCACCGGAACCGGCTGGCCGAGCCGCGCCTGCAGCCTTTCGGCATAGATGCGTGCCGCGATGTCCGTCGTGCCGCCGGGCGGGAAGTTCACGATCATGCGCACGGGCCGCGACGGATAGGCTGCCTCCTGTGCCAGGGCGGGCAGGGGCAGGGCGGCGAGGCCGCCCATCAGGGTGCGGCGGGCGAGAAGCATGTGGGCGTCCTCCTGTTGCGGGGCGTTGGTCGCCTCTGCGCGACGCCGCTGCCGAATCCCGGCTGCCATACGTCTGGCCTCGATTTATGCCGTGGCAGGCGCGATCTGTCGCGTGCGGTGACGACGCTCGCGGCCTCGCTCGGCCGGCCGGCATGGGCGCAAGACGAGGGGACGAATCTTAAAAAAGTCAAAAAAATATCAAAAAACAATCCAGTTCAAATTACGGTACTGGTTTATTTTTTGGTTGTTTCGTTTTCGCGCCCTCGATACGCTCGTTACACGCAAGACGCGAAATGGCTCGGCCAGCTTTCCTGCTACGCCCACCAATCCGCGGCCTGCACTTCAGCGTGGCATCGCGCCTGAAACATCCCGGGCGCGGGGAAGCAGGGGGCACCGATGGTTGCGCTTGCCTGGAGAGAAACCGCACCGGTTGACACAACCGAGCCGATGGACCGCCTGCGGCGTACCGAAGCCGCCACGCGCGAAGCGGCACCCCCGATGGTCGCGGGCACGCTTCCGGCCGACATCATCACACTCGAAGGCGTGAGGGACGATGCTCCGGCCACGGGCTTCGTGGTGGCGGTCCTGCTCTCACTGCCCCTATGGGGCATCCTGGTCGGCGTGGCGGTGTATATCGTCGCGGCCTGATGCGAGCAGATCTTGGCTGAGCCGGATCCGTCCGAAGCGCGAGTGTGCTGGCTCAAGCAAGACTTCGGATCGGCCTGCGTCAGCGGACCGGAACACGGACCATCTCGGAACGACAGGTAGACCTGCCGCGCGGGAGACGCAGCGCCGGCGCCTGGGGGCACTGACCCGCAGCGCGATGGGTGCGCACCGCCATCCCGGCGCGGCCAGCACAGCGCGACGATCGGCCGCGACGCAACGCCTGGGCATCAGCGCGTCCGCTGGTCGCCAGGCGACCGCGGCGGCGACCTCCCTCCCTGCATTGGCATGGCGGCGGTCACACCCGGCTTCGTCGCGGCCAGGGTGCCGCCGAGGCCGGCAACCTACTCCACCCGGATATTAGCGCGGTTCACCACATCGGCCCATTTGGCGACCTCGGCACGCAGGAAGGCGGCGAAGGTCTCGGGGCTGGTGCCGCCATCGGGGGTCAGCGCCGGCGGGTCGGCGCCCAGCGCCGCCATGCGCTGGCGGAAGGCCGGGTCGAGCGCGATGGCATTGAGTTCCGCCCCCAGGCGCTGGACGATCGGCGCGGGTGTCGCGGCCGGGGCCAGCACGCCGAACCAGGCGGTCGCCTCGAAGCCGGGCAACCCCTGCTCCGCCACCGTCGGCACATCGGGCAGCGACGCATTGCGTTGCGCGCCCGTCGTCGCGATCGCGCGGATCTTCCCGTCGCGGATGAAGGTCAGCGCGGAAGGGATGTTGTCCATCCCCACCTCGATCCGCTCGGCCACCATCTCGGTCAGCATCGGCGCCGATCCGCGATAGGGCACATGGGTCAGCTCGATGTTGGTGGCGAGGCGCAACTGCTCGACCACCACATGCGGCGATGTGGCGATGCCCGCGGTGCCGTAGTTGATCGCACCCGGCCGGGCGCGTGCCTCCCGCACCAAATCGGCGACCGAACGGATCGTGGTGTTGTTCGCCGCCATCAGCACATTGGGCACGCGCGTCATCAGCCCGACGGCGGCGAGATCCTCGGGCTTGTAGGGCATGCGGTCGCGGAACACGGCGAAGTTGATCGCCCCGGTGCCGATCGTGGTCAGCAGCAGCGTGTGGCCATCGGCTTCCCCACGCGCGACGTATTCCGCCCCGACATTGCCCGAAGCGCCCGGCCGGTTGTCCACCACCACCTGGTGGTTGAGCCGCCGGCCCAGCATCTCGGCGGTCATGCGCCCGACCAGGTCGGTGGTGCCGGCGGGGGTGAAGGGAATGACGATGCGGATGGGGCGCGACGGGAAGGCTTGCGCGAAGGCCGGGCGCGCCAGCGTCAGCAGGGGCGTCGCGAGCAGCGCGCGGCGGTCGAGCGTCATGGCGTTTCCTTCCGTCCCGGGCCGGGACCTGCGGCCCCGTTTGCGCGCAGCCTAGGCGGCGAGTGCCGGTCGGTCCATGCCTGCCCGCCGTCGCGCAGAGTGACGATGCGTGTGCAAATCCCAGGCAAGGGCATGCGACGCCAAGGTTTTCGCTGTGCCGGCGGCGCCCGCGCTTCCTAAGCTCCGCTGCTGCGAGACCCGGGCGCGCCGAGCCCGGTCCGCCAGCGATGCGGCTGTGTGTAGCGGGCAGGGTTCCCGTGCCCGTCGCGTGGATGCCAAGTCGCGATCTCGGGCGTTGGAGGCGTAGGTTGATGAGCACCACACCTGGTCTCGGCCTCAAGGATGTCGAGCGCGAGGGGTGGCACCGCAAGGCCGGGCACTACGATCGCTTCGTCGGGACGCTGACGCGTCCGACAGTGCAGAGCCTTCTGGATGCCGTATCCGCCGGGTCCGGCACGCGACTTCTCGATGTCTGCTGCGGGCCGGGCTACGTGGCGGAGGCGGCCGCCGCGCGCGGCGCCGATGTGGCCGGCCTGGACATTGCCACGGCCATGGTCGCGCTGGCGCAGGCCCGGGCGCCGCGGGCGCGGTTCCGCCTGGGGGATGCGGAGGCGCTCGACCTGCCGGATGGCAGCGTCGATGCCGTGGTCTGTGGCTTCGGTCTGCTGCACCTGCCCGACCCCGCGCGCGCCATGGCGGAGGCGCATCGCGTCCTGCGCCCCGGCGGCCGCTACGCCTTTACTGTCTGGGACGGCCCGGCGGGCGGGGATTTCATGAACCTGATGATGAAAGCGCTGATGGCGCATGGGGATATGAGCCTGCCTATCCCGGCGGCGCCGCCCTTCTACCTGCTGGCCGACCGCGCCGCGGCCACGGCGATGCTGCGCACCGCGGGCTTCCACGGCGTGGCGCATGAAACGCTGCCGATCGCCTTCCGCGGTGACGACGCCGAGGATGCCTGGGCGTGGTTCGAGAAGGGCGCCGTGCGCGGCTGGATGATCTTCGAGCGGCAGGCGCCCGAGGTGCAGGCGCGCATCCGCACGGAGGTGCTGGCGGGTGCCGCGCGGCATGCCGGGCCGGACGGCGTGACCATCCCGAGCCCGGCGGTGCTCTACGCGGCGACGCGACCGGGCTGAGTCGCGGAACGGCGCGGCGCCACGCGGCCCCGCGCCTGCGACCTCAGTCCACCGTGATGTTGCCGCGCCGGACCACCTCGCCCCATTTGACGATCTCGGCGCGGATGAAGGTGTCGAAGGTGGCTGGGGTGGACAGCCCGTCCGGCGTCAGGTCCGGCTTCATGCCGCCGAGATCGGCCATCCGCTGCCACACCGCCGGATCGGCCAGCGATGCATTCACCGCCTGTGCCACGCGATCGACCACCGGCCGCGGCGTGCGCGCAGGGGCACAGATGCCGAACCAGGCCGTCGCCTCCACCGCGGGAAAGCCGGCCTCGGCCGTGGTCGGCACATCGGGCAGCGCGGGGGATCGCGAGGCCGTGGTCATCGCCAGCGGGCGCAGCCGCCCGTCGCGCAGATGGCCGATGACGGATGGCAGGTTGTCCACGCCAACCTCCACACGCCCGGCAATGATCTCCTGCAGCATCGGCCCCGCACCGCGGAACGGCACATGGGTCAGGTCAATCCCCGCCGCCTGCTTCAGCAGTTCACCTGTCATGTGCAATGACGTGCCGACGCCCGACGACCCGTAGTTCAGCTTGCCCGGTTCCCGCTTCGCGAGGTCGACCAGTTCGCCCAGCGTGCGGACCGGCAGGTCGTTGTTGACGAAGATCGCGTTGGGCACCTTCACCACCAGCGCGACGCCGGCGAGGTCCTCCGGCCTGTGCGGCATGCGCGCGCCATACAGGCCGAAATTGATGGCACCCGAGGACACCGTCTGCATCAGCAGCGTGTAGCCATCCGGTTCCGCCTTCGCCACGACATCGGCACCGACATTGCCGCCGGAACCGCCGGGCCGGTTCTCCACCACCACCGGCTGCCCCAGCCGCGTCGTCAGCGGTTCGAGCATCACCCGCGCGGCAAGGTCGGTGGTGCCGCCCGGCGGGAAGCCGACCACGAGCCGGATGGGCTTGGTCGGCCAGGCCTGGGCGAAGGCGGGGCGAGCGAGCGGTGCGAGGGCAATCCCGCCCAGCAGGGCGCGGCGGTCGATCATTCCTTGAACTCCTCCCGGCACCCGCATGTGTGGGGCACCTTGTTCTGATGCGGGAAACTGGCCCGCCACGACACTCAGATCAACCTTTCCGGCCACGGCCAGATACCGCCGGGGACGAAAAGGCATTACCCTCGCCCGATCGGGTCGAAGCGCTGAGGGGGGCGCGACCGCATGGGGTTCCTGAAACTATACGGTCGCGTGTTGTGGCTGCTCGGCACCGATCGCCCGATGGCGTGGGGCCTGGGCGTCGCGGCGCTGGCGCTGGCGGGTCTGCAATTCCTCGAACCCGTGCTGTTCGGCCGGGTGGTGGACCTGCTCGCGCGGTCGGAACGGATGGCGCCCGGAATGCTGTGGCAGGAAGCGACGCAACTGCTGGTGATCTGGGGCATCGTCGGTCTGGCCGGCATCGGCGCCAGTGTCGCCGTGGGTCTGTTCGCCGACCGCATGGCGCATCGCAATCGCCTGCGTGTCATGCATGACTACTTCCAGCATGTGCTCGCCCTGCCGCTGTCCTTCCACGGCGACACCCAGTCGGGCCGGCTGATGAAGGTGATGCTGGTCGGCACCGACAACCTGTTCGGCCTGTGGCTCGGCTTCTTCCGGGAACACATCATCACCTTCGTCTCGCTGATCGTGCTGCTGCCGCTGACCATGGTGATGAACTGGCGGCTTGGCCTGCTGCTGGTGATCCTGGTGGCGGTCTTCGCCGTCGTCGCCAGCCTGGTTATCCGCCGCACCCAGGATGCGCAGGCGCGGGTTGAGGAATTCCACTCGCGTCTCGCCGGCAATGCGCAGGATGCGCTGTCCAACGTCGTCGTCGTGCAGTCGTTCACGCGCCTCAATTCCGAGGCGCGGATGTTCGGCGACATCATCCGCCAGGTCCTCGACCACCAGTTCCCGGTGCTGAACTGGTGGGCGATCGTGGCCGTGCTGACGCGCGCGGCCTCGACCGTCTGCATCATCGCCATCTTCGTCTATGGTACCGTCCTGCATGTGCGCGGCCTGGCGACGGTGGGCGAGATCGTCTCCTTCATGGGCTTCGCCACGCTGCTGATCGGGCGGATGGAAGGGGCGGTCGGCTTCGTCTCCCACATGGTGCTCGTCGCCCCGCGCATCGTCGAACTGTTCGGCGTGCTCGACGCGCAATCCACCGTGGCGGAAGCCGCCAACGCCACCGATCTGGGTCGTGCCGCGGGCCATGTCGCCTTCGAGGGCGTCGGCTTCGCCTATCCCGGCGGCCCGATGATCCTGCGCGAAGTGGATTTCAGCGCCGCCCCCGGCAAGACCATCGCCCTGGTCGGCCAGACCGGCGCCGGCAAATCCACCGCCATGGCGCTGCTGCAACGGTTGTGGGACCCGACCGAGGGTCGCATCACCCTCGACGGCCACGACCTGCGGCAGATCAGCCTGGAATCGCTGCGCCGGAACATCGGCGTGGTGTTCCAGGAATCCATGCTGTTCAGCCGCACCATCCGGGAGAACCTCCTCGTCGGCCGCCCCGATGCGACGCAGGAGGAGATCGAGGCCGCCTGCCGCCAGGCCGAAGCGCATGACTTCATCACCCGCCAGCCGCAGGGCTATGACACCATCGTCGGCGAGCGCGGGTCGAATCTGTCAGGCGGCCAGCGCCAGCGCCTCGCCATCGCCCGCGCGCTGATCAAGAACCCGCCCGTGCTGATCCTCGACGAGGCGACCTCCGCGCTCGACGCCGCGACCGAAGCGCGCGTGCAAAAGGCGCTGTCAGCCCTCATGGCCGGCCGTACCACCTTCATCATCGCCCATCGCCTGTCCACGGTGCGCGAGGCCGATGAGATCCTGGTCTTCGACGGCGGCCGCATCGCCGAACGCGGGCCTTTCGCCGAACTCGTCTCGATGGATGGCCGCTTCGCCGAGCTGGTGCGCACGCAACTCGCCGGCGGGGCCACGGTGCCGGTGCATTGATTTCGCGACGGATCGATCCGTCCTGGATCGTCCTGGCCAGCCTTGAGAACGCGCAGGCCGATCGCTGCGTCGATGTCTTTTGCCGCCCCGACGGCACCTTCGGATTCGAGGAATTCCGCCGCGATGTCGAGGATCGCGGCACCTGGACGCCGGTGCGGTATTTCTCGGCGCAGACCTATGCGACGCAGGATGCGGCGCGGGCCGCCGCGCGACGTGCGGTGCGCTGGCTGGCGGAAGCGGACACCGCCTCTCACTGATCCGCGACTCGCCGCACTTCCTGCTTGCGCCGCGCGGTGCGCCGCTGGCACGCTCGCCTTCTGGTTGCGCGGACAGGGATCGCCGGACCCCTCGCCTCGCTGCTACCCCCGGCGCATCCCATGACCGCGTCCCGCGGGCCCCCCGGCCTGCGGCGTAGGAGGGAACGGGCATGAACATCAGGGACATCCTGCATCACAAGGGTGAGGACGTCTTCTCCGTCGGCCCCGGCGAGGACGCGACCTCGGTCGCGCGCGCACTGGCGCAACACCGCATCGGCGCCGCGCTGGTGCGCGACCAAAGCGGCCATGTTCTCGGCATCATCAGCGAACGCGACATCGTCCGCGCCGTCGCCCGCGAAGGGGCGCTGGCCCTGGCCCGCACCGCACGGGACCTGATGACCGCGGACCTCGTCACCGCGACGCCCGCGACCAGCATCGCCGAAGGGCTCGCGGTGATGACCGACCGCCGCTGCCGGCACCTGCCGGTGATGGAAGGCGGCCGGCTCGCCGGGATGGTTTCGATCGGGGATCTGGTGAAGGCGCGCATCGCGGAAGCGGAGCTGGAAGCGGAGAATCTGCGGGCCTTTGTGACGGCGGCGTAGGTGACTTGGAGAGGGGCGCCGCCCCTCTCCAAACCTCACCCCGCCAGGGGGCTGCGGCCCCCTGGACCGCGGGGGCTTGGTGCTGCCCTCGGTGCCCAGCGCCAAATCGAGGTTTCCAAAGGCCTTAAGCCTTTGGTGGGGGGAGGTCCGGAGGGGGGCAAAGCCCCTCTCCGCGCACCTGCCCCATCGCGCCGCCGCCCGCCCCATGCGACCGTCCTGCCGAACCACTCGCAGGAGTCCCGGCCGTCATGGATCTTCACCTCACCGGCAAGGTCGCCCTCGTCACCGGCGCCTCGGTCGGCCTCGGCCGGGCCATCGCCACCATGCTGGCCGCAGAGGGCTGCCGCCTCGCCATCCTCGCCCGCCGCCGCCCGCTGCTTGAAGCCCTGGCACGCGACCTGCCGGCTTCCGCCACGCCGCTGGTCATCGAACAGGACATCTGCACGCCCGACGCCGCCGCGCGCATCCGCGATGCGGTGCTGAGCCATTTCGGCCGCTGCGACATCCTGGTGAACAACGCCGGCGGGTCGCGCCCGCAGACCGACCTCGGCACCGACGCGGTGTGGGAGGAAGCGATGGAGCTGAACTTCCAGGCCGGCCGCCGCATCACCCATGCGCTGATCCCGACCATGCAGGCCAACAAATGGGGCCGCATCGTCAGCCTGACCGGTACGGATGAACCCTTCTCGATCAACCCGGCCAATGCGCCGAACGGGGCGGTGCATATCTGGTCGAAGGCGCTGTCGCGCACCCTCGGCCGCGACGGCATCACCGTGAACTGCGTGCCACCCGGGCGCCTGCGGTCGGAACAGATCGACACCCGCGTCATGCCCACCGAGGAAGCCCGCCGCGCCTGGGCCGAGAAGGAGGTCCCGGTCGGCTACATCGGCGAACCCGACGACCTCGCCGTGCTGGTCGCCTTCCTGTGTTCGCCGCGGGCGCGCTACATCACCGGCCAGGTGATCCACGTCGATGGCGGTACGCTGCGGTCCAGTCACTGACAGGCAGCGCCGGCGCCACCCCGTGGCAGCACGCACCCCGGCCCGCCGAGGACATCACG
Source organism: Roseomonas sp. CAU 1739 (assembly GCF_039839775.1). Lineage (NCBI taxonomy): Bacteria > Pseudomonadati > Pseudomonadota > Alphaproteobacteria > Acetobacterales > Roseomonadaceae > Roseomonas > Roseomonas sp. CAU 1739. The sequence goes on from NZ_JBDOQQ010000012.1 coordinate 77,951, forward strand.
CATGACGCGCAGCAACCAGTCGCAACCGGCCAGTCAGCGGCCCAGCCACATCCGCCGCACCATTGCGCTCGCCCGCCGCCGGCGCAAAAGCGGGCCGCCGCCGCCGCTCGCGCTGGGGGAACGGCTGGCCGATGCGGTCGCCGCCGCCGTCGGGTCCTGGCGCTTCATCGTCATCCAGTCCGGGTTGCTCGCGCTTTGGATCGCGGGCAACGCGCTGATCGGCAGCCGCGCCTGGGACCCGTTCCCCTTCATCCTGCTGAACCTGCTGCTGTCCTTCCAGGCGGCCTATACGGCGCCGATCATCATGATGAGCCAGAATCGCCTGTCGGATGTGGACCGCGAACGCGCGCTGGCCGATTACCAGGTGAACATCCGCTCCGAGGCGGAGATCGCCCTGCTGCACGAGAAGATCGACCTGATGCGCCAAACCGAGCTGATGGAACTGATCGGCCTGCTCAAATCGGCGCTGGCGCGCATCGAGCATCTGGAAGGGGAGGCGAAGCCGGCATGATCAACCTGGTGGTGCGCATCGTGCTGGCGGCGGGTGGCAGTCTCGCGGCGCTGTTCGTGGCGCAGGACAGCCCGAATTTCGGCGTGGTCCAGGGAATGCTCTCGACCGTCGTCCTGGTCTGCGTGGTCGGCATCATCGTGCTGTGGCGCTGGAAGAAGGAGGAATAGGCGCGCCGCTCACGCGCCTTCCCGTTCCGCCGGCACCACCTGGGCGCGGCGCACCTCCGCACCACGCAGCGCGATGATCTCCGCCGGGATGCCGACGCGCTCGCTGTCCAGGGCACGTAGCAGTGCATCCGCCCCGGTGGTCGCCACGCCGTCGATGGCCAGGATCACATCGCCTTCCGCCAGCCCCGCCACGGCGGCCGGCCCGCCTGGCACCACGCGCATGATCCGCGCGCCGAAAGCCTGCGCCTCGCGCCCGGCGGTGCGGGCAAGCCGCCCGGGCACCGCCACCCGTTCCACCGCGATGCCCAGCACGGCGCGCCGCACCCGCCCGAAGCGCAGCACCTGCGACAGCACGAGCCGCGCCGTATCGGCCGCCACGGCAAAGCACAGCCCCTGCGCGCCCATGATCACCGCGGTGGCGATGCCGATCACCCGCCCGGCGGAATCGGCCAGCGCGCCGCCGGAATTGCCGGGGTTCAGCGCGGCATCGGTCTGGATCAGATCCTCGATCGGCCAGCCGCCGCGCGATGGCAGGGCGCGCCCGGTCGCACTCACGATGCCGGCGGTGACGGTATTGGCGAAGCCAAGCGGATTGCCGATCGCGATCGCCAGCTGGCCCACGCGCAACGCGGCGCTGTCACCCAGCTCGGCCGCCGGCAGCGGCCCCTGCGCCTCGGCACGCAGCACGGCGATGTCGGTGGCGCGGTCCTGCCCCAGCAGCCGGGCGGCAAAGCGCCGCCCATCCGGCGCCGTCGCCTCCAGCGCCTCGGCACCGGCGACGACATGGGCGTTGGTCAGCACCAGCCCGTCGGGCGAGATCACCACCCCCGACCCGGTGCCGCCCCCCTTCGCGTGGCGCGCCGCGACATGCACCACCGCCGGCCCGACGCGGGCCACGGCGGCGGTCACCGCGCGGGAATAGGCATCGAGCAGCAGGTCGTCGGAGGCGGGGAGGGGGGCATCGAGCATGCTTCCCAAAATGGGAAGCCCCGGCGCGAATCCCAAGTGCCGCTTCCCAGGCCGTTCCGGGCTTGGCAGTTTCGCCGCAATGGCAATCCTACACGTCCTGCTGGCGCTCATGGCGGCCTGCGTCGTCTTCGCAATGGTCGCGCGCCGCGCGCAGTTGCCCTATCCGGTCGTTCTGGTGCTGGGCGGCATGGCGCTGGCCTTCATCCCCGGCATGCCTGACGTCGAACTAGACCCGCAATTCGCCCTGGCCTTCTTCCTGCCGCCGTTGCTGCAGGTCAGCGCCATCCGCACCGATTGGGCGGCGTTCAAGACCAGCATCCGGCCGATCCTGCTGCTGGCGGTCGGTGCCGTGCTGTTCACCACCTTCTGCATCGCGGCGGCCGTGAAGCTGCTGATCCCGGGCTTTCCCTGGGCGGCGGCGATCGCGCTCGGCGCCATCGTGGCACCCCCCGATGCGGTGGCGGCCGGGGCCGTGCTGAAGAAGCTCCGCCTGCCGCGCCGCATCGTCACGGTGCTGGAAGGCGAAAGCCTGATCAACGACGCCACCGCGCTGGTGCTCTACCGCTTCGCGGTGGTGGCGACGCTGGCCGGGACCTTCTCGTGGTCCGAGGCGGGGGTAACCTTCCTCGCCGTATCGCTCGGCGGCGTGCTGGTCGGCTGGGTCGTCGGGCGGATCGTCATCCTGGTGGCGGCGCGGCTGCAGGATACGCTGCTGGAGACCGCCTCCTCCTTCATCGCCTGCTACGCCGCCTTCGCGGGGGCAGAGGCCCTGCACCTTTCGGGCGTCATCGCGGTGGTGACGACGGGGCTGGTGCTGGGGCGGGCGCAGCACAGATTCTCCGCCCGCACACGCAGCGAATCCCGCGCGGTGTGGACCTTCATCGAATTCGTGCTGAACAGCCTGGTGTTCATCCTGATCGGGCTGCAATTGAACGGCATCCTGGACCGGCTGCACGACTATCCCGGCTGGCACCTGGCATTGCTGGCGGTCACGCTGTCGCTGGTGCTGATCGTCTCCCGCTTCGTCTGGCTGTTTCCGGCAAGCTGGCTGCCGCGGCAGATCCCCTCGGTGCGGCGGCATGACCCGATGCCGCCCTGGGGGCATATCACCGTGCTGTCCTGGGCGGGGATGCGCGGCGTGGTGTCGCTGGCCGCGGCCCTCGCATTGCCGGTCACCTTCCCCGAGCGCGACCTGCTGGTCTTCCTGTCGTTCTGCGCCATCCTCGCGACGCTGGTGGTGCAGGGGACGTCGCTGGAATGGGTGATCCGCAAGCTGGGCGTGGAGGAACCGCGCCGCGCCAGCATGTCGGTGGAGGAAGCGGCCGCGCGCACCCTGGTCGCCCACGCCTCCCTGCGCGAGATGGAAAGCCGCGCCGAGGATGTGCTTGCCGGTGCCATCGCGCAGGACCTGCTGCAGGAATATCGCGACCGGGTGCGGCTGCTCGACGGCATCAATCAGGGGGCCATCGCCGCCGAGCGTGCGTCGCGGCTGGAACACCGGCTGTACGCGCTGCGCGCGGGGCGGGCGCGGCTGCTGCGCCACCGGGATGAGGATGGGCTGGAGGAGGAGCTGATGTCGCGGCTGGTCGAGGAGTTGGACCTCGAGGAATTGCGGCTGCGGCGGCTGCTTGGGGCGGCGGATGCGTAGGACTGCCCGCGCCGTCCTGTTCAGCGGGGCGCTGGTCGCCATCGCTGCCGCCGGCATCCTGGCCGTCCTGCGGGCCTCTCGTGAGGTCGCGATCGTCGTGTTGCCGGCGTTCCTCTGGTATCCCCTTGGCCGATTGACCCTTGCTGCCACGCCCCAATTGCGCCCGCGGAGAGTCCAGGACACGCCATGACCGATCTTCGCCAGGCCCTCGAGGACGCCCGCCGGGCGCTGCTTGACCTGTCCACGCGCAACCGGCTGCTGTCGCTGCCCAAGCCTGGGCGGTCGCGCGGCGTGGTGATCCTGGATGACGAGGATGCGGATTTCGTGGTCGGTGCGCTGGCCGCCGGCCGCGCCTTTGGCTTCGAGGCGGCCGGCGAGCAGGCGCCCGTGGCACCCGGCACCGAGGCCCCTGCCGCCTCGGCCGCCGAGGCACCGCCCGAGGGCAAGCCGCGCCGCACCCGCAAGCGGACCAGCAAGGCCGCCGCCAAGGCCGAGGGCGTCGCCCGCGCCGACGACACCGTCAGCCGCGAGGACTGGCAGCGCGACGAATTGCTGCGCGTCCGCCTGCCGCCGCCCGACCTCGCCCGCCGCCTGCGCGACCTCATGACCGATGCCCGCACGGCGCGGGAGGAGACCGGCGTCCCGACGCTCTACCTCGCCCTCGGCACGCTGTCCTGGCGCGACCCGGCGACACCCGAGACCGAGCGCCGCGCCCCGCTCGCCCTGCTGCCGGTCACGCTGGAACGCGAGGGCGTTTCCCAGACCTTCCGCCTGCGCGCCGGCGCCACCGAGGTCGCCGAGAACCTCTCCCTGCGCGAGATGCTGAAGGTCAACTTCAACACCGCGCTGCCCGACTTCGACGATGCCGCCTACAACCCTACCGCCTGGGCCGAGGCAGTCGCGAATGCGGTGAAGGATCGCGCGGACTGGTCGGTCGATGCCGATGCGCTCGCGCTCGGCCTGTTCTCCTTCGCCAAGTTCCTGATGTGGCGCGATCTCGGTCCGGAGGAAAATCCCGGCCTCGCCGACCATCCGCTGGTGCAGGCCCTGGTCGGCGGCGCGCCGCTGACCACCCAGCCCACCTTCCCCGACGACGCCGATGTGGATGAGGCCATCCCTGTCGAACGCCTCGACCATGTCGTGGATATGGACGGGTCGCAGGCGCTGGCTGCGGAATCCGTCCGTCGCGGCGGGCATGTGGTGATCCAGGGGCCGCCCGGCACCGGCAAGTCGCAGACCATCGCGACCATCCTGGCGCAGGCAGTGCTCGATGGGCGCAGTGTCCTGTTCGTCGCGGAAAAGCTCGCCGCGCTGGAAGTCGTGAAGCGCCGGCTGGAAAACATCGGCCTCGGCGCCGCCTGCCTCGAACTGCATTCCGAAAAGCAGTCCAAGCGCGCCGTGCTGGATGAACTGCGCGCGACGCTCGCCTTGCCGCCGCCGCCGAAGCCCAACCGCCAGGCGGTGATCGACCGGCTGGCGACGCTGCGCGGCCGGCTGAACCGCCATGCGGCGGCCATGCGCGCGCCTGCCGGAGCGTCCGGCATCCCGCTGCACCAGGTGATCGGCGCGTTGGTCGGTCTGCGCCGGCGCGGATTGGCCGTCCCCGACTTCACCCTCGACGCCAGCGCCTGGGATGCTGCGACGATCGCCGCGAAGCGCGACGCGGTGCGCGACCTCGCCGCCCGCGCGACGGAGGCGGATGGCGCCAACAATCCCTGGCGCGGCGTGACGGCGGATCTCGGCCCGGCCGATGCTGACCGGCTGATGATGCGCCTGCCGGGCTGGATCCGCGCCTTCGCCGCGGCGGGCGCGCAGGCTGGCGGCAACAGCGGCCCGGCTGCGGTGGCGGCGCGCCTGCGCTCCGCCGCCGCGCTGCGCGAAGCGCCCGACCACGACAAGGCGGCGATGGCCAGCGCGGCGTGGCGTGCCGATCCAGCGCCGCTGGTCTCGTTGACCGAAGCCGTTGCCAAACTCGCCATCGCGAAGCGCGATGCGCGGCTGAAGCCCGGCGCGCTGGATGTCACAGGGCTGGAGGAAGCGCGATCCACGCGCGCCTCCTCCGGTGGCTTCTTCGGCTTCCTCAATTCCGCGCGGTCCGCGGCACAGGCGGTCGCGGCACGCGTGGCCCGCGAGGGCACCGACCCGCTCGCGGCCCTGGACGCCGCCATGGTCGGACAGGCGGCGCGGGACCGCGTGCGCAGCGGCAATGCCCTCGGCCAGGCCGCCTTCGGGCGGCTGTGGCGCGGCGAGGACACTGACCCTTCCGCCATGTCCGCGCTGATCCTCTGGCGCCAGAAGCATGGTGCGGAGGCCGCGGCCGCGCTCGCCGCCGAAGCCCCGGCCGGCGATGCCGCGATCCTGGAGGCCGCTGCCACCGCCTGGACCGAATTGAAGGACGCAACGGGTCTCGATCCGCTCGCCGCCTTCGGCATGTCCGACCCGCCCTTCGCCGCACTCGCCGACCGCCTCGGCGCCTGGGCCGGCGCGCCGGAGGCGCTGCCGCTGTGGCAGGGCTGGCGCCGCGCGCTCGCCGAAGCCCGCGGCATCGAACCCATCGTCGAGCGCCTGCAATCCGGTCGCCTCGCGCCCGATGCTGCCGAGGACGCCTTCGCCTACGCCCTGCATGAAGGCCTGCTGCGCGCCGCGAGCGCGCTGCACCCCGACCTCGCCGCCTTCGACGCCGCCGCCTATGACCGCCTCGTCACCGAGTTCCGCGAGGCCGACCGCGCCCGCGTGGCGCTGACCCGCGCCGAGGCCGCGCGCGCCCATGCCGACCGCGTCAAGCAGGTGCGCGACGGCATGCCCGGCATGACGGTGATCCGTGGCGAGATGGAGAAGAAGCGCGGCCATCTGCCGGTGCGCGAATTGCTCCTGCGGGCCTCGCAGGCGGTGCAGGCTGCCAAGCCGATCTTCATGATGTCCCCGCTGTCGGTGGCGCAGTTCCTCGCACCGCCGCATGGGCTGCGCCCGGGCCTGACCTTCGACCTGATGGTGATGGACGAGGCATCGCAGGTCGAACCGGTCGATGCGCTCGGGGCGATCGCGCGCTGCCGCCAGGTGGTGGTGGTGGGCGACGACAGGCAGATGCCGCCCACGCGCTTCTTCCAGCGCATGACGGGGGAGGAGGATGACACCGCCCCCGAGGATGCGCCCGAAGCCGTCGCCGCGCGCGACGTGGAATCCATCCTCGGCCTGTGCAATGCGCGCGGCGTGCCGGCGGCGATGCTGCGCTGGCATTACCGGTCCCGGCATGAGAGCCTGATCGCCACTTCCAACGCCGAATTCTACGACAACCGCCTGCTGGTGCTGCCCTCGCCACGCCCACGCTCGGCACTGCTCGGCCTGTCGCTGGTGCGCGTCGAAGGCGCCTGGGAAACCGGCGAGGGCACCAACCGCGCCGAAGCCGCCGCCGTCGCCGAAGCGGTGATGCGCCACGCAAAGGAAACGCCAGGCGACACGCTCGGCGTCGCCGCGTTTTCCATCAAGCAGCGTGACGCCATCATGGATGCGATCGAAGTCGCGCGCCGCGCCGATCCTTCCGCCGACGCCTTCTTCGCCGACCACGCCGACGAGCCGTTCTTCGTCAAGAACCTCGAGAACGTGCAGGGCGATGAGCGCGACGCCATCATGATCTCGGTCGGCTATGGTCGCGACAAGGATGGGCGGCTGGCGATGCGCTTCGGCCCGCTCTCGGCCGAGGGCGGCGAGCGGCGGCTCAACGTGCTGATCACGCGCGCCAAGAAGCGCTGCGTCGTCTTCTCCGGCATCACCGGCGACGACATCGACACCGCCCGCGCCTCCGGCCGCGGCGTCGCCGCGCTCAAGACCTTCCTGACCTTTGCCGGTGCGCCTGCCACGGCACCACGGGGCGGCGGGACCGGCAGCGGCAGCGCGATCGCCGACGCCATCTCCGAAGCCGTGCGCGAGGCCGGCAAGGACCCGGTGCCGCATGTCGGCCTCGCCGGCCTGTTCCTCGATGTCGCGGCGAAGGGCGATGAAGGCTACGTGCTCGGCATCGAGGCCGATGCCGGCGACTGGTCCGCGCTGCGTTGCGCGCGCGACCGCGAACGCGGCCGCCCCGGCGCGCTTGAGATGATGGGCTGGAAGCTCGCCCGCGCCTGGTCGCTCGCCTGGTATGCGCGCCCCGACGCCGAGGCGGCGAAACTCATCACGGCGCTCGGCGCCACGCCCGCCGCCGCGCCAGTGGCGCCCACGCCGGCCGTGCCGCCGCCCGATCCCGGCCTCGCCGAGCCTTACCGCGAAGCGGCACCGGAACTGGCGCAGGGTCCGCTCGACGCGCTGCCCGCCGCGACGCTGGCCGCCGCGATCGGCGAGATCGCCGCGGTCGAAGGCCCGATCACCGCCGACTGCCTCGCCGAGCGCCTGCGCCTGCTCGCCGGCCGCGATTCCCTCACGGCGAAGGAGAAGGAGGCGATCCGCCAGTCCACCACCATGGCCAGGACCCAGCACGGGGTCACCGAGGCCGCCGGCCTGCTGGCCACCGCCACGACCAAGGTCGTCCCGCGCGACCGCCGCGCCGCCGCACCCCATCTGCGCCGTGCCGCGGCGGTCCCGCCCGCCGAGATCGCCGCCGCCGCCGAACGCCTGCTCGCCCGTCGCGGCGCGCTTACCGAGGCGGAACTCGGCACCGCCATCCATGCCCTGCTCGGCCTCGACGCCGGCGCGCAGGTCGCCGTCGCCGCGCGGCTCGCCGCCCTGGTCGGGGCCGGCGCCATCCGGCTGCCCGGTTGACGACGATGGCGACGGCCGAGGCGATGATCGGCCGCCTGCTCGCCGCTACGCTCTGTGCGATCGACGCGCTCGACGAGGTGGCGCGGCACGTAGCACCCGATACGCTGGAAGCGCTGGCCGATGGCCTCGATGCCACGCCGCTGGACGCCGTCATCGCCGAAGCCGACGCCGTCGCCTGGCCCGAACGGCTGGCCCCCCTGCGCGACTGCCTGATGGACGCCGCCACCGAAGCCCGCGCCGCCATCGCCGGGCTTGCGGCCGCGCCCGGCCAGGACAACCCGATGCTCGCCGCCGGCCGCGCCCTGCGCCGGCGTGCGCGGGCCGATGCCGCGCTCTACCCCCTCGCAGCCTTCCTGCCGCCGGTCAGCCGGCATTTCCTTGAACCCGCCTTTCGGGACGATGCGGCGCTGCTCGCGCGTCTCGCCGCCGTGCCGCCGGGGCGGGAGGGGACCGGCGTGATGCATCTCGGCGGCCCGCCGGGCACGCGCGGCGGCTTCGCGCTGTATGTCCCGGAAACCTACGATGCGGCCCGCCCGCCGCCGCTGGTCGTCGCCCTGCATGGCGGCAGCGGCAACGGGGCGGACTTCCTCTGGACCTGGCTGCGCGAGGCGCGGGCGCGCGGGCTGCTGCTGGTCGCGCCCACCGCACCCGGCCGCACTTGGTCGCTCGATGACCCCGGCGCGGATGGGGAAGTGATCGACCGCATCCTCGCCGATGTCGAAGCCCGCTGGCCCATCGACCCCACCCGCCGGCTGCTGACGGGAATGAGCGATGGCGGCACCTTCGCCTACGGCCTCGGCCTCCAGGACGGCCAGCGCTTCAGCCACCTTGCGCCGGTCGCGGCGGCGTTCCACCCGGTGCTGATGATGCTCGCCCATCCGGCGCGGCTGCGGGGCCTGCCGATCCGCATCCTCCATGGTGCGCGCGACTGGATGTTCCCCGCCGCCACGGCGCGCGAGGCGGCGCGGGTGCTGGCCGGCGCCGGGGCACTGGTGAGTCATGAGGAGCTGCCCGATCTCGCCCATGCCTGGCCGCGGGAGCGGACGGGCGCGATCGCGGACTGGTTCGCCGGCTGACACGGAGATGGTCTGATACCAACGGCACGCGTCATTGACCTGTGCCGAGGCCGCGAAGGCGGCCCGCCGGTAGTCCGGCGAAAGCCAAGCAAACCGGAGGTTTGCGCGTCACGCCATGGGCGTGCCTTCGGCACGACGCGTCTGAGGGCAGGCCGAAGCCGATGCCAACGGTCGAGGAATTCGGCCGCTGGTATAGGGCCTTGTATCTTCCCTTGTATCTTCCCTGTAGCGCCGAGTTGTGAAACGGCGAGGCTGGTGATGGATGGGAGCCCGCGCAGGCCTTGGGTGATCGAGCCCGCTCCAAAGCAAGGGACCCCGTCCATCGTCCCATCCGGGAACCCGAACGGTCGTCAGGGCCGCCGCAAAGCGCTGGTGAGCCCGCATTTGCAAGGACGGGTGATGATGGATCAGCCAGCCTGTGGCCCGGTCTTCGCCGGGATCGACGTCGCCAAGGACCGCCTCGATGTGCATCTGCGCCCGTCGGGACAGACCTTCGCCATGCCGCGCAATGGTGCGGGGATCGACCAATTGCTTGATCGCCTGCGCGACACTCCGCCCACCCTGGTGGTGATGGAAGCCACCGGCGGGTTCGAACTCACCGTCGCTGCGGCGATCGCCGGCGCCGGTCTGCCGCTGGCGGTGGTCAACCCTCGCCAGATCCGCGACTTCGCCCGCGCCACCGGGCGCCTGGCCAAGACCGACCGCCTCGATGCCGAGGTGATCGCCCTGTTCGCCGAACGCATCCGCCCCGAGCCCCGCCCGGTGCCCGATGAGGACGCCCAGGCGCTGGCCGAACTGGTCGCTCGCCGCCGCCAGATCATCGAGATGATCGGCATGGAGCAGAACCGCCGCCGCCAGGCCCGCGCCCGCCATGTCGCGCGCACCATCGAGGCAACGCTGCGCGTGCTTCAGGCGCAACTCGACCAGATCGACGACGACATCGACGGCGCCATCCGCGACACCCCCGCCTGGCGCGCCGCCGATGACCTGCTGCAATCGGTTCCCGGCATCGGCCCGGTCGCCTCGCGCACGCTGATCGCCGAGATGTCCGAACTCGGCCGGATCGACCGCCGCGCTGCCGCCGCGCTGGTCGGCGTCGCACCCTTCAACCGCGACAGCGGCCAGATGCGTGGCCATCGCGCCATCGCCGGCGGCCGCACCAGCGTGCGCAACACGCTGTTCATGGCAACCCTGTCCGCCGTGCGCTGGAACCCCGTCCTCAAGGCCCACTACCACCAGCTGATCCAGCGCGGACGGCCCAAGAAGGTCGCCCTCATCGCTTGCCTGCGCCGCTTGCTCTCCATCCTCAACGCTATCATCCGGGCACAAAAGCCATGGCACATCGCTTGACACGTAAGACGGTCGCTTTGGAAACCTCACCTTGGCGTTCGGCACCGAGGGTCTGTGATGTGGTGAAGGCCTGCCTGGCATCACGGCTGCCGCGATGCCAGGTGCCGGCCCCTACGGTCGTGTGCGACCGCCGCGTCAGGCGCCAGGCATCCGTGGTCCAGGGGCCCGCTGGCCCCTGGCGGGGTGGCTTGGAGGGGCGGCGCCCCTCCAACCCGCACCCGTGCAGCGCTACCCGCCCGGCTGCACCGTCCGCTGCAACCGCCCGGTATCGAACCCTTCCCGCACCGCGATCCCCACCGCGGCGTCGTAATCCGCCTGCGCCATCTGCGGCGTGCGCGACAGGACCCACAGGTAGTCGCGCCCCGGCGCGCCCACCACGGCCCAGCGATACTCCGGATCGAGGCCGATCACCCAGTAGTCGCCGTAGAACGGCCAGAAGAACGACACGCGCAGACGGTCGTTGCCCGGCGATGCGCTGTAGGCGACGCCTTCCGCCACGCGTTCCTGCCCGCCGGACAGCGCATTGCGGCAGCGGTTCACCACCGTGATCCTGCCATCTTGGCGCGCGGCGTAGGTCGCGGTCACGGCCTCGCAACGCAGGGAGCTGCTGTCCTGGAACCAGGTCGGGAACCGCGCCACCTCGAACCAGTTGCCGACATAGCGTTGCAGATCGACCGAGCCGACGGTGCGCGGGGTAGTCGGGCCGGGCTCGGTGACGCAGGCGCCGAGCAGCAAGGGAAGGGCCAGCAGCAGTCTTCGCAATTCAGCCTCCTGGGACCAGGCCGGCGGGCAGCGACCGCACATGGTCGTAGACCGCGCCCGCGGTGGTGACCCACACAACGTCGCGCCGCGCCGAAAGATGCAGCAGCGCGCGCCGCAACTGCCGCAGGCGATAGGGCTGGCCGACCAGATAGGGATGCAGGGCGATGCCCATCACCTGCGGCTTGCCGTCGGCCACCTGGTGCAGCCGCTCCTCGAAATCGTCGATGATCATGTCGGCGAACTGGGCCGCGCCATCCTTGCGGGCGGCGATGGCCGGGATGTCATTGACCTCCTGCGGATACGGGATTGCGAGCAGTCGCCCGGCGCGGGTGCGCTTCCACACCGGCGCGTCATCGGCGCACCAGTTGAGCGAATAGCCATAGCCGGCCTCGACCAGTAGATCCGGCGTGACGCGCGACTCGGCGATCCAGGGGGACAGCCAGCCGCGCGGGGCCGCACCTTCATGGGTCGCGATCGCCGCCGTGCTGTCGGCGATCAGGGCGTGTTCCTCGGCCTCGGGCAGCGTCGATTGGCGCTCGGAATTGGTGCGGCCATGGCCGGCGATCTCGTCGCCGCGGGCGCGATGGGCTGCGACCAGCCCCGGCGCGTAGTCATACATCGCGCTGTTCAGCAGCACCGTGGCCGGGAAGCGCGTCTCCTCCAGCAGTTCGATCAGCCGCCAGGCGCCGACCCGGTTGCCATAGTCCCGCCAGGCGAAGTTCAGCACGTCCGGATGCGGGCCGCCGGGTGCCAGCTCCGCCCCCAACCCCTCGCCAAAGGCGAAATGCTCGAGGTTGACGCCCAGATAAACCGCCAGCCGCGCCCCACCCGGCCAGGCATAGGACGGCCGGTCCGGCCAAGCGTGATAGTCGTAGCGGTCATGGGTGGGCAGCATGCTTGACCCCGTTCGTGCCCACCCGTGATGGGGCTGGCCGTGGGGTTCGGCAAGGCTGGCGCCGGTGCCGATTTCGGCCCGACCCGTTCTCGGCTATCGTGACGTCATGGCGTCTCCTTCGACGGGCGCGGAAGCCGGTGCCGCGTCACTCCTGAAGCGGGAGGCGCGGCTCGAGCGTGCCCGCCTCCTTTCACCTGTCCTGCTTGGCCTGGGCATCGCCGCCTGCGGCATCGCGCAGGCTTTCCTGCTGGCGCGCCTGCTGGCGACGCTGCTGGGCCGCGCCGAGGCCGGCTGGCCGGAACTCGCCGCCGCGGCGGCGCTGGCGTTGCTGATGGCCGCCCTCGGCATCGCCCAGGAACGCGCCCAACTCGCTGCCGGGGAGGATGCCAAGGCGCGGCTGCGCGCCGCCGCCTTCGCCCACCTGCTCGCCGCCGGTCCCGCCGATGACCGCGCGGTGGGCGAGAAAAGCGCCCTCGTCGTCGAACGCATCGAGGCGCTGGAAGGCTATTTCGCCCGCTGGCTGCCCGCCGCGATGCTGGCGGTGCTCGCGCCCCTGATGGTCGCGGTGGTGGCGGCGGTGGCGGACCCGCTCAGCGGGCTGATCCTGCTGTCCACCGGCCTGATGGTGCCGGTGGCGCAGGCGCTGACCGGCATCGGCGCGGCGCAGGCGAGCCGCCGGCAATTCGCCGCCCTGCAACGCCTGTCCGGCCGCTTTCTCGACCGCATGCGCGGCCTGCCGGTGCTGGTGCTGTTCAACCAGCAGCAGGCGGAGGCGCAACGCCTGGGCACGGCCGCTGAGGAACTGCGCCGGCGCACCATGCGCGTGCTCCGCGTCGCCTTCATCTCGGCCGGCGCGATGGAACTGATCATCGCGGCGGCCCTGGCCTCGCTCGCCTATCATCACGGCGCGCTGGTGCGCGGGGCGCATCCCGCGCCGATCGCCGCGCTGTTCACCCTGCTGCTGGTGCCGGCCTTCTTCGCCCCGCTGCGCGCCTTCTCGGCCGCCTATCACGAACAGCTCTCGGCGCGCGGCGCGGCGGCCGACCTCGCCCCGCTGCTCGATGCACCGGAACCCGAGGGCCTGCTGCTCGAGGAAGTGCCGCCCAAGGTCACCGTCACCTTCCAGGATGTCGGGCTGTCCTATGCGGCCGACCGACCGCCGGCGCTCGATGGCCTGTCCTTCCGCGTGATGCCCGGCGAGACGCTGCTGCTGACCGGCGCGTCCGGGGCCGGCAAGACCACGGTGCTGCGCATCCTGATGGGCTTCCGCCGCGCCGATCGTGGCCGCGTGGCCATCAACGGCCGCGACGCGACGCTGCTCAAGCCGGCGGAACTGCGCCGCCTGTCCTCCTATGTCGGCCAGCGCGCCTTCATCTTCCGTGGGTCGATCCGCGACAACATCCGCTTCGCCCGGCCCGATGCCGATGACGCGGCTGTCGTGGCCGCCGCCCGCGCCGCCCAGGTCATGGCCTTCGCCGACGAGCTCCCGCAGGGTCTCGACACGCCGGTCGGCGAGGGCGGCTTCGGCCTCTCGGGCGGCCAGGCCCAGCGTGTTGCCGTGGCGCGCGCCTTCCTGCGGGACACGCCCCTTGTGCTGCTCGACGAACCCACCGCGCATCTGGACCCGGGCACCGAGGCCGTGGTGCTCGATGCGGTGCGCCGCCTGTGCATCGGCCGCACGGCGATCGTCGCGACCCATGCGCGCGCCGCGCGCAACGCCTTTGGCCAGGTGCTGGAACTGCAGGCCGGCCGCGCCGCCGGCGCACGGATGGCGGGCGAGTGATGCGGCGCGACGTGATCCGCGTCCTTGGCCTGTGGCGCGGCCATGCCGGGTGGCTGGTGGCGGGCGTGGCCATGGCGGTGGTCTCGGCGCTGGCGGGCGTGGCCCTGCTGGTGCTGGCCGCGCGGGTGATCTCGGGCGCGGTCGCGCAGGGCGGCGCCGCTGCCGTGGTGGCCAGCGGGTCGATCATCGCGGCGCTGGTCTGGCTTCGCCCGGTGATGCTGCTGCGCCCCGTGGCGCGCTACCTCGAACGGCTGGTCACGCATGAGGCGACCTTCCGTGCGCTGGCGATGATGCGCGTGTGGTTCTTCACGCGCCTTGCGCAGCGCCTGCCGGCCGGGCTCGGGCTGCGGCGGGCGGGCGACCTGCTCGGCCGCCTGGTCGCGGATGTCGAGGCGCTGGACGGGCTGTATCTGCGCGTCATCGTGCCGGGGGCGGCCGCGCTGGCCGTGGTGGTCACCCTCGCGCTGGTGGTGGGTGTGGCCGAACCCGGCCTGGCGGCCATCCTGGCCTTGCCGCTCGCCGCCGCGCTGGCATTGCCGGTGCTGCTGGCCCCGGCCGCGGCGCGCGCCGGCACCCAGGTCGCCGAGGCCCAGGGCGCCTTGCGCAGCGCCGTGGTCGAACCCTTGACGGGCCTCGAGGACACGCTCGCCGCCAACGGCGAGGCGCTGGCGGCACGCCGCGTCGCTGCCGAGGGCGATGCGCTGGCCCGGGCGCAGGCCGCCCTGGCGCGCCGCGCGGCCTGGGGTGGGGCGATGGGCTCGCTGCTGACCCAGGTGGCTCTGCTCGGTTCCGTCGCGTGGGCGCTGGCTGCGCGCGAGCAGGCGATGGCCGTCGGCATGATGGCGGTCTTCCTCGCCATCGCCGCGGCCGAGGCGCTGGGGCTGATGCCGCGTGCTGGCGCCGCGCTGGCCGCCGCCGCCGCCGCCGCGCATCGCCTGTTCGAAGCCGCCGACACCGCCGAACCGGTGCCCGACCCGGCCGCGCCCGCCGCGCTGCCGGCGGGCCATGCGCTGAAGCTGACCGGCGTCACCTTCGCCTGGTCGCCCGACCGCGCGGCGGTGTTCGACGGGCTCGACCTCGACGTGCCGGAAGGCGCGCGCATCGCCCTGCTCGGCCCGTCCGGCACCGGCAAGTCCACCCTGGCGGCGCTGCTGCTGAAATTCGCCGCACCCCAGGCGGGCCGCATCACGCTGGGCGGGGTGGACGTCGCGACGCTCACGGCAGCCGACCTGCGCCGCCGCGTCGCCTGGCTGACCCAGGATGCCCGGCTGTTCGACGACAGCATCGCCGCCAACCTGCGGCTCGCCGCGCCCGAGGCCACCGACGCGGAACTGTGGCGCGCGCTGGACCGCGCGCAGATCGGCGAACTGGTGCGATCCCTGCCGGAAGGGCTGGATACGCCCTGCGGCGAGGCGGGCGCGCGCTTCTCGGGCGGGCAGGGCCGGCGGCTTGCGCTGGCGCGCACGCTGCTTTCGCCGGCGCCTGTGCTGATCCTGGACGAGCCCGCGGCGGGTCTTGATGCCGATACCGAGCGCGCCTTCCTCGAAACGCTGGACGAGGCGACGGCGGGGCGGACGGTGATCCTGATCCTGCACCGCCTGACCGGCGTGGAACGGCCGAGCCGGATCCTGCGCCTGGTCGGCGGCCGGGCGATCCCGGCCACCGGGTAAGGGCCGGCCGGCTTTGATCCTGGGCTGCGGAACCGAGAGGGGCGTCGCCCCTCCCGGACCCACCCCACCAAAGGCCGGTGGGCCTTTGGAAACCGATACTTGGTGTCGGGCGGGGGTGTCGTTCGCCCTGGGAAACGTCCATGCCTCGAGGCGCCGGGCCCGGTGCGAACTCCCAAGCGAGGGACCCCCCCCCTCATTGCCCGATGCGAAAAGCCCGCATTCCAAAGGCCCGTTGGCCTTTGGTGGGGTGGTTTGGAGGGGCAAAGCCCCTCCAATGCTTCCGTCCTGCCGTCGCGCAGGCGTGGCGGCCCTCGCCGGGCGTAACCATATCCCGTCGCCCGGCGAAGCCAATTCTGATCGACCCCCGAAAGGAAGCGTATGACGGCGCCCGTGACGCTGCGGCCCAGGCCGCTCGACCCCGCCAAGTTCCGCGACCCGGCGGTGACCGCGAAGGGTGAGACGCGGGCGAGCGTCGCCCTCGCCGGCCTGCGGACCCTGTGGGTCAACACCGGCACGCTGTGCAACATCACCTGCCGCAATTGCTACATCGAGAGCAGCCCGACCAATGACGCGCTGGCCTACATCGCGGCGGCCGAGGTGTCGGGCTATCTCGATGAGGCGGCGGCGATCGGCGCGCCGCTCGCCGAGGTGGGCTTCACCGGCGGCGAGCCGTTCCTCAATCGCGACCTGCCGGCCATGCTGCGGGATGTGATGCGCCGCGGCCTGCCGGCTTTGGTGCTGACCAACGCCATGAAGCCGATGATGAACCATGCCGCCGCGCTGCTGGCCCTGCGGGCGGAATTCGGCGACCGGCTGACGCTGCGTGTCTCGCTCGACCACCATGATGCCGCGCTGCACGACCTCGAACGCGGGGACGGGGCTTTCGCGAAGACGATGGAGGGCCTGGACTGGCTCGGCCGGCATGGGTTCCGCATCCATGTCGCCGGGCGGCTCGGCTTTGGCGGTGGCGAGGAGGCCGTGATGCGCGCCGGCTATGCCGCGCTGTTCGCCGCCCATGGCATTGCGGTGGATGCGGCCGACCCGGTCGCACTGATGCTGTTCCCCGAGATGGATGCCACGGCGGACGTGCCGGAGATCACCACCGCCTGCTGGGGCATCCTCCGCAAATCGCCCGACAGCCTGATGTGCGCCTCGGCGCGGATGGTGGTGAAGCGGCGTGGCGCGGCGCACCCGGTGGTGCTCGCATGTACCCTGCTGCCGTACGATCCGCAGTTCGAACTGGGGGCGACGCTGGCCGAGGCATCCGGGCCGGTGTCCTTGAACCATCCCCATTGTGCGACCTTCTGCGTCCTCGGCGGCGCCTCCTGCTCGCGCTGATTGCGCGAATCACCGCGCTCGGCAGTTGACGGGCTGCGGGGCTTCGCGCGACCAAGGGGACATTCGAACCCCGGAGTCGTTCCAAGATGCGCCGCCGCACCTTCATCGCAGCCGCCCCCGTTCTGCTGGCCGCAGCCTGCACGAGCGCCCCGCCGGCTCCGCCCCCGATCGCCGTCTTCTTCACCGCGGACAGCGCGACGCTCGAACAGCCGGCGCAGGACCTGGTGGTTGCCGCCGCGCGGACCGCCAATGCGGCGACCGGCCCGGTCTATGTGGTCGGCTATGCCGGCCCGGCCGGCGGCGTCGCCTACAATGTCGCGCTGTCCCAGGCGCGCGCCCAGCATGTCGCCGACCTGCTGATCCGCAACGGCGTGGCGCGTGACCGCGTCAGCATCGTCCCGCGCGGCCCGGTGCCCTTCGAAGCCATCGCGACCGAAAGCCGCCGCGTCGAGATCCGTATCGGCGCCTGATGCTGGCCCTGGAGGATCCGCAGGAGGTCCTCCGCCGCATCTTCGGCCATGAGGGCTTCCGCGGGCGGCAGGAGGAGATCGTCCGCCATGCCGCCGAGGGCGGCTCGGGCGTTGTGCTCATGCCGACCGGCGGCGGGAAAAGCCTGTGCTTCCAGGTGCCGGCGCTGTGCCGGCCGGGCGTCGGCATCGTCGTCTCCCCGCTGATCGCGTTGATGGAGGACCAGGTCGCCGCCCTGCGACAGCAGGGTGTCGCCGCGGCCGCGCTGCATTCCGACCTGCCGCCGGATGAGGCGCGCACGGTGCTGCGCGACCTCGATGCCGGGAGGCTCAAGCTGCTCTACATCTCGCCCGAGCGGCTGACGCTCGACAGCACGCAGCAGCGGCTGGACGAGATGCGGATCGCGCTGTTCGCGGTGGATGAGGCGCATTGCGTCAGCCAATGGGGCCATCACTTCCGCCCCGAATATCGTGGGCTTGGGGTGCTGGGGCAGCGTTTCCCCGGCGTGCCGCGCCTGGCACTGACAGCGACGGCAGACCCGCGCACGGTCGAGGACATCCGCCGCCAGTTGGACCTGTCCGAGGCGCCGGTGTTCCGTGCGTCCTTCGACCGCCCCAACATCTTCATCGTCGCCGAGCCGCGCGAGAGCGAGCGGTCCCAGCTGCGCGGCCTGATTCGCGACATGCGCGGCTGCGGCATCGTCTATTGCGGCAGCCGCGCGAAGACCGAGAGCACGGCGGAATGGCTGCGGGCGGACGGGCATGATGCGCTCGCCTTCCACGCCGGGATGGACCCGCTGGCCAAGCGCGACGCGCATCGTCGCTTCGCGCGCGGCGACGACGTGATCATGGCGGCGACGATCGCGTTCGGGATGGGCATCGACCGGCCGGATGTGCGCTGGGTCGCCCATCTCGACCTGCCGCGCAGCCCCGAGAGCTGGTACCAGGAGATCGGCCGTGCCGGGCGTGATGGGCTGCCGGCGCGGGCGCTGCTGATGTTCGGCGCCGGCGACATGGCGATCGCCCGGCACCGCATCGCAGAAAGCCCGGCATCCGAGGACCAGAAGCGCGTCGAGCGGTCGCGGCTGGATGCGATGATCGCGATTGCCGAGGCTGCCACCTGCCGCCGTGCCCTGCTGCTGCGCTGCTTCGGCGAGGAACCCGCCACGCCTGAGTGCGGTGCCTGCGATGTGTGCCGCACGCCGCCACGGATGTTCGATGGCACGGTGACGGCGCAGAAGATGCTCTCGGCGGTGGTGCGCACCGGGCAGCGCTTCGGCGTCGGGCATGTGGTGGACGTGCTGCGCGGGCGGCTGACCGACAAGGTCGCGCAGTTCGCGCACGACAAGCTGCCGACCTTCGGCATCGGCAAGGATGTGTCCGACAGCGCCTGGCGGGGCGTGGCACGGCAGTTGGTGGCGCGCGGCGTGCTGGATGTGGCGGTGGAGAACCACGGCGAACTGGTCGCCACCGAGGCCGCCCGGCCGGTGCTGCGCGGCGAGGAACCGGTGATGCTGCGCCAGGACACTGCGGCGCCGGCCAGCCCGAAACGTGTCGGGAGCGCGGCGGCGCAGGTCGCCTCCGGCGATCCGCTGTTCGATGCGCTGCGGCTGTGGCGGCGCGGCGTGGCGCAGACGCAGGGCGTGCCGGCCTATGTGGTGGCCGATGACCGCACGCTGGGGGGCATCGCAGCCGCGCGGCCGGGCAGCGTCGATGCGCTGCTGGAGGTGCCGGGGATGGGGCGGTCGCGCGTGGAGCGGTATGGCGAGGACATCCTGCGCATCGTGCGGGACGTCGGCTGAGGCAGCGCATTGCCCTTGGTCATGGCCGGTGAACGCTACGGATCCTATGATGCCGGGCCTACCGACGGAGACACCGCCATGCGCCGTTCGTTGTTGCTCGCCGCGGTCCTGACGACGGCGCTTGCCGCCGCACCGGCCCGCGCCGATGACGTGTCCGATGCCATCGCCGAGGCGCAGCGCACCTACCAGGCCGGCCAGGTGCAGGCCGCGCAGACGGCGCTGCAGGAGGCGTTGCAACTGATCGCCCAGCGCGCCGCGGCGCGACTCGCGGCCGCGCTGCCCGAGGCGCTACCTGGCTGGACGGCGGAGGAGGCAACGTCGAACGCTGGCGGGGCGGGGATGTTCGGTGGGGCGACAGCCACCCGCAGCTTCCGCAACGCGCAGGGTCAGACGGTCGAGATCCAGGTGATGAGCGACAATCCGCTGATCGCCCAGCTCGGCCCCATCCTGGCCAACCCGATGCTGGCGGGGGCGATGGGGCGGCTGGTGCGGATCGGCGAGCAGCGCGCCATCCAGGGCAATGACGGCAATGTCCAGATGCTGGTGGACAACCGCATCCTGGTGCAGGTGAACGGCGATGCGCCGGCGGAAGCGAAGCTCGCCTATGCCAGGGCGATCAATGTCGCGCGGCTGATCGGGCGCTGACGCCGAGTCTTCGGCGGGCCGCAGGGTGAGGAGCCGGGACCGCGCCGTGGGGCAGGGTCCCGGCCGGACCGCTCAGGCCTCGGCCTTCAGCGGCACGCCCTTCTCAGTCATCAGCGTGGTCAGTTCGCCGGACTGGAACATCTCCATCACGATGTCGCAGCCGCCGACGAATTCCCCGCCGACGTAAAGCTGCGGGATGGTCGGCCAGTTGGTGAAGGACTTGATGCCCTCACGGATCTCCATGTCCTCCAGCACGTTCACGCCGGCGAAGGGCACGCCCATGTGGGACAGGATCTGAACCACGCGGGCGGAGAAGCCGCACTGCGGGAACACCGGCGTGCCCTTCATGAAGAGCACCACGGGGTTCTCCGTGATGGTGGCCTGGATGCGGTCGAAGGTCGGGTTGGACATCGGGTCGGGGTCCTATTCCGGGGCGGAGGTCTGGAGGGCGAGGGCATGCAGCACGCCGCCCATGCGGCCCTGCAATGCAGCGTAGACGATCTGGTGCTGCTTCACGCGGGAAATGCCGCGGAAGGATTCCGAGGTGACCTTGGCGGCGTAGTGGTCGCCATCGCCAGCCAGGTCCTCGATGGTGACTTCGGCATCGGGCAGGGCCGCCTTGATCAGCGCCTCGATCTCCGCCGGTTGCATCGCCATCAGGCCGCTCTCCCTTCCATCAGTGCAGGCAAGGTTGCCTCGTTCGCATCGCGCAGCCTAGCCACCGATATGGTCCGGCCGCCAGGCAGCGCCAAGTCCCCGCCGCCCGAACGACCCAGGCGCATGGCCGGGACGCCGGCGGCATCCGCGGCGGCGAGCAGCGCGGCGGCATCGGCCACGGCGACGACATAGCGGCCCTGGTCCTCACCGAACCACCAGGCGTGCTCGGGGATGGTGGCGGGGGTGGCGGCGAGGGTCGCGCCGGTGCCGGTCTCCATCGCCATCTCGGCCAGCGTCACCAGCAGGCCGCCATCGGCGCAGTCGTGGCAGGCGAGGATGGCGCCGGCGAGGATCCGGGCGCGGAGGAAATCCCCGGTGCGGCGTTCGGCGGCGAGGTCCACCGGGGGCGGGGCGCCTTCCTCGCGGCCGGCGATCTCCCGCAGCCAGAGGGACTGGCCGAGCCAGCCGGCCGTGGTGCCGAGCAGCACCAGGTCGGCATTGGCGGGCATGCCGAGGCCGATGGCATCCGCCGCGTCGTCGATCACGCCGACGCCGCCGATCGCGGGGGTGGGCAGGATCGCCCGGCCTTCCGTCTCGTTGTAGAGGGAGACGTTGCCGCTCACGACCGGGAAGTCGAGTGCCAAGCAGGCCGCGGCCATGCCGCGCACCGCGCTGGCGAACTGGCCCATGATGCGGGGCTTCTCGGGGTTGCCGAAGTTCATGTTGTCGGTGATGGCCAGCGGCAGGGCGCCGGTGGCGGTGATGTTGCGCCAAGCCTCCGCGACCGCCTGGCGGCCTCCCTCCTCGGGGTCCGCGAGGACGTAGCGGGGGGTGCAGTCGGTGGTCATGGCGAGGGCGCGGGCGTGGTCCTCGATCCGCACGATGGCGGCATCCGCCGCGCCGGGGCGCTGGACGGTCTGGCCGTTCACCAGGCTGTCGTACTGGTCCCAGATCCAGCGGCGGGAGCAAAGGTCCGGGCTGGCGACCAGGGTCAGCAGGGCCTGTTCGATGGTGGTGGGGTTCGCGATGGTCGCGGGGTCCAGCACCGGCTGCTTCGGGGTGTCCTCGGTGGGGCGGCGGTAGAGGGGGGCTTCGGATTCCAGCGGGGCGAGGGGGATGTCGGCTTCCACCTGGCCCTTGTGGCGGATGACGATGCGGCCGGTGTCGGTGAGGTGGCCGATCACCGCGAAGTCCAGTTCCCACTTGGTGAAGATGGCCTCCGCCAGGGCTTCCTGCCCGGGCTTGAGGACCATGAGCATGCGCTCCTGGCTCTCGGAGAGCATCATCTCGTAGGCGGTCATGCCGGTTTCGCGCTGGGGGACGTTGTCGAGGGTGAGGTCCACACCCATCCCGCCCTTGCCGGCCATCTCCACACCGCTGCTGGTCAGGCCCGCCGCACCCATGTCCTGGATGGCGACGATGGCGTCGGTGGCCATCAGCTCCATGCAGGCCTCGATCAGGAGCTTTTCCGCGAAGGGGTCGCCGATCTGGACGGTGGGGCGCTTTTCCTCCGAGTCCGCGGAGAATTCCGCGGAGGACATGGTGGCGCCATGGATGCCGTCGCGGCCGGTCTTGCTGCCGACATAGACCACGGGGTTGCCGATGCCGGTGGCGGCGGCGGTGAAGATGCGGTCGGCCTTGGCGATGCCGACCGTCATGGCGTTGACCAGGGGGTTGCCGTTGTAGGCGGGGTGGAAGTTGACCTCCCCGCCCACGGTCGGGACGCCGACGCAGTTGCCGTAGCCGCCGATGCCGCGGACCACGCCGTCGATCACCTGCTTCATCCTCGGCGCGTCCGGGGCGCCGAAGCGCAGGGCGTTGAGGTTGGCGATGGGCCGCGCGCCCATGGTGAAGACATCCCGCAGGATGCCGCCGACCCCGGTGGCCGCCCCGTTGTAGGGTTCGATCCAGGAGGGGTGGTTGTGGGATTCCATCTTGAAGACGGCGGCCAGGCCATCCCCGATGGCGATGACGCCGGCATTTTCCCCCGGGCCCTGGATGACCCAGGGGGCCTTGGTGGGGAGTTCCTTCAGCCAGACGCGGCTGGATTTGTAGGAGCAGTGTTCCGACCACATCACGGAGAACACGCCGAGCTCGGTGAGCGAGGGGGTGCGGCCGAGGATGGCGAGGCAGCGGTCGTACTCGTCCGGCTTCAGGCCGTATTCGGCGGCGAGCTGGGCGGCACGGGCGGGGTCGAGCGAGATGGGCGCGTCGGCGGGGGTCATGGGCGCGTTGTGGGTAGCGCGCGTGCCTCTGTCCAGTGGGGGTTTGCGCGGGGCTGGTCATGACCAGCCGAGGCGGAGCTTGCGGGGGATATGTTTGATGCCGCCGGCCAGGCGGTGGAGGTGCTTCAGGGCCTTGAGGTAGCCGAGATAGGCGGTGATCTGCTTGCGGGTGCGCGGGGCGGCCGGCAGGCGCATGGCCTTCAGCTTTTCGGACAAATCGGGGTTGGGGAGCTTGTTGGGCGGGCCGTTGAGGGCGGTGAGGAAGCCGAGGCGGCGGATGAGGACGATGAAGCGGAGGCCGCGGAGGCGGATGGCGCGGCGGCAGGCGCGGAAGATGAGGGGGGCGATCTCATTCAGAGGGTGGTTGGGAGAGTTGTCCTTGATGGCTTCGAGGAGACGTTCCCAGAGGCCGGCATGGGTGAGGCGGCGGAAGTAGCGGGAGACGGTGTCGGGCTTGCCGTGTTCCGGGGGGAGGGCTCGCCAGGGATCGGTGGTGCAGGCGAGGTGGAATATGGCATTCATGCGGGCGCGGAGGTCGGAGATGTGACGGCCGGCGGGGGAACGGGGGAGGATGAAGGGGAGGAGGGCATGGAATTGGAGGGGGGTGAGGGGGTGGGGGTGCATAGGGGCAGTGGAGCAGAACGAAACAAAAAAAGCAATAATTTCCTATTATGCGAGCGTTGGCGCGCGGGTTTGTCGATCAGCGGTCGGTTGCAGTCCTGCCCGCTTGGCGGATGGAAATGGAAACGACAACAACCACTTTGGTGCCAGAGTCTGGACCGCGCAGTCTCTTGCGCCATTTCGGCCGCTCCTACGCGACCCAGCCGGGCGCATCCGTAGTCGTCGTGCGGCGATGGCGATTGACGGTCGATGTGGAGCAGGAGCGCCTCGCTGCGTCGGCAGATACTGTTAGGTTAGTCATTAAACAGACGGACCGCGATTTCGCTGATGCTTGCGGCGTCCTGGCCGAAAACGTGTTGTAGAAGCCGCCAATTTTATAATACCGTCGCTGGTGGAACTGGGCGGCCATCCCGGAGATGCAGCGTAAGGAGTTCGCGTGCGAACAACGATCCGTCTCGGAATTTACGCCGTAGTCTTGGGACTGTTTTGCTTGAGTTATTCTGCGTTTTTTTATCCGAGTGCTAATATTCTAGAGGAAAGAAACCTAAGCAATCAGTCTACTATCAGAAAAATAACTGAACTTGAACTGCAGATGTCAGAGAATCAAAAAGAAATTCGCCGTGTGCGACAAATAATAGCAGAGAATGAACCTTTGGGGCCGATGGCCACGGTGGTAGCTCAGCACAGAAATTTTCTAAGGGACCTTGAAGAGCAGAGTTTAGTCATTCAGCGGCAAATAAATGAAGCAAAAGACCAAAAATGGTCTATCGAATTATTTACATATCACTCGGGTTTTATAGTTAGATTTTTGATACCTTTTTCCTTAGCTCTTATCGCGCTTGGTGTTAGTGGAATCACGGGGTGTTTGTCTGCAGATTGGTGGAACGAGAAATGCGAGCGTTGTGCTGCTATCGCAGCACCAATTTCGGTTATTGCGGCGTTTCTCGCTCCGAAATGGATTACAAGGATACTGGGGATACCGGAGCAGGAAGCCATAAGAGCAGAGATTGGTCAGTTTCTTATTATTGTGTCTGTAGCGGCACTAGCGGGGTTGATGGCGATGGCCGTCATGGCTGCCGCTGTTGCGGCGAGAGCAATTGGCCGGATTGTAAATACGCGCTGCATGGGTCCGGGCACGGCACACGAGCGACAGCCTGACGGATCGAAGGTGCAGGAAACTGAGTTTCCTGCCGGGGGCAGGGGCAGAGCCCCTGCGAAGCCTTCCGGCAAGACAGTGCCCCCGCCGAGCGCCGTCCGATAGCGCCGCCCTACTCTGCGTAGTCCGACTGGGTCCGGTCCAGCATCCGCTTCATGGCCGCGAAGTAGTAGTCGGACCCGCTCATCGCCATGGTCGGGTCTTTCCAGGTGGCGGCTTCGGCGCGCATCTTCGTCAGCACTTCGGGGGCGACGAAGCGGCGGCGCTGGCCGGTCCACATGCCGAAGAGCTGCGTGCGGCAGGAGCGTTCGAGGAAGTAGAGGCGGCGGTACGCCTGCGCCACGGTGTCGCCGATCACGACGACGCCGTGGTTGGCCATCATCAGCACGACCTTGTCGCCCATGAGGGCGGCCATGCGTTCGCCTTCGGCGTGTTCGTGGGCGAAGCCGTTGTAGTCGTAGTCGTAGGCGATGCGGCCTTCGAATTGCAGGGCGCCCTGGCCGGTCATTTCGACCGTCATGTCCTCGAGCTGCGAGAGCGCCGTGGCATAGGGCATGTGGGTGTGGAGCACGCAGGCGGCGCCGGTGGCTTCGTGGATGGGGGCGTGGATGCAGATGGCGCTGCGGTCGGCGGGGCCGCGGCCTTCGACGACCGTGCCGTCGAAGGCGACCTCGATGAGGTTGCTGGCGGTGACCTCGTTCCAGTGGAGGCCGAATTCGTTGAGGTAGAAGCGGCGCGGGCGGCCGGGGACGAGCAGGGTGAAGTGGTTGTCGATGGCCTCGTGATAGTCGTCGAGGACAGCGAGGCGGTGGGCGGCGGCGAGGTCGATGCGGGCCTGGCGGCGCTGGGCTTCCAGCAGGTCGGGCGCGGTGGGGGTCAGGCTGTCCATGGGGCGGGTCCTTTCCGTGGTCTGGCGGCGGCCGGGCTGGCGCGTTGGGGCGTGTGGGGTGTCACCGGGCGCATGGTGGCATCGAATGGGCCGGCGGGTGAAATCGCGCGGGTCGGGCGGTGATGGTGCGTGTCCTCGCATTGCCTGGATGGGCGGTGCCGTATGCCCCGGCGCGACAGGCTGACCGATCGAAGGTGCAGGAAACTGAGTTTCCTGCCGGGGTGCAGGGGCGGCGCCCCTGCGTGTCCACATTCCGTTTGACGGCGGCCCGCTTGCACGACAACACTTAACTCAATGGTTCAGTTTCAACCCTCGCCGGACCTTGACCGCGTGTTTGGCGCGCTGACCGATTCGACGCGGCGGGGGATGCTCGCGCGGCTGGCGGAACAGGGGAGCCTTTCGGTCAGCGAGTTGGCCCGGCCGCTGCCGATGTCGTTGCCGGCGGTGATGAAGCACCTCGATGTGCTGGAACAGGCGGGGCTGGTGGCGCGGCAGAAGACCGGGCGGGTGGTGTCGTGCCGGCTGGTCGCGGCGCCGATGGAGGATGCGATGGGGTGGCTGCAGCGTTATGCGCGGTTCTGGGAGGAAAGCCTCGACCGGCTGGCGGCGGCGCTGGAGCGCGAGGCGCCGTGAGCGAGACGGTGCCGAGCCTGACGCTGGTGCGGCGGCTGCGGGCGGCGCCGGAGCAGGTGTTCGCGGCGTGGGTGCGGGCGGAGGTGCTCGCGACCTGGTTCGGGCCGCATCATACGCGGGTCGAGGCGGCGGAGGTCGATGCACGGGTGGGTGGGCGTTTTCGCGTCGTGCTGCGGGAGGAGAACGGCGACCGGCATGAGGTTGGCGGGACCTATGCCGAGGTGGTGCCGGGGGAGGGGCTGGTCTTCACCTGGGCGTGGGCGAATGCGCCGGAGCGGCAGTCGCGGGTGAGCGTGCGGCTGCGGGCGGTGGAGGGCGGGACGGAGCTGACGCTGGTGCATGACCGGTTTGCCGATGCGGATACGGCGGGGCGGCATCGGCGGGGGTGGACGGAATCTCTGGAGCGGCTGGAGGCGCGGTTCGGCGCGGCGATCTGACGGGAGGACGAAGCATGGCGACGCGGGTGATGCTGCTGGTCGGCACGAAGAAGGGGGCCTTCATCCTGGATGGGGATGGGGCGAGGGATGGGTGGTCGTTGCGCGGGCCGTTCTGCGAGACCTGGCCGATCAACCAGGTGATCGGCGACCCGACGACCGGGGTGATCTGGGCGGCGGGCGGCAATGAATGGTTCGGGCCGGCGGTGTGGCGGTCGGATGATGGCGGCGCGACGTGGACGCATTCGAGTGCGGGGCTGGCCTATGCGGCCGGGCAGACGCCGATCAAGTCGGTGTGGGGGTTGGCGTTGGGGCCTACGGGGATCCTGTGGGCGGGGGTGGAGCCGGCCGGGTTGTTCCGCAGCGATGATGGCGGCGCGACCTGGTCGCATGTCGAAGGGCTGACCGAGCATCCGAGCCGGGCGGAGTGGCAGCCGGGCGGGGCGGGGCTGATCCTGCATGGGATCGTGCCGCATCCGGTCGATGCGGACCGGGTGTGGGTGGCGATCTCGACCGGCGGGGTGTTCGCGACGGAGGATGGCGGGGCGACGTGGGTGCCGCGGAATCGGGGCACGCGGGCGGATTATGCGCCGGAGGACCAGCGGTATCCGGAGCATGGGCAGTGCGTGCATGCGCTGGCGATGGCGTCGGGGAAACCGGATCGGCTGTACCAGCAGAATCACTGCGGGATGTATCGCAGCGATGATGGCGGGCGGCAGTGGGTGAGCATCGAGGCGGGGTTGCCCTCGACGTTTGGCTTTCCGGCGGTGGCGCATCCGCGGGACCCGGACACGCTGTTCCTGTTGCCGCTGAATGGGGACCAGGCGGGGCGGTTCATGCCGGATGCGGCGGCGGCGGTGTGGCGGACGCGCGATGCGGGGGCGAGTTGGCAGGCGTTGCGGGATGGGTTGCCGCAGGCGAATGCGTATTTTGGCGTGTTGCGGCGGGCGATGGCGGCGGATCGGCTTGATCCCGTGGGCGTGTATTTCGGCACCAGCGGGGGCGCGTTGTTCGCGAGCGCGGATGAGGGCGAGCATTGGTCCTGTGTCGCCGAGCATCTGCCGACGATCCTGTCGGTTGAGGCGCTGGTCCGCGATGGCTGATGCGGTGACGGTGCTGCTGCCGGATGCGCTGGTGCGGCTGTTTCCGGGCACGCCGCGGCAGGTGGCGGTGGGCGCCGGCACGGTCGCGGAGGCGATCGCCGCGTTGGATCGTCGCTGGCCCGGGATGGGCGACCGGCTGTGCGATTCGACGCCGGCGATCCGGCGGCATCTGAAGATCTTCGTCGATGGGGAACGAGCGCAGTTGCAGACCGCGCTGCCGCCGGGGTGCGAGATGCTGGTGATGACGGCGGTGAGCGGGGGCTGAGCGGCAACCATTGGCGTGGTGGGACGTTGTTCGGGGCGACGACGTAAGGAGGAGTTCCGATGCGCCCGATGCCCCGCTTCCTGGGTTTGGCCCTGATCACCGCGACCATTGCCGCCGGTCCTGCCTGGGCGCAGGCGCCGGCACCGCTGGCCTTCGTGCAGCCGCTGCCGACGACGTCAGCGATGGCGGTGCAGGAACGGCTGCGCGAGGCGGGCGCCTATGCGGGCGTCGCCGATGGGGTATGGGGGCCGGAGAGCCAGATGGCGCTCGATCGGTTCCAGCAGGCGCGTGGGCTCGCGGTGACCGGGTCGATCAACCTGGCGACGGCGCAGGCGCTGGGCGTGAGCCTGCCGCGGCTGTTGCCGCCGCCGGTGGAAGCGGTCGCGGTGGCGCCGGTTGTCGCGGCGCCGGTGGTGCAGCTCAGCCCTCGGGCGGTGCGCAATGTGCAGCTGCGGCTGCGGGCGCTGGGCTTCTACCAGTCGGCGGCGGATGGCGTGTGGGGGGCGGGGACGCAGACGGCGTTGGAACGCTTCCAGCGCGGTCGCGGGCTGGAGGCCAATGGCCAGATCAACCCGACGACGGTGCAGGCGCTGGGGCTGAACCCGAGCAACCTGGAGATGGCGGTGCGGTAGGCCGGGCCTCGGCGGGGTCCGCGTGGCGATGTCGCCGGACCCTGCCGGCTGCGGGTGATAGGGTGCGAACCCGGCGAGGATGGTCCTCACGCGGGTTCGATGCATGACCTTCGATTTCGGTGATGAGCGGCCAGGTGGGCCGGCGAAGGTGGCGATCGGCATCGCGACGGCGCTGCTGGGCGTGGCGACGGTCGGGCTTGCGTCGTCCGGCGGGGCGGATCGCTTCCTGCCGCTGATCGTGGTGGTGCCGCTGTATGGGCTGTTCGTGCTGTGGGTGCTGCTGCGGCGGCGGGTGACGATGGACCAGGGTGGCATTGTGATCACCCGGACGCTGTTGGGCCGGCGGTGGACGCACCGGATCGGATTCCGCGCTGTGACGGGCGTCGAGTGCCGCGGGGTGTGGATGCGCCCCAGGGGCGGGTCGCCGGATGAGGGCACGCCTGAAGGCGATGCGCGTTTCATCAAGTTCGACCTGTCACTGCGGCGTGGCTGGCGCCGCTTGCATCTCGACTTCCTGGGCGATGCGGTGGAAGCGGAGGCGACGGCACGCGGCCTGGCACAGTGCATCGGCGTGCCGGCGGAGCGGCGGCACTATGTGCTGCGGGAGGACGGCGTGCCGCTGTGGCGGCGCCGAGCGCGGGATAGGCTGGCCTGAACCGCCTTCAGCTGGCGACGAGGTTTTCCGCCAGGCTCTCGAACATCGGCAGGCCGTCGATGCCGCCCATCAGCGGGTCCACCAGATCCTCGGGGTGCGGCATCAGGCCGCAGATCCGCAGGCTGGGGGACAGGATCCCGGCGATGCTGCGCGCGCTGCCATTGCGGTTTGCGGCGTCAGTAACCGTGCCGGCTTCGTCGGTGTAGCGAAAAGCGACGAGGCCTTCGCCTTCCAGCCGGTCGAGCGTCGCGTCGTCGGCGAAGTAGTTGCCGTCGCCATGGGCCATAGGGCTGCGGAACACCGCGCCCTTCTGCCAGCGGGAGGTGAAGGCGGTGCCGGCGCGTTCGACGCGCATGTGGCAGTCCATCGACAGGAAGCGGAGCGAGGCGTTGCGCAGCAGGCCGCCCGGTAGCAGCCCGGTCTCGATGAGGATCTGGAAGCCGTTGCACACGCCGAGGATATGGCCGCCGCGTGCCGCGTAGTCCCGCACGTCGCGCATGATCGGCGATTGCGCGGCCATGGCACCGCAGCGCAGGTAGTCGCCATAGGAAAAGCCGCCGGGCAGCACCACCAGGTCGACGTCCTTCGGCAACTCGTCGCGATGGAACAGCATCAGCGGGTCGCGGCCGGTGACGCGCTTCAGCGCGGTGCGCATGTCGCGTTCGCGGTTGGTGCCGGGGAAGGTGATGATGGCTGATCTCATAAGACGCTCCTTGGCTATCCGAGGATCGCGACGCAAGTACTCAATGTGAGCAGCATCACCAGGAA
Organism: Roseomonas sp. CAU 1739; assembly: GCF_039839775.1. Lineage (NCBI taxonomy): Bacteria > Pseudomonadati > Pseudomonadota > Alphaproteobacteria > Acetobacterales > Roseomonadaceae > Roseomonas > Roseomonas sp. CAU 1739. The sequence continues at coordinate 107,824 of NZ_JBDOQQ010000012.1, forward strand.
ATACCCCGCGACGACCGCGGTGCGACCGCCAAGGGAAAGCAGGTAGTCGCGAAACTGCCGCATTTTCGGCAATCGCTGGAATCTGACCTCATCTCGTATCACCAAGTATGTACCGATGGCTGCGAACGCCACTATCGCGGGCCAGCCAAGCCAGCCGAGCAGCATGAATGGCCAGAAGAACGACAGATAGAGCAAGCGCCCCCTACCCCTGAATCAGCCGCAACCAGTGGATGCCGCCCAGCACGATCATTGTGGCAGCGGCTGCGATTGCCGCGGCGGTGACCCAGCGGTCGATGGTGCGCTTGCCGCGCGCGACCATGCCGAGGCGCGGCGCGCGCTGGCCCGCGGGCATGCGGTCCTCGCGCCAGCGCAGCCCCATCGCGATGAGGACGGTCAGCACCCCCATCGCGAGGAGGCTGGCTTTGACCACCTCAGGCGATCTCCACCCGGAAGGATTCGATGACCGTGTTGGCGAGCAGCTTGCGCGCCATGTCCTCGGCGGTCGCTTTCGCCCGGGCGGCGTCGGTCTCCGCCAGTTCCAGCTCGATCACCTTGCCGGCGCGCACATCCTGCACGCCGGCGAAGCCGAGGCCTTCGAGGGCATGGCCGATCGCCTTGCCCTGCGGGTCCAGCACGCCGGCCTTCGGCATCACATAGACACGGGCCTTCACTGCATGCTCTCCGGGCCGGTCATGTCGCGCGGGCCGGCCTCGGGCAGGATGCCGAGGCGCCGGGCGACTTCCTGGTAGCCCTCCTCGACCTTGCCGAGGTCGCGGCGGAAGCGGTCCTTGTCCATCTTCTCGCCGGTCTTGGTGTCCCACAGGCGGCAATTGTCCGGCGAGATCTCGTCGGCGAGGACGATGCGCATCTCCTCGTTTTCCCACAGCCGGCCGAATTCCAGCTTGAAGTCGACCAGGGTGATGCCGACGCCGAGGAACAGCCCGCAGAGGAAGTCGTTCACCCGCAGGGTGAGCGCGACCATGTCGTCGAGATCCTGGGTCGAGGCCCAGCCGAAGCAGGTGATGTGCTCCTCGGCCACCATCGGGTCGTTGAGCTGGTCGTTCTTGTAGTAGTACTCGATGATCGAGCGCGGCAGCCGCTGCCCCTCGGTGATGCCGAGGCGGGTGGCGAGCGAACCGGCGGCGACGTTGCGCACGACCACTTCCAGCGGGATGATCTCGACTTCGCGGATCAGTTGCTCGCGCATGTTCAGCCGGCGGATGAAGTGCGTCGGCACGCCCATCTCGGTCAGCCGCGTCATCAGGTATTCGCTGATGCGATTGTTGAGCACGCCCTTGCCCGTGATGGTGCCCTTCTTGGCGCCGTTGCCGGCGGTGGCATCGTCCTTGAAGTACTGGACCAGGGTGCCGGGCTCCGGTCCTTCGAACAGGATCTTGGCCTTGCCCTCATAAAGTTGTCGGCGTCGCGCCATCGGGGGGAATCCTTGCAGTCGCCATACCGAGGGGCGGCTGGCGATAGAGGGGCGCGGTATAGCAGCGCCTTCCCGGAAGGGCCATTGCCCATGGGCCCTGTCTGGCCCGCGTCAAGCGGGTGGGGGCAATGCCAGGGGCGCGAAGGGGGCGGTGCCGGGCGGGGATGGGCAGAACAGCCAGTGGCGCGCCCCATCGGCGCCGAGCGCGACCAGGCTCGAGCAAACCGTGCCGAAGCCGTTGGTGGGTGGGACGTTCAGCGTCTCGGCCAGGCCGATCGCCGGGTCGTAGCCGCCATCGGCCAGCAACGCCTCCCAGGCCGACCAGTCCGGCTGGTCCGGGTCGGGCGGCGGCGTGGCGCGGAAGCGGGGCAGGTGGCGGCGGGTGCGCGGGCTGGTCGGGTCGTTGGGGTCATGGGCGGTGACCATCGAGAGGCCCTCGGGCAGCGCAATCGCCTCCGGCCGTCCCTCGCCGAGGCCGCGCAGGAAGACTGCGCGATGCGAATCGGCGACCACCATGTTGAAGGGCCGCCAGTCCCCGGCCGGCAGGGCGGCGATGGCCGCGGCGGCGACCTCGGCGGTGGCGGCGGCGGCGGCGAGGATCGGCAGTTCACCACGAGACCTTTTCCCTGCTGCTGGCCCCAGGCTGCCCGGCCGGTTCAGCACCGCGGCCACAACTCCGTCGGCGCCCAGCGCCATCCAGGTGCCGCCCGCGCTGCGGTCGCGTCCGCCGATGATGTCGGGATGATCCGGCCACCACGCGGCCGGCGGGTCCCAGGCACGATCCAGCCTTTCGTCGCGGTTGGCGGCGATCAGCAGGGGCCAGCGATGCGCCGGCCGGTGCAGGACGATGACGGTGCACATGTCGGCAGGCTGCGTCGGCGCAGGCCTGCCGGCAATGGGGGGGTCAGAAGCGGAAGTTCAGCGAGACGCCGGGCGGCCCATAGACCGGCGGCGCGTAGTAGACCGGCGGCGGGGCGTAATAGACCGGCGGCGGCGGCGCGTAATACACGCGCGGGGCCGGCGCGTAATACGGCTGGTAGTAGGGCCGCGGCGCCACATAGACCGGGTAGGGACGCGGCGCGATATAGACAGGCCGCGGCGGCGGGCCCCAGCCACGCCCCGGGGGGCCATAGCCGTAATAGCCACGGTCGCCATGGCCGCGGCCACGATTGCCATCACCCGCGGCGGCATCGCTCGGCACCACCGCAACGGCTGCGCCGGCTGCGAGGGCGAGAACTCCGATCATCCGGGTCAGGCGCATGGTCAGGCTCCTTCTCAACGTGACCAAATGTTTAACGCTGGTCCTTGTCTTAAAGAGGGCGGCGGTGCCTTGGTTTCTCCGCAACCCGTCACGAATCCGTGAGTCCAGTCTGGTGTCGGCGCGCTCAATCGGCGCCGAACACCCGCCGGAACACCGTATCGACATGGGCGAAGTCACGCTTCGGATCCATCGCCGCTTCCAGCGCCGAGGGCGTCAGCAAAGCGGAGACGGTGGGGTCGGCTTCCAGATTGGCGCGGAAATCGCGCCCGCCCGGCGTGCCCAGCGCTTCCCAGGTCGCCATCGCGGCGCGCTGCACCGCGGCGTAGGAGTCCTCCCGGCTCATCCCGGCCTGGGTCAGCGCCAGCAGCACCTTCTGGCTGTGCACCACGCCGCCCAGCGATTCGAGGTTCGCCGCCATGCGCTGCGGATAGATGGTCAGCTTCTCCATCATCCCGGTCAGCCGCGTGAGCGCGAAGTCGAGCGCGATGGTCGCATCGGGGGCGATCACACGCTCCACGGAGGAATGGCTGATGTCGCGCTCATGCCACAGCGCGACGTTCTCCAGCGCCGGCACCACATACCCGCGCACCAGGCGGGCGAGGCCGGTCAGGTTCTCGCTCAGCACCGGGTTGCGCTTGTGGGGCATCGCGGAGGAGCCCTTCTGCCCGGGGTGGAAATACTCCTCCGCTTCGCGCACCTCGGACCGTTGCAGGTGGCGCACCTCGGTCGCCAGGCGTTCGATGCCCGAGGCGACCACGGCCAGCGCACAGAAGAAGGCGGCATGACGGTCGCGCGGGATGACCTGGGTGGACACCGGCTCGACCGCCAGGCCGAGCTTGCCGGCGACGAAATCTTCCACGCGGGGATCGACCGAAGCGAAGGTGCCGACCGGGCCGGAGATGGCGCAGGTCGCGACCTCGGCCCGCGCGGCGACCAGGCGCGCCCGGCCGCGGGCGAATTCGGCGTAGTGGCCGGCGAGTTTCAGCCCGAAGGTCGATGGCTCGGCATGGATGCCGTGGCTGCGCCCGATGGTGGGCGTTATCCTGTGTTCCATCGCCCGCGCCTTGAGTGCCGCGAGCAGCGCGTCGAGGTCGGCGATCAGCAGGTCCGCCGCGCGCGTCAACTGCACCGAGAAGCAGGTGTCGAGCACGTCGGACGACGTCATGCCCTGGTGCATGAAGCGCGCCTCGGGGCCGATTCCCTCAGCCATGAAGGTGAGGAAGGCGATGACGTCGTGCCGGGTGACGCGCTCGATCTCGTCGATGCGGGCGACTTCGGCATCACCGATGGAAGCCGCGCGCGGGGCGCCCTTGTCGCGGATCGCGCGGGCCGCCTCGGCGGGGATAGTGCCGAGCCCGGCCATCGCCTCGGCCGCCAGCGCCTCGATCTCGAACCAGATGCGGTAGCGCGCGGCGGGCGACCAGATGGCGTCCATCTGCGGACGGGAATAGCGCGGCACCATGGGGCAGGCTCCGGTACGGGAATTTCGGGGCGGGTTTGGCGCGCGGGGCGGCGCGACGCAAGCGCGGCCGTTGCAGGGCCGGCATTCGGGGTTGCGGTGGACGGAGCGCCCCGGTATCTGGCGTCAGGTTAAATTCAGGCAACTTAACTCCGGGGCCGTCGCACGATGTTGGAAATGCTGCCCGAGTGGATCCAGCCACTCGCCATGGTGCTGTTCATCGACGTGGTCCTTGCCGGGGACAACGCGATCGTGGTCGGCATGGCGGCCGCGGGCCTGCCCACGGACCAGCGCCGCAAGGCGATTTTCTGGGGCATCATCGCCGCGACGATCATGCGCATCGCCTTCGCCTCGATCACGGTGCAGCTGCTGCAGATCGTCGGCATCGTGCTGGCCGGCGGCGTGCTGCTGCTGTGGGTCTGCTGGAAGATGTACCGGGAGCTGCGCGAGAGCGGCGCCGAGCACGGCCACGACGCCGAGGGGCTGGAGGGCGAGACGTCCGGTGCGCCGCGCAAGACGTTGCGGCAGGCGATCACCCAGATCCTGGTGGCCGACATTTCCATGAGCCTCGACAACGTGCTGGCGGTCGCCGGGGCGGCCAAGGACCACCCCTATGTGCTGATCGTCGGGCTGGCGGTGTCGGTCGTGCTGATGGGCGTGGCGGCGTCGCTGATCGCCAACCTGCTGAACAAGCATCGCTGGATCGCCTGGGTCGGGCTGCTGGTCATCCTGTACGTCGCCTTCAACATGATCTGGGAAGGCACGCACCAGGTGACCGAGGCGGTGCCCGAGGCCTATGCCTACCTGTTCCTCCCGCTCGGCTTCCTGGTGCCCGCCATTGCCGGGGTCTTCCCGATCTGGCTTTGGGTGGGAGCGACGGTGATGCAGATGATCCTCTATACCTCGGTCATCACGCTGGTGGCCGGCGTCGTCCGCGACGCCACGCGTCGCCGGGCGGTGGCCTGACCACCGCCCCGGCCGGCTGGCGCGACCGCGCCTGTCGGCGGCGTCACGGTTTGGCCGGAATTGCCGGCATTCCTTCACCCGCCACGGCGTGCCATAGCCGACGCGGTGGAGCAGGGGGGATGCAATGATCGCGAGGAACCACATCGCCGGCACGGCCCGGGGCTTCGCCGCCGGCGCCATGCTTGCCCTGACCAGCTGCGCCGCCATGATGCAGGCCCAGGCGCCGTCGCTGGAGGCCATCGCCCAGCGGATGCCGGAGACCCTGGCCGGCTTCGTGCTGGGGGAATCGGCGCAGCGGCCCGGCCCGTCCGTGACCTTCGACTACGCCACGCCGAACCGCGCGGCGGTGGGCTCGGTGCTGGTCTATGCCGGGGCGGGCCTAGCGCCGGCCGACCCTGGGGCGGCGGCGATCGACCGCGAATTGACCGCCGCGGTGGCGGAATTGTCGGAGGCCCCGCAAGGCCGCACCGGTCGGCGCTTGGCCGAGCGCGAGCGCATGACCTTGCCGGCGCTCGGCCTGCGCTGCGCGATCATGACCGGCGCCTTCGGCCGCGCGCCGGTGATGCGGGAAGTCTGCATCGGCGGTGCGGATGGGCGCTTCGTGAAGGTCCAGGTGACGATGGCCGACAGCCGGCCACCACCAGCCGATGCGACCGCCTTCGCGGGGGCGGCACTGCAGGCGGTGCGCGGGGGGTGAGGCGAAGGTTGGAGGGGCGCCGCCCCTCCAAGCCACCCCGCCAAGGGCCGGTGGGCCCTTGGAACCCGATACTTGGCGCCTTGCGCCGCGGACAGGGTCGGTTCGATGGCCCCGCGGGATATACCGCGACACCAGGCCTTGGGTGGGGGCGTGGGGCATCGCCGCACGCGAAAAGGGGGCAAGCCGCCCCCGGCGATCAATCCCCGACCGACCCCAATTCCTGTCGCACCAGGCTCATCCAATAGGCCACGCCGAGCGGGATCGCGTCGTCGTTGAAGTCGTAGGTCGGCGTGTGCAGGCCTTCCGAGGACGGTCCGCCGGCGCCGATGCCCATGAACATGAAGGCGCCGGGGCGGGCCTGCAGCATCAGGGAGAAATCCTCCCCGCCGGTCACCGGCCCGGCCTGGCCGGTCGAGTGGTCCGCGCCGACCACGGCGGTCGCGGCGCGCAGCGCGATGGCGGATTGCTCGGCGTGGTTCACCAGGGCGGTGCCGCGGCGGCGGTATTCGACCTCGGCCGTGCAGCCGAAGGTGGCGGCGAGGCCGGCGGCGATCTCGCGCATGCGGGTCTCCATCGTGTCGCGCACCGCCTCGGTGAAGGACCGCGCGGTGCCGCCGATCACCATCTCGGCCGGCATGACGTTGGTCGAGGCCATCGAGCCGCCATGGATGGCGCCGACGCTGATCACCGCCGCGTCGATCGCCGCGACGTTGCGCGAGACGATGGTCTGCACCGCGAGGATGAACTGCGCGGTCAGCACGGTGACGTCGGTCGCCATGTGGGGCGTGGACCCGCCATGACCGCCGGTGCCGCGGAAGGTCACCACCCAGCGGTCGCCGGCGGCCATCGCCGGGCCGGGCTGGATGGCGAAGGTGCCGAGCGGGCGGTTCGGCTTGTTGTGCAGGCCATAGACGGCATCGACGGGAAAGCGTTCGAACAGTCCGTCGTCGAGCATCGCCTTCGCACCGCCGCGGCCTTCCTCGGCGGGCTGGAAGATGAAGTGGACGGTGCCGCCGAAATCCGGGTCGTCCTTCAGCATCCTGGCGGCGCCCAGCAGCATCGTGGTGTGGCCGTCATGGCCGCAGGCATGCATCACGCCCGGATTGGTCGAGGCATGCGGCAGGCCGGTCGCCTCGGTGATCGACAACGCATCCATGTCGGCGCGCAGCCCGATGGCGCGCTGGCCGGGCTGGCGGCCCTTCAGCGTCGCGACCACGCCGAACTTGCCGACGCCTTCGGTGACATCGAGGCCCCAGCCGCGCAGCGTCCGGGCGACCAGCGCCGAGGTGCGGGCTTCCTCCATGCCCATTTCGGGATGCGCGTGGATGTCGCGGCGAATGGAGACGAGGTCCGGCTGGAGCGCATCGAGGCGGGCCTTGGCGGCGTCGTTCATGGCTGGCGGTGTCCCTGGCACTGGCGATGGGCGGGAACCCTGGCGCCAGTCCGGGCGTGGCGCAACCGCGCCTACCCCATGCCTGCCGAGCGCAGCCCGCGCAGGAAATGGTCCATGTCGCGCCGCCGGACATAGGGCGCGGCCTGGCGGAAGCGCGCCACCGTGAAGCCGGGGTCGAGTTCCAGCATCGCCCGCACCAGCGGCCGCGCTTCCGCCGCCCGGTCCAGATGGCCCAGCGCCGCGATCTGCGCCCGCAGCGCCGCGGTGAAGCGCGGTTGCAGTTGCAGCACGGCGCGCCCGGTGGCGAGTGCGGCGTCGAAATTGCCGAGCAGCATCTCGACCGTGGCGAGCCCGGCCTCGGTGAAGAAGGCGTGCGGGCTGCGCGGCAGCAGGGCGAGCGCACGCTTCAGGTGCCGCCGCGCCGTCTCCAGTTCCCCGCCATAGGCATGGGCCATGCCCGAAAAGGTCCAGGCCGCCGGCAGCGCCGGATTGATCTCGAGCGCCTGGTGGGTGAGGGCGAGCGCCTCGGGGATCTGGTGGTGCAGGAAGCCGCGCACATGGCCGGCGATGGCAAGGCCCCTCGCGTCGCGCGGGTCGAGCATGATGGCCTGTTCGGCGGCCTGGCCGGCGGCCGCCAGCGCGTCGCGTTCCTGCCCCGCCCAGCCCTGGCCGACCAGCAGCACGTTCCAATAGGCGAGCCAGGCCTGCGCCGAGGCGAGCCTGGGGTCGCGCCGCACCGCCATGGCCAGCACCTTGCCCGCGCGTTCGAAGGCGTCGCGTTCCAGCCGGTAGATGTCGGGCACCACGCGCAGCACCATCTCCTGCGCGGAGGCCTCGGCGAGCGGGCGCAGCGCGGCGCGTTCGGCTTCCAGCAGAAGCAGTTCGTGTTCCAGCCGGGCGCAGGCCTGCGCCGCGACTTCCTCGGCGAAGGCGGTGGGGCGGGCTTCGTCGGGGGCGATCACGGCCGACCACAGCACCGCCCCGCCGCCGCCGACATCGACCAGGCGCAGCGCGACCTGCGGGCGCTGGCCCGCCATGTGGATATTGCCGGTCAACAGGTAGTCCGGCACCGACATCGCCCGGCCCGGCACCTCGACCAGCACCGAGACCGAGCGCAGCGCGGACAGCGCGGCGACGATCGCATCGGTCGTCGTGATGTCGAGATGCCCGGCCCGCGCGCCGGCCAGGTTGTTGAGCGCCGCGACCAGCACCCCGGCGCGCCGCGCCGTGGGCAGCGCGGCACGTTCGGGCGGGGCGCGCGGCTCGGCGCCGGCGCCCGGCGGCGCCTCGCCTTCCGCGCGCGCCAGCCAGTCGTCGAGTTGCGGGTCGATGCCGCGCAGCTCGGCCAGGAAAGGCCAGCCCGCGCGGCGCCCGGAGGCCTCGACCGCGACGGCCTCGGCCACCAGCCAGATGGCGGCGGCGTCGGCGCCGAGGATGTCGAGACCTTCCGCCAGCAGGGCCGCGCGCAGGTCGTGCAGCACGTCGCGCAGGCGGCCCAGCGCGTGGCGCGCCTCGGCACCCGACCACAGCAGCCCGGCCAGCAGCCGGCGCGGCATGCGGTATCCGGGCGCCAGCGCCAGCAGCGCCACCAGCGCCCGCGGCCGCGTGCCGCCGGGCAGCACGGGCCGGCCTTCCGCGGTGACGATCTGCAGCGTGTCGACCAGCCGGATGCGCAGCCGGGGTGCGGCGCTGCACGCCCGCCGCGGCGGGAAGCCGACGCTGGACACCCGGGGACACCTCATCAGCCAGGATTGCACCGACGCGATTCCGACGCCGGCCGACGCCATTCCGATGTGCACTAGGGAGAGAAAAAGGACAATGAATTTCGCCACAAGGTAGAATTCGGACGGAAAGCCCAGACCATGGACGCCTTCGCCTTCCAGACTGCCGCCACCCCCGCAGCGGCCGCACCGCGCCCGCCCATGGCCCGCCGCCGCGGGCCCGACATGGCGGCGGAGGCGCAGCATGAGGACCGCGAGATCCTGTTCGCGCTGCTCGCCCCCTGCCTGGGCTGCATGGAAGCGGCCGAGGCGGTAGAGGCGGTCCTCGCCCGATTCGGCGGGCTGACCGAGGCGGTCGCGGCGGCGCCGCGCGACCTCGCCAGCCTGCCCGAGCTGGGGGAAGCCGGCGCAGCAGCGCTGCGCGCGGTGCTGGCGGCGGCCCAGCGGCTGGACCACCTGCGTCGCGCCAAGCGGCCGGTGCTGGCGCGCGCGGCCGCCTGGATGGCGCATCTGCGGCGCGGCGGCGCGAGCCTGGCAGCCGGGGAATTCCGTGCGCTGTACCTAGACCCGCGCGGCGTGCTTCTGGCGGAGGAGACGCTCGGCGGCAGCGAGCCGGCCGCCTTGCCCGGCCAGGTCATCCGCCGCGCCCTGGCGCTGGAGGCCGAGGGCATCGTGCTGGCACGCGGCTGCGGGCGTGGCGCGGCCTCGGCCAGCCCGGGCGACATCGCCATGGCCCGCAGCCTGGACCAGGCGGTGCAGGTGATGGGGCTGCGGCTGCGCGACATGCTGGTGCTGGGGCGGACGACGCAGGTGTCGCTGCGCGAAGTGGGGGCGGTCGAGGCGGGATGAAGATCGCAGGACCCCACCCAACGCGCGCCCAGGTTGGTCGGAAGGCTGACGGGGCTTTGCTTCTCCAAGCCGCCCCACCAAAGGCCAGTGGGTCAGTTTGAAAGGCGCTGAATCCTTGCGGAGGACCTTGTCGCTGTGCGCGGCTTGCCCCCAAGCGGCATGCTAACGGCATTGCAGAGGCGCGCATCCCCGCCCACGCGACTCCATCGCCCTCGCGAAGCTCGTTGGCGGCATCGCCACGGGCGAGGTCGTGGACAATGTGAAGGACGCAGCCGCGGCCCAGATGGGGCGGAAGCCCGCCGCCGCGTGCTCGGCCGGGATGACACCAGACCGGCGAGCTGAGATCGCCCGGAAGGCAGCGGCTATGCGGTGAGCCAACAAGCAGGCATCGAAAAATTCTTATGCGCAGTGCTTGCTCCGCCTCTCGAGCAAGCATATGGTCGTTTCCTAGCAAGCATGGGGGTTGCCGATGTCTGGTACGAAACAGAGCAAAGGGGGCCAGGCGCGGGCGATTAAGCTGACCGCCGATGAGCGCCGCGAGATCGGTCAAAAGGGGGCTGCCGCTCGATGGGATCTCCCGCGCGCCACGCACGAAGGTACGCTGACAATTCCGGGCATCGTGCCGCTCAAGGTCGCCAACCTTGCTGACCAGCGGCGCGTGCTCATCAGCCGTGCTTTCCTTGAAGCGTTAGGGCGCCCATGGAAGGGTACGTACAAGCGCACCGAGCGCCCCAACTTTCTAGATGCCAACAACCTGGACTCCTTCATCACGGACGAAATAAAAGGCTACCTTGAGCCAGTCGATTACTTGAGTGACCGCGGGCAGATTGTCACAGGATACCGCGCTGAGCTTTTACCACTTGTTTGTGATGTGTACTTGAAAGCTCGGGCTCAAGGAGTTTTGACGAAATCTCAGGAATCAGTCGCTGACTTCGCGGAGCGGCTGGTGCGCGGCCTAGCCATCTCTGGCATCCTCAACTTGGTCGATGATGCCACTGGCTACACAAAAATTCGGGCCCGTGATGAACTGCAGAATATATTGTCAGCATATATAGCGCCTGAGCTTTTACCTTGGGCCAAACGATTCCCTGACACATTTTATGAAGAACTTCATCGCGTGCGTGGATGGAAATATGCTCCCGGTTCCAATAATCGTAATCATTACATTGGAAAACTCACCAATGAATTGATTTATGAGCGACTTCCCCCTGGTGTTCTTGAAGAGCTTCGTAGCAAGAACCCGCGCGACCCCATCAAGGGAAGGCGCCGATACACTCATCATCGCTTTCTGACCGATGAGGTTGGGAATCCGCATCTGGAAAAGCAAATCGTCGCGGTGACCACCCTTTTGTCAGTATCGGATGACTGGGATGAGTTCGCACGTCTGTTCTCAAAGAAATTTCGGCCAGGCCCCGGGGACCTATTTTCGCTGCCCACCCCTCCCACCGATGACGAGTAAAGTGATTGACGCCAAGTGCGGACCCACGAATACCTCGGATAATTTGATTTAATTGTAATTCACTGACGGCTATCCGAACCGAGAGAGCCGCCAGATGTGGACCGACGAGAACCGTGCTCGCGATGACCGAAGTAATCTGCATGATCCGGGTGACCTGACTGACAAGGATTGGGTGCTGATCTGCCCGCTGATCCCGCCGGCCAAGCGCGGCGGCGACACGCGGGTCGTAGTTGAGCTCGATGTCGTCAATGGGGTGATTTTCATCCTCAGCACTTACTGCCCGTGGGCATCGTTATTCAACGAGCTTCCGCGGCGCAGCACGGTGCACGACTATTTCCGCAACTGGCACTGCCTCCCAGTGGCCTTCCCTGTCCCGATCAGGCACATCGCTGCCCATGATCACCGGCCGCTTCGTCGAACCGCTGGGCCTCATCACCGGCCCTGTTTCCTTCCATGCCTTGCGCGAGGGTTTCGCCCTGCCGCTGCAGGGCGGCGACATCGCCTTCGCCTTCGTCCGCCTGATCGAGGATGGCGAGGATCTGGGCGTCGGCCCGATCCGCGAGGTGCCGGAGGATTGGCAGGAAGCGATGCACGCCATCGCCCAGCGCCCCGCGCCATTCGCCGGACTGCCGGCCGATGGCCCGCTGGTGATGGGCGTCATCAATGTCACGCCCGACAGTTTCTCCGATGGCGGCCGGCATGCGCAGGCCGAGGCCGCGATCGCCGCCGGCCACGCGATGCTCGAGGCCGGCGCGGACATGCTCGACATCGGCGGTGAATCGACCAGGCCCGGCGCCGCCGCCGTGACCGCCGAGGAGGAGATCGCCCGCATCCTGCCGGTGGTGCGGGAATTGGCGAAGGCCGCGCCGGTCAGCATCGACACGCGCAACGCCGCCACGATGCGCGCGGCGCTGGATGCGGGGGCGGAGATCGTCAACGACATCTCCGCCCTGCGCCACGACGCCCAGGCGCTGCAGCTGGTCGCGCAGGCCCAGGTGCCGGTGGTGCTGATGCACATGCCCGGCGACGACCCGGCGACGATGCAGGCGCTGGCGACCTATGACGACGTGGCGGTGCAGGTGGCGGGCTTCCTGCGCGACCGCATCGCGGCCTGCGAGGCGGCGGGCATCGCGCGCGGGCGGATCGCGGTCGATCCGGGCATCGGCTTCGGCAAGACGCTGGACCACAACCTGGCGCTGATCGACCGGCTGCCGCTGATCGCCTCACTCGGCTGCCGGGTGGTGCTGGGCGCGTCGCGCAAGCGATTCATCGGACGGCTTTCGGGGGTTGAGGAGGCCGGGCAGCGCATGCCGGGCAGCGTGGCGGCGGCGCTGGCGGGCGCGGCGCGCGGCGCGTCGGTGCTGCGCGTGCATGACGTTGCGGAGACGGTGCAGGCGCTGGCGGTGTGGCGCGCCTGTAACATCGGCGCGTCGCAGGCGGGCGACTGATGCTAGGCAGCATCGTTCCTTCGGTGCGCGGCACGGGTGTGGCATGCTTGTGCTTGGCCCCGATCCTTCGGAAGGGCGTGGCACTGTCGGCGATTGGGGATTGCAGTGACGCTGAGCCGGGCCCGAGGTAGGAGCCTTCCTCCCGTGGGCATCCATTCGTTTCTGCTGCGAGGATATGCCCGCGCGGTGACCGGGGATGCCCAACCCCTGGTGACGGCAGGATGGGGCGTCAGGGGTTGGCTTGCAGGCGGGCCGGTTTGGCGGAACCTGGGGCCGTGAACGACCCGATGGCGGTGGATCGGCCAAACGATTCGGCACCGCCGACGGGCGAGACCTTCGCCTATATCGATGCCGTCCGTGGCTGGGCGATCATACTGGTGATGACAACCCATGTCGGGGGCTCGTTTCCAGAATTATACTGGCCATTGAAGAAACTGACGAACTTCGGCTGGCATGGCGTCCAGTTGTTCTTTATCGCCAGTGCCGTGACGCTATGTTATTCCTGGAACAGGTCGATCGAGCCTTACGGTCGAAGGGCATTGAATTTTTTCATTCGGAGATTTTTGAGGATTGCCCCACTTTATTATTTTGGTGTCGTATTTTACATGGTGGTGCAGCCACCGGGTTCCGGCTTTTCGGTCGCGCAGCTGTTGCGCTCCGTATTTTTCATCAATGCCTGGCATCCCGACTGGATACCGACGACGCCGGGCTGGATGGTGGTTCCCGGTGGCTGGAGCATCGGTGTCGAGTTCACCTTCTATGCTCTGTTTCCCCTCCTGATCGTGTTCCTGTCATCCACCGGCCGGGCGGTGGCGATGCTGATCCTGGCAATCGTCGTGGCCATCATGGCCAATACATTTGGCCTGAGTTTTTTCCAGGAATATTCCGGCGTATATTTAAACAATTTCCTGTATTTCTGGTTCTTCAATCAGATGCCGGTTTTCATGATTGGATTTGTCGTGTTTTGTATCTTGAGAAGTATGCGAAATTTTCGCCTTTCCAGGCGGAATTCATGGGTTTTGCTCGGACTGACCGTTTTGCTGCTGGTCATCGCAGCGCTTAATCCGGCAGCATCCGATCGATTTGTGCCGGACACCATACCGCAGATATTCATCGCATCGAGCCTTCTGGGCGTTTTCGTCCTGCTGATGGCGATTTCAACGCCGACCCTGTTTTCCCATCCGATCATCCAGCGGATCGGCGTGCTGAGTTTCAGTTGCTACGTGATGCACTTCGTCTTCGTTCACACTGTCCCGGCGTGGAGCGGTGGTTGGATTGATACGACCGTATCCGGCCCTCGTGCCGTCATCACGGCTGCTGTTCTCTGGGTGCTCGTGGTGGCGATGACCGTGGCGACGTCCACGGCGACGAACCGATGGATCGAACAGCCTGGGATGCGCCTGGCGCGGCACTTGACGCGCAGGCGTGGGGCTGTGGTGGCCGATCCCGCGTCAGGCATCACGCAGTCCGGCCCGCCCCGCTCGCACGAGCTCCTTGCCAAGGCCTCGAAGGCGCCGGAATAGGCTGGCCGGGCCCCTTCGCTACAGGGTCTGCTCCCATGCCTCCGGGAAAAGCCGGTAGCCATTGCCTTCGCGCCCCAGATGCGCGGTCGCCGGGAAATGCAGGTGCATCCCGGCGATATGCGTCTTCTCGGTCGCCACCATGTCGAAGACGCGCCGGCGCGTCGCCGCGGCCTGCGGCGGATCGACGTCGAACAGGATGGTTACCTCCGGCCGCGGCACCTGCACTTCCGGCAGGTGGACGATGTCGCCCCAGATCAGCAGGGACTGCCCGCCCGAGGCGATGAGGAAGCCGCAATGACCCGGCGTATGGCCAGGGAAGTGCATGGCGGTGACGCCGGGGAAGACCTCGGCGCCGCCCTGGAACAGGCGGAGGCGGTCCGCATAAGGTGCCATCTGGCGCTTCGCCATGGGGAAGTAGGCGCCGCCGGTCGGCACGCCCTGGCCGGTGCGGGCGACCTCGGCCTCGGCCTCCTCGCTGGTCCAGTAGGCGTGTTCGTCCGCATGCATGGCCAGTTCGGCGGCGGGGAAGAAGGCGCCGCCCTCGGCGGTCGCCAGGCCGTTGGAATGGTCGGGGTGCAGGTGCGTCATCAGCACCGTGTCGATCCCGGCCGGCGCGATGCCGGTGGCGGCGAGGTTGCGCAGCAACTGGCCGGAGGATTTCTGCATATGCGTGCCGGCGCCGGTGTCGATCAGCGCGGTGCGCCCGCCCGAGCGGATGATGAAGCAGTTGAGCGAGGTGCGCCGCGGCACCGGCCGGAACACCGAGCGCAGCATCTCGGACGAATCCTCGACGCTGATGTTCTGCAGCACGGCCATCGAGCCTTCGAGGAAGCCGTCGCTCACCACGGTCAGCATGATGTCGCCGACGCGGCGGTGGTGGATGGCGGGAACCTGTTCGGTCGGGATGGTCGTCATGGGGGGCGTTCGCTCCGCGTTTCCTGGTCCGCGAACAGAGCATGGCCCGGGCGCCGCGCCAAACCGTGCGGGGCGGCGAGACGGCGGGGCGGATCGTCCCCGGCCTTCTCAAGCCGGTATCGGGCGCTGTAGGGATGGGGGCAGAGGATCGAAGTCATGCCCAAGGACACCGCCACCCCGCCGCCCGCCCGTCGCCTGTTCGGCACCGACGGCATTCGCGGCACGGCCAACCAGGCGCCGATGGATGCGGCGACGGCGCTGCGGCTGGGGCAGGCGGCGGGGCGGTATTTCAACCGCGGGACCCACCGCCATCGCGTGGTGATCGGCAAGGATACGCGCCTGTCGGGGTACATGCTGGAACCGGCGCTGACCGCGGGCTTCATCGGCGCGGGGATGGATGTGGTGCTGGTCGGGCCGTTGCCGACGCCGGCCATTGCGCTGCTGACGCGTTCGTTGCGCGCCGACCTGGGCGTGATGATCAGCGCCTCCCACAACCCGTATGAAGATAATGGGATCAAGCTGTTCGGCCCGGATGGGCTGAAGCTGACCGATGAGCAGGAATGCGAGATCGAGGCGCTGATGGCCGGCGACCTGACCGCGGCGATGGTCGCGCCGGGGCGGCTGGGCCGCGCCAGCCGGCTTGAGGACGCGCCCGGTCGATACATCGAGGCGGCCAAGCAGTCCTTCCCGCGCGGCCGGACGCTGGAAGGCCTGCGCATCGTCGTCGATTGCGCCCATGGCGCGGCCTACAAGGTCGCCCCCACCGTGCTGTGGGAATTGGGGGCGGAGGTGGTGCCGGTCGGGGTCGCCCCCGATGGGTTCAACATCAACAAGGGCGTGGGGTCGACCGCACCGGGCGCGCTCGCCACGCTGGTGCAGGAGCGCCGGGCCGACCTGGGCATCGCGCTGGACGGCGATGCGGATCGCCTGGTGCTGGTGGACGAGGCGGGACAGCTGATCGATGGCGACCAGATCCTGGCGCTGATCGCGCGGTCCTGGCTGGCGCAGGACCGGCTGCGCGGCGGCGCCGTGGTGGCGACGGTGATGTCGAACATGGGTCTGGAGCGCTTCCTTGCCACGCGCGGCCTGGGGCTGCTGCGCACGGCGGTGGGCGACCGCTATGTCGGCGAACGCATGCGCGAGGCGGGCTGCAACCTGGGCGGCGAGCAGTCCGGCCACATGATCATGCCGGATTTCGGCACCACCGGGGATGGCTTGATCGCCGCGCTCCAGGTGCTGGGCGTGCTGGTCGAGGAAGGCCGGCCGGCCAGCGAATTGCTGCGCTGCTTCGCGCCGCTGCCGCAGCGCCTGGTCAATGTCCGCTACGCCG
The DNA here is from genome assembly GCF_039839775.1 of Roseomonas sp. CAU 1739. Taxonomy (NCBI): domain Bacteria; kingdom Pseudomonadati; phylum Pseudomonadota; class Alphaproteobacteria; order Acetobacterales; family Roseomonadaceae; genus Roseomonas; species Roseomonas sp. CAU 1739. The sequence goes on from NZ_JBDOQQ010000012.1 coordinate 124,277, forward strand.
GCGCCTCGCCGCTGAACGACGCGGGCGTGAAGGCGGCGATCGCCAGCGAAGAGGTCGCACTTGGCACGCGCGGGCGCGTGCTGATCCGCGCCAGCGGGACGGAGCCGGTGATCCGCGTCATGGCGGAGGCCGAGGAGGAGTCGCTGGTGGAGGGCACGGTGGCGCGGCTGGCGGATGCCATCCGGGCGAAGGCACGGGCGGCGTGAGGATGCGGCGCGACCAGGGAGGGGCCTTGCTCCTCTCCGGACCTCTACCCCCCAAAGGCCCAAGGGCCTCTGGACACCTTGGATTGGAGCTGTGGGCCATGGTTGGGCCAGGGTGGTTCGGGCGTATTCGGCGGGGCGGCAGGTCATGCTGCCGGGCGCCGGGCCGGTCGGCTGCGCATCACGGCGGACGAACCGCTGCGCCCGGCACCGGAATCCCGCGGTCCAGGAGCCCGTTGGCTCCTGGCGGGGAGGTTTGGAGGGGCAGCGCCCCTCCATCGGGCCCCACCCCATGAAGGGACGCGTCCTCATCATCGCCGGTTCGGATTCCGGCGGCGGTGCCGGCATCCAGGCCGACATCAAGGCGGTGACCGCGCTGCGTGGCTTCGCCATGACCGCGATCACCGCGCTGACTGCGCAGAACACGCTGGGCGTGCATGGCGTGGCCGGCGTGCCGATCGACTTCATCCGCCAGCAGATTGCGGTGGTGCTGGACGATCTTGGCGCCGATGCGATCAAGACCGGCATGCTGCATGCGGTGCCGGTGATCGAGGCGGTGTGCGATGAACTCGCCGCGCGGGCGCGGGGCATTCCGCTGGTGGCCGACCCGGTGATGGTGGCCAAGGGCGGGCATCCGCTGCTCGCTGCCGATGCGGTCGATACGCTGAAGGCGCGGCTGCTGCCGCTGGCGACCATCATCACGCCGAACCTGCCGGAAGCCGAGGTGCTGGTGGGCCGGCCGATCCGCGACCTCGCGGACATGCGCGAGGCGGCGGCGGCGCTGCGCGGCCTGGGCGTGCCGGCGGTGCTGCTGAAGGGCGGGCACATGGATGGCGCGGTGCTGACCGACCTGCTGGTGACCGCCGACGGGGTGGAGGAATTCACCACGGCGCGGATCGAGACGCGGCATACCCACGGCACCGGTTGCACGCTGGCTTCCGCGATCGCGACGGGGCTGGCGCAGGGGATGTCGCTGCGCGACGCGGTGGTGCGGGCGCGCGCCTATGTGCTGGCGGCGATCGCGGCGGCACCGGGGTATGGCGCGGGGCATGGTCCGTTGGACCACGGCGTTACCTTCGACCCGTCGCTTCTGCCGGGTTAACCGCGCGCTTACCCGTTCCGGGCGACGATGCGGCATGAACATCACCTTGTCGCAGGTGCAGGCGCTGTTCGGCGTGTCGTCATCGACCACGGTGTCCGGCTCGGTGGCCGACGCCATTCCGGCGCTGCGCCGCGCCACGGCTGAAGGCGCGGAGGCCAAGGGCATCGCACAGGAGAAGAAGGACCCGGTCACCTTGTCCGCGCTCGCCCAGTTCCGCACAGCGCTCGACAAGGCCGGCACGATCGAGCAGGCGCTGCGGGATTCGCGCATCCTCAAGGTGCTGCTGCCCGCCCTGGGCCTGTCGGGGCAGGAGGGCAACGCCGGGATGGTGCGCCGGGCCCTGCTCTCGGACCCCGAGGACGACACCGGCCTGGCGGCGCAATTGGGCAGCAACTGGCAGAATGCGGCGGCGACGCTTGGCGTCCACAAGACCGGCCTCGCCGGATTGCGCGACGGCACCCTGGTCGAGACGCTGTCGAACGCCTTCCTGAAATACCAGTACCGCAACGGCCTCGACGACAGGCAGGCCGGCCTGTCGGATGCGCTCTACTTCCTGGAATCCGCCGGCATGGCGACCGATGTCTATGACGTGCTGGGCGATGCGGTGATGCGGCGGGTGGTCACCGGCGCGCTTGGCCTGCCGGATGCGATGGCGATCCAGCCGGTCGAGACCCAGGGGCGTGCCGTGACGTCGCGGCTGAAGATCGACAGCCTGCAGGACGACAGGGCGGTGCGGAAACTGGCGGAACGCTATCTGATCGCGGCGGCCAATGCGGCGGCGGACAGCAGCGCCTCGACCTCGACCGATGCCATGTCGATCATCACCTCCCTGGCGGTCAGCATCCGGGCCTGATCAGGCGGCATCGTCGCGGGCCGGCTCTCGGCCAAGCCATCCCTCGGCATAGCCGCGCCGGACCAGCACGGCGGCCACGGCGGCGAGTGGCGCTGCAAGGGCCACGCCCAGCAGACCGAAGAAGGACGCCATCAGCACCTGCGCCAGCAACAGCGCGGCCGGTGGCAGGTCGGCCATCTCGGCCTGCACCAGTGGCGTGAGGATGTTGCCCTCGATGAACTGGACCACGACGAACAGCAGCGCGACCCACAATGCCAGCCAGGGCGAGATCGTCGCGGCCAGCAGCATGGCCGGCACGGCGGCGATCACTGGACCGATATTCGGGATGAAGCCGAGCAACGCCGCCAGCACCGCCAGCACGCCGGCCAGCGGCACGCCGAGCAGCGTCAGCCCGATCCAGGTCAGGGTGCCGCTGACCACCATGGCGAAGGCCTGGCCGGCCAGCCAGCCACGCAGCACCACGCCGCATTCCACCAGCGCCGCTGCGGCGGCCCCGTCGATCGACGGGTGCAGCAATGCCCGCAGCCCCGCCACATACGCGGTCGGATGCACGGCCAGGTAGACGCCGACCAGCAGGATGACCGCCGCATTGCCGAACCAGCCCAGCGTCGTCGTGGCGGCGAGGGCGGCGAAGCCCATGCCCTGGCTGGCGCCGTCCTCGGGCACGCTCAGCCATTGCGACAGCCAGGCGCCCCAGGGATCGCCGTTCAGCCGGTCGCGCAGCGCGCGGAGGCTGTTCGGCAGGTCCTCGGCCAGTTGCCGGGCCTGGTCGGCGAGCGGCCCGGCGGCAAGGGTCGCCGCCGCGACGGCCAACAGCACCAGGGCGAGGACCACCACCAGCACGGCCACCCAGCGCGGCGCGCCGGTCCAGCGCATCACCAGCCCGGCGGGCAGGCTGAGCGCGACGGCGAGCAAAAGCCCGGCGAAGCCGAGCAGCGGGACCTCCGGCACCAGGACGAACAGCGCCAGCACCAGGCCGACGAGGATGAGGATGGAGGCCTGTGCGCGCGACATGGCGATGCAACGGCGGCCGCGCGTCCCGGTTGCCTGCGCCATGGCGTGGGCGTATGTCGGCAGCGGGCCACGCCCCCCCACCGGGGCGCATCCGCTTCTGAAAGGGAGCCGCATCATGGCAAATGCCACCCGCAAGCCGGGACTCCGTCCCGCGAACCCCGCCTTTTCCTCTGGTCCCTGCGCCAAGCGTCCCGGCTGGACGCTCGCCGCGCTGGATGGCGCGCTGCTCGGGCGCAGCCATCGCGCCAAGGACCCCAAGGCACGCCTCGCCGAGGTGATCGACCGGTCGCGCGCCGTGCTGGGCATGCCGGCCGATTGGCGGCTGGGCATCGTGCCGGCATCCGATACCGGCGCGGTCGAGATGGCGCTGTGGTCGATGCTGGGCGCGCGCGGCGTCGATGTGCTGGCCTGGGAATCCTTCTCGAAGGAATGGGCGACGGATGTCGTCAAGCAGCTGAAGCTGAAGGATGCGCGCGTGCTGGAAGCGCCGTATGGGCGGCTGCCGGACCTCACGCAGGTCGATCCGTCGCGGGACGTCGTGTTCGTGTGGAACGGCACGACCTCCGGCGTGCGGCTGCCCAATGCCGACTTCATCAGCGCCGACCGCGAGGGCCTGGCGATCTGCGATGCGACTTCGGCCGCCTTCGCGATGGACCTGCCCTGGGACAAGCTCGATGTGGTGACCTGGTCCTGGCAGAAGGTGCTGGGCGGGGAGGCGGCGCACGGCATGCTGGCGCTGTCCCCGCGGGCCGTTGCGCGGCTGGAATCCTTCACCCCCGACCGCCCGATGCCGAAGATCTTCCGCATGACCAAGGGCGGCAAGCTGATCGACGGCATATTCAAGGGCGAGACGATCAACACGCCGTCGATGCTCTGCGTCGAGGATGCGATCGACGGGCTGAAATGGGCGGATTCGGTGGGTGGGCTGAAGGGGCTGGTCGCGCGGTCGGAGGCGAACCTTGGCGCCATCGCGCGCTGGGTCGCGACCAAGCCGGGCTACGACTTCCTGGCGGAGGATGCGGCGACGCGGTCCTGCACCTCGATCTGCCTGACCATCACCGCGCCCTGGTTCACCGTGATGGGGGCCGAGGCGCAGGCGGCGGCGGCGAAGAAGATCGCCTCGCTGCTGGAGAAGGAAGGCGTGGCACTCGATGCCGGCGCCTATCGCGACGCGCCGGCCGGGCTGCGCATCTGGGGCGGGGCGACCGTCGAGACCAGCGACATCCAGGCGCTGTTGCCCTGGCTCGACTGGGCGCTTGCCGTCGTCGAAGCCGACGTCGTGGTGGCCTGAACCATGGTCAAGGTCCTGATTTCCGACAAGCTCAGCCCCGCCGCCGTCCAGATCTTCAAGGACCGTGGCATCGAGGTGGACTTCAAGCCGGGGCTGTCCCCGGCCGACCTGCGCGCCATCATCGGGGCGTATGATGGTCTCGCGGTGCGGTCCGCCACCAAGGTGACGCGCGAATTGATGGAGGCCGCGCCGAACCTCAAGGTCGTCGGCCGCGCCGGCATCGGCGTGGACAATGTGGATGTCACCACCGCGACCGCGCGCGGCGTGGTGGTGATGAACACGCCCTTCGGCAACGCCATCACCACGGCCGAGCACGCCATCGCCATGATGTTCGCGCTGGCGCGGCAATTGCCCGACGCGTCAGCGTCGACCAAGGCCGGCAAGTGGGAGAAGAACCGCTTCATGGGCGTAGAGCTGTTCGGCAAGACGCTCGGCCTGATCGGCTGCGGGAACATCGGTTCCATCGTCGCCGACCGCGCGCTGGGGCTGAAGATGAAGGTCATCGCCTTCGACCCCTTCCTGTCGGAGAAGCGCGCCGTCGAGATCGGCGTCGAGAAGGTCGAGTTGAACGACCTGATCGCGCGCGCCGACTTCATCACCCTGCACACGCCGCTGACCGAGCAGACGCGCAACGTGATCTCCCGCGATGCCATCGCGCGGATGAAGAAGGGGGCGCGGCTGATCAACTGCGCGCGTGGCGGCCTGGTCGACGAGGCCGCGTTGTATGACGCGCTGAAATCCGGGCATCTCGCCGGCGCCGCGCTCGACGTGTTCGAGACGGAACCGGCGACGGACAGCCCGCTGTTCGGGCTGGAGAACGTGGTCTGCACCCCGCATCTGGGTGCCGCGACGGCCGAGGCGCAGGAGAATGTCGCCCTGCAGGTGGCCGACCAGATGGCCGATTTCCTGCTGACCGGCGCTGTGTCCAACGCCATCAACATGCCGTCCGTCACCGCGGAGGAAGCGCCGCGTCTTAAGCCCTACATGGAACTCGCACGGATGCTCGGCGGCATGGCGGGGCAACTGACCGCGGCCCAGGATGGTGCGATCAAGGCGGTGCGCGTCGAATACGAAGGCGCGGTGGCGGAACTGAACCTGAAGCCGCTGACGGCGGCCGCGCTGGCCGGTGTGCTGACGCCGCTGATGGGCGCGGTGAACATGGTCAACGCGCCCGTGCTGGCCAAGCAGCGCGACATCGAAGTGGCCGAGACGACGGTCGAGCGAAGCGGCGAATACCACACCCTGATCCGCCTGAGCGTGGTGACGGACCGCTTCGAGCGTTCCATCGACGGCACGCTGGTGGCCGAGAACAAGCCGCGCCTGGTCGCCATCAAGGGCATCGCGGTCGAGGCCGATTTCGCGCCGCACATGCTGTATGTCACCAACCAGGACAAGCCGGGCTTCATCGGCCGCTTCGGCATGGCCCTGGCCGATGCGGGGGTGAACATCGCAACCTTCCACCTCGGTCGGTCGGCACCGGGCGGGGATGCGATCTGCCTGGTGGGGCTCGATGGGCCGATGCCGGACGGCGTGCTGGCCGGGGTGCGCGGGCTGCCGCTGGTGGTACAGGCGACCGAACTGGCGTTCTGACGCGGGTCCCGCGGCGCCGGTTTGGCGCAAGGTTGGAGGGGCGTTGCCCCTCCAAGCCACCCCACCAAAGGCCGGTGGGTCTTTGGAAGCCAGTCCTTGGAGCGTGATCGCCGCAGGTGGAATTACCGGAGGCGTGAATCACACGATCAAACAAGGGCATGGAGCAGGAGGCGTGAGCGAAAGCGAACGGATCCTGCTCTGGCGCCGGGCGCGACGGAGCCGATCGGGGCGTGGATGTCGATCTCGTGCCCAAGGCATTTTTCGTCGGGGGACCAACCACCGCGCCCTGCACCAGGTCGAGGTTCCCAAAGGCCTTAAGCCTTTGGTGGGGGTGGACCGGAGGGGGCAAAGCCCCTTCCGGTCCTGCCGGCCGCCGTCAGCGGATCACCACGCCCGACTCGCTGCCCGCCGCACGGGTCAGGATCGGCGCGATGGATTCCATCGTCCACATGCGCGGCAGGTTGGTCAGCCGCGCGAGTGTTTCGTCCGGACCCAGGGTGAAGACCGGGTTGGACAGCGCGGCGCGGATCGCCGCCTGGTTGCCGCTTTGCAGCGGCCCGACCGCGGCGGCCAGGGCGGCCGCGGCTTGGTTCGGCAGCACGTCGAGCGGGATGCCGATCGCCTCGCGTTCCTCGCGCACTGCCGCGGCCACCTGCGAGCCGTAGCGCACCGGCAGGGCGATTGAGGTGGCGGGGTCGCGCATCCCCGCCACCGCGGCTTCGAACTGGGCCAGCGCGGCGGCGGCCTCGGCGGGCTTGCCGGCATACAGCCGCATGTCGCCGAAGTTGCGTTCGGCATAGGCGAGGTTCAACCGCACATTGTTTGGCTGGAAGCCCGCGCCGCCATAGCTGAAATCGGGCGGCTGCGAGGCGCAGGCGCCAAGGCCCGCCGCGAGAAGCCCCAACACCATGATCGACCGGCGCTGCATTTCACCCTCCATGAGACGATGCAGATGGCAGGATGCCTCAGCGCCGGGTGGTCCGGGAAGTGCAGGCGGCGTCAGGCGATCGCCCAGATCGAGGGTCAGACGATCGTCCAGATCGAGCGTCAGACGATCGCCCAGATCGCCAGGCCGATCAGGCCCCATAGCGGCAGGGCCAGCAGTAGGCCGTTGGCGAAGGCACGGCCTGGATTCTCGGCCCGCGGCAACTCATCCCGATGGTCGGCGGCATGGGCCGGAAGGGCGGTGAAGGCGCTGGCCTGTGACATGACTTTCTTTCTCCCGCCTGGGTTCACCGGAAAAACATCCTGCGGCGGAAATGGTTGACGACCGGTGAAGCCGATCGCGCCCTTGTGCCTGGCCGCCATGGCCGCAGCCCGGCCAAGCCATGGCGGAATCACGGCGCGGGGCCGCCTTGCACGGCCGGGGGTTGCCCGGCGGCGGGCGCCCTGCCACACCCTCGGCCGGCCATGACCGACGACCTGCCCAATCCCGCCCTGCTGCCCGCGGGCCTCGCCGACCTCCTGCCGCCCGAAGCCGAGCGGGAGGCCGGCCTTGTCGAAGCCATGATGGGTGTCTTCGCCGCCCATGGTTACGAACGGGTGAAGCCGCCCCTGCTGGAATTCGAGGACAGCCTGCTGGCCGGATCGGGTGCCGCGGTGGCCGAGCAGACCTTCCGCCTGATGGACCCGGTCAGCCAGCGCATGATGGGCCTGCGGGCGGACACCACGCCGCAGGTCGCGCGCATCGCCGCGACCCGGCTGGGCGGCCAGGCGCGGCCGCTGCGCCTGTGCTATGCCGGCCAGGTGCTGCGGGTGCGCGGCACGCAGTTGGCGCCTTCGCGGCAATTGCCGCAGGCGGGGGTGGAACTGATCGGCGGCGCCGCGCCCGCAGCGGATGCCGAGGTCGCCATCGTCGCGGTCGAGGCGCTGGCCGCCATCGGCGTGACCAATGTCAGCCTGGACGTGACCTTGCCGACGATGGTGCCGGCGCTGATGGAGGCCGCTGGGGTTTCGCCGGCGCTGCGATCGAGCCTTGCGCATGCGCTGGACCGCAAGGACAGCGCGGCCGTGACGGCGCTGGTGCAGGGCCAGCCGGGCGCGCTGGCGTCGCTGCCCGGGCTGATGGCCGCGACCGGTCCGGCCGATGGCGCGCTGGCGGCGCTGGATGCAGCGGACCTGCCGCCGGTCGCGCGGGCCATCGCGCAGAATGCGGCCACTGTGCTCGCCGCCATCCGGGCGCGGGCGCCGGGATTGCGGATCACCCTCGACCCGGTCGAGTTCCGCGGCTTCCGCTATCACACCGGGGTCGCCTTCACGCTGTTCGGGGCGGGGATGTCGGGCGAACTCGCGCGCGGGGGGCGGTATGTCTCGCAGAACGATGAGCCGGCGACGGGCATGACGTTGTATCCTGACGCGGTGCTGCGCGCCGCCCCCGCCACGGTGCCGAGGCCACGGCTGTTCCTGCCGGCCGGCGCCGATGGCGCGGCCTTCCGCGCCCAGGGTTTCGCGACGGTCGCCGCACTGGCACCCGAGGACACGCCGCAGCGCCTGCGCTGCACCCATGAATTGAAGGACGGCGCGGCCGTCCCGATCCTGACGAAGGACTGAACCCATGGCCAATGTCGCCGTGATCGGCGCCCAGTGGGGCGACGAGGGCAAGGGCAAGGTGGTGGACTGGCTCGCCAGCCGCGCCGATATCGTCGTGCGCTTCCAGGGCGGCCACAATGCCGGCCACACGCTGGTGGTGGGCAACGAGACCTACAAGCTGTCGCTGCTGCCCTCGGGCGTGGTGCGCGGCAAGCTTGGCATCATCGGCAATGGCGTGGTGCTGGACCCCGAGGCGTTGCTGAGCGAGATCGCGCGCGTCACCGCCCAGGGGCTGAAGGTGTCGCCGGACAACCTGCGCATCGCCGAGAACGTGCCGCTGATCCTTCCGCTGCACCCCGCGCTGGACAAGGCGCGCGAGGCCGCGCGGGGCGAGGACAAGATCGGCACGACCGGGCGCGGCATCGGCCCGGCCTATGAGGACAAGGTCGGCCGCCGCGCCATCCGCCTGTGCGACCTCGCCGAGCCCGAGACGCTGTCGGCCAAGCTCGACGAATTGCTGCTGCACCACAACGCGCTGTTGCGCGGCCTCGGCGCGCCGGAATTCGCCAAGCAGGAATTGCTCGACGGGCTGCTCGCCCTGGCGCCGCAGCTGCTGCCCTATGCCGAACCGGTGTGGGAACGCCTGTCCGATGCGCGGTCCACCGGCAAGCGCGTGCTGTTCGAGGGCGCGCAGGCGGTGATGCTGGACGTCGACCACGGCACCTATCCCTATGTCACCAGCAGCAACACCGTCGCCGGCAATGCGGCGGCGGGGTCGGGCGCAGGGCCGGACGCGATCGGCTTCGTGCTCGGCATCGCCAAGGCCTATGCGACGCGCGTGGGCTCAGGGCCGTTCCCGTCCGAATTGTTCGATGAGACCGGCAGGCTGCTGGGTGAGCGCGGGCGCGAATTCGGCACCGTCACCGGCCGGCCGCGCCGCTGCGGCTGGTTCGATGCCTGCATGGTGCGCCAGGCGGTGAAGGTCGGTGGCATCAACGGGCTGGTGCTGACCAAGCTCGACGTGCTGGACGGGCTGCCGGAACTGAAGATCTGCACCGGCTACCGCATCAATGGCGAGACGGTGAAGCGCCTGCCCGCGGCCTTCCGCGCCCAGGCGGCGGCCGAGCCGATCTTCGAGACGATGTCCGGCTGGGCCGGGTCCACCCGTGGCGCGCGGTCCTATGCCGAATTGCCGGCGGAAGCGGTGAAGTATGTCCGCCGCATTGAGGAACTGGTGGAAGCGCCGATCGTGCTGCTGTCCACCAGCCCGGAGCGCGACGACACGATCATGATGCGCGACCCCTTCGCGGGGTAGCGCGCCGTCACAGCAGGCTCGCCGCGCCGCCCTGCGTGCCTTGGTCAGTGTCGCGGCCTTCCTGTCGAAGGACAGGGAGGCCTCGGCGCCGCTGTCGGCCGGTTGCGGGACCTCATCGGGAGGTTGACCCGGCGGCCGCATGCGGCGAGGAACGCGCCATGGCTCCGCCCCCCCTTCTGCTGCTCACTGACATCCGCCACGGCTTCGGCTCCACCCTCCTGCTGGAAGGGGCATCGCTGTCCGTCGCGCCCGGCGAGCGGCTCGCCCTGGTCGGGCGCAACGGCTCTGGCAAATCCACCCTTCTGAAAGTCGCCGCCGGCCTCATCGAGGCCGAGGCCGGCACGCGTTTCCTCCAGCCCGGTGCGACCATGCGCTACCTGGAGCAGGAGCCGGACCTCTCGGCCTTCGCCAATGTGATGGCCTATGTCGAGGCTGGGCTCGGGCCGAACGACGACCCCTATCGCGCGCGCTACCTGCTCGAACAACTCGGCATGACCGGGGAGGAGACGCCGGCCGCACTGTCGGGTGGGGAGACGCGCCGCGCCGCGCTGGTGCGCGCGCTGGCCTCCTCGCCGGACATCCTGCTGCTGGATGAACCGACCAACCATCTGGACCTGCCGGCGATCGAGTGGCTGGAAGCCGAACTCGCCTCGCTGAACTGCGCGCTGGTGCTGATCAGCCATGACCGGCGGTTTCTCGAAAGGCTGTCGCGCGCCATGGTGTGGCTCGACCGTGGTGCGACGCGGCGGCTGGAACAGGGTTTCGCGAACTTCGAGACCTGGCGCGACCAGGTGCTGGAGGAGGAGGAGCGCGACGCCCACAAGCTCGCCCGCAAGATCGTGCGGGAGGAGCATTGGCTGCGCTACGGCGTCACCGCCCGGCGCAAGCGTAATGTCCGGCGGCTGGAGAACCTGCACGCGCTGCGGGCGAAGCGCCGCGAGCGCGTGGGCGCGCAGGGGCGCGTCACTATGGCGGCCTCCGAGGCCGCCGGGTCGGGCAATCTGGTCGTCGCGGCGGATGCGATCTCGAAATCCTATGGCGACCGGGTGATCGTGCGCGACGTCACCACGCGCATCATGCGCGGCGATCGCGTCGGCATCGTCGGGCCGAATGGCGCGGGCAAGACGACGCTGCTGAACATGCTGATCGGCGTGCTGGCGCCGGACAGTGGGGAGGTGCGGCTCGGCACGGCGATCGAGATGGTGGGGCTCGACCAGAAGCGCGCGAGCCTCGATCCATCCATCACGCTGTCGGCGGCGCTGACCGAAGGCCGCGGCGACCAGGTGCATGTGAACGGCCAGCCGCGCCATGTGATCGGCTACATGAAGGACTTCCTGTTCACGCCGGAACAGGCGCGGACGCCGCTGTCGGCCCTGTCGGGCGGCGAGCGCGGGCGGCTGATGCTGGCGCGCGCCTTCGCCAAGCCATCCAACCTGCTGGTGCTGGACGAACCGACCAACGACCTGGATCTGGAGACGCTGGACCTGCTGCAGGAACTGGTGGCGGATTACGCCGGCACCGTCATCCTGGTCAGTCATGACCGCGACTTCCTCGACCGTACCGTGACCAGCGTGATCGCGTCGGAAGGCGATGGGCGCTGGCAGGATTATGCCGGCGGGTATTCCGACATGGTGGCGCAGCGCGGCCACGGGGTCCGCGCGCGGTCCGGCGAACCGGCCAGGGCCGAGGCGAAGGCGGCGGCGAGGGCCGAGGCCACGCCGCGTGCCGAGCCGCCGCCGCGCCAGCGCGTGCGCATGAATGCGAAGGAACAGCATGAGCTGAAGACGCTGCCGCGCGAGATGGCGGCGCTGTCGGCGGAGATCGCGAAGCTCGATGCGCTGATGGCCGATGCGGGGTTCTACACCCGCGACCCGATCGGCTTCCGCAAGGCGACGGAGGCGCTGGGCAAGGCGCAGGCCGCGCTGTCCGGCGCCGAGGAGCGCTGGCTGGAACTGGAGATGCTGCGCGAGGAGGCGCAGCAGGCCCTGTAGCCAGCGCGGCGGGCGCCAGCGTCGCAGCGCCTATCGCGTCGGGCTGGTCAGGACGAGGTCGGTCACCTTGGCCTGCCGGTCGATTGCGCAAGTGAAGTCCAGGCGGCTCGGGCCCTGCACCATCTGGCCGGTCAGCGAGGCGCCGTCCGACGTCCGGACGAAGCGGGGATATTCCAGGGCGAAGCCCCGGATGCCCTGTTCCCGGATGGCCTGGAGGCATTCCCGCCGGGCCGCGGTTTCGGTCTGCGCCGCCGCCGGACTGCTACAGGTCGCGACAAGGGCACATGAGCCGAGCGCAAGGAGCATCGCGTTCATCGTCACGTCCTCCCGCCGGAGACGTTACGCCAGCGGCGCGGCGATGTGCGATCACCGCCGCGCGAGTCACGCCAATCGGTGGCAGGCGGCGTGCGCCTCGGGCGGATCGTGCCTGACCGGACTCATACCAACGGCACGCGTGATTGACTCGTGCCGAGGCCGCGAAGGCAGTCCGGCGAAAGCCAGGCAAGCCGGAGGTTTGCGCGTCACGCCATGGGCGTGCCTTCGGCACGACGCGTCCGCGGGCGGGCCGAAGCCGATTCCGACGGTCGAGGAATTCGGCCGTTGGTATCAGCCAGCCGCGTGGAGATGCTCGCTCAAGCACGGGGTTTGAGCGGCTTGCGCGAGCGCAGTCGAACGCGAACCGCTCTATGCCGCCTCGGCCAGCAGCGCGTTCAGGTCCAGCCGCTTCGTGACCATGGCGAGCCTGCCCGACGCGTCACGCGGCCAGTCGGCTTCCTCCCGGTCGCGATACAGTTCCACGCCATTGCCGTCCGGGTCGCGCAGGTACAGCGCCTCGGACACGCCATGGTCCGAAGCCCCTTCCAGCGGCCAGCCGGCATCGAGCAGCCGCTGCAGCGCCTGGGCCAGCGCGCGGCGGTCCGGGTACAGCAGCGCGACATGGAACAGCCCGGTCGTGCCCGGCGGTGGCCAGGCGCCGTCCTTGCTCTCCCAGGTGTTGAGCGCGATGTGGTGGTGGTAGCCGCCGGCCGAGAGGAACACCGCCTGGTCGCCATAGGTCTGCTGGACCTCCAGCCCGATCACGTCGCGCCAGAACGCCAGGGCGCGGTCGAGATTGGCGACCTTGAGATGGACGTGGCCGATGCGCGTCGCCGGATGGATGGCGGGGCGGACGGTGGTGGGCTGGGGCAGGGTGTCGGGCATGGCGGCGTCTCCTTCGTCTGCCCGCTCAGATGCGCCTTTGCGCGTGCCGGTGCCAATGGGATTGCGGGATCATCGCCATCGGCGGGGCGTATGATGCGCCGCCCCCTTGCCGGGCCGGCGGCGCGGGGGGATGAACGCCCCATGACGACATTCGATACCGATGTGCTGGTGCTGGGTTCTGGCTCGGCGGGGCTGGTGGCGGCGCTGACCGCCGCGGCGCAGGGCCTGCGTGTCACGGTGCTGGAGAAGACCGACCGGCTGGGCGGCACCACCGCCATGTCCGGCGCGGGCACCTGGATCCCGGCCAATCACCTGGCGGCCGAGGCCGGCATCGAGGACAGCGTCGAGGAGGCGCTGACCTATATCCGCGCCGCCGCCCCGGAAGGCTGGGCCGAGACCGAGGAGCCGCTGTGGCAGGCCTTCGTGAAGGCCGCGCCGGAGATGCTGAAATTCGTCGAGGCGAAGACGCCGCTGCGCTTCGCCCTGACGCCGGAACCCGACCCGCTGCGGACGCTGCCGGGGGCGAAGCTGCGCGGGCGGATGATGTCGCCCAGGGCGCTCAGCCGGTGGCGGGCGGGGCGCTTCGCCTTCCGCATCCGCAAATCCACCATCCCGGAGATTTTCACCTACCACGAGGCGGTGACCACCGACATCTACCACAAGCCCTACAGCACGGCGCTGTCGCTGGCGCCGCGGCTCCTGTGGCGCTGGCTGGTCAATGCGCGGGGCAAGGGGACGGCGCTGGTCACCGGGCTGCTGCGCGGCTGCCTCGATGCCGGGGTGCGGTTCGAGCTATCGGCGCGCGCGATGGAACTGACCCAGGACGCAACCGGCGCGGTGACGGGGGCGGTTGTCGAACGCGGCGGCGCGCGGGAGGTCTGGACGGCCGCTGCGGGCGTAGTGATCGCCACCGGCGGCTTCGAATGGGATGCGGATTTGCTCGCGCGGCATTTCCCCGGCCCCGTCGACTATCGCGGCAGCCCGACCGCGCATGAGGGCGACGGCCAGCGCATGGCCGCGGCCGCCGGCGCCGAGCTGGCGCGGATGGACCAGGCGACGATCGCGCCGTCCATCCCGGTTCGCTACCAGGGACAGGTTTTGGCGCAGCCGGTGCCCTTCCACACCGAGACCAACGCCATGCTGGTCAACCGGCATGGCGAGCGCTTCATGAACGAGCTGACCTTCAACATCGGCGAGGCGCTCGACCGTCGCGACCCGGCGACGGGCCAGCCGGTCCACCTGCCGGCGTGGGTGATCACCGATGCGCGGATGCTCGACCAGGTGCCGCCCGTGCGCTGGGCGGCCAAGGCCGATCCGGCCTGGATGCGCGCCGCACCCGACATCGGCACCCTGGCGAGGCTGATCGGCGTCGAGCCGGTGGCGCTGGAAGCGAGCGTCGCCCGCTTCAACGCCTTCGCGGCCGCCGGGCGCGACGAGGATTTCGGCCGACCGGCACGGCCCGACCCGGCGGCGGCAGGGGACAAGCGGCGCCGGGCCGGGATGGACCCGATCACCCGCGCGCCGTTCCTGGCCATGCCGCTGAGCCGGTCGATCCTGGGCACCAAGGGGGGCGCGCGGACCAACGAACATGCCGAGGTGTTGCGGCCCGATGGCAGCGTGATCCCCGGACTGTTCGCGGCGGGGATCGCCATGGCGAACCCGATCGGGTCGCGCAATGTAGGCACCGGTACGACGATCGGGCCGAACATGGCGTGGGGGTATATCGTGGGGAAGCGGCTGGCGCTGCGGAACGCGGCGGCGGCGGGGTAGGAGGGTGAAACCGGAGCGGGCTTTACCTCCTCCGGGCCTCCCTCACCAAAGGCCAGTGGGCCTTTGGAAACCTTGACTTGGTGCCAAGCGGGACGGCTGGACCAAACGGCGAAGATGTCTTCGGGCACGATGGGCGCCTCCGGGTACCGATCCTGCCCACAGCGTCGGGCGCCAGGTATCGGTTTCCAAAGCCCCACTGGCCATTGGTGGGGTGGGTTGGAGGGGCAACGCCCCTCCAACCGCCACGACCCAAATCAGTGCGACATCAGCACCGGCACCGTCATCTGCTTCAGGATGGTCCGCGTCACCCCGCCGAGGACGAATTCGCGCAGCCGCGAATGCCCGTAGGCGCCGATCACGATCAGATCCGCCGAGATGTCGGAGGCGTGGTTCAGTAGCAGGTCGGCATCCGGCACGTCGGGCGCGAGTCGATGTTCGACCGAGACCTTCACGCCATGGCGCGCGAGGTGGATGGCGATGTCCGCGCCCGGTTCCTCCCCATGGCCATCGATGCCGCCCTTCGGATTGGCGGCCAGGACCACCGCCGAATCCGCACCGGCGATCAGCGGCAGGGCGTCGTTGACGGCGCGCGCGGCCTCGCGGCTTGCGTTCCAGCCGACCAGGACGCGCCGGCCGGTGCTGGTGAAGCTGCCGGCATAGGGGACGGCCAGCACCGGCCGCCCGGCACCGAACAGGATATCGCCGGCGAGGCCCGCCGTGCCGGTGGACGGCCCATCGGGGTCTTCCTGCCCGACGATCACGAGGTCGGCATAGCGGGCATGCAGGGTGACCAGTTCCGCCACCATGCCTTCGGCCTGGCGCCATTCGCCCTGCATCGCTTCGCGGCGCATGCGCTCGCGGAAGGCGGCCTCGATGCGGGCGGCATCGGCCAGGGCAGATTCGCGCATCTGGTCGATCAGCCCGGCCAGCGCGACACCGCCGCCGCCATCGGCCATGGCGATCAGCGGCATGCCGATATCGACGACATGCAGGGCGGTCAGATGCGCATCGTGCCGGCGGGCGAGGTCGATGGCCAGTTCCAGCCGCCCCGCCGATTGGGGCGTGGTGTCGAGATGGACGAGAATATCCTTGAGCGGCATCGCATTCTCCCGTGCCGGTTGGCGCGTCTGGCATCGGATCCGCGCGGCGCGGGAGGGGGACGACCCCTCCCGGCGCGACGTGGTTCCTCGTTTGCGACGGCACAGTGGGCCCGTTCGCGCCTGTGGAAAAGTCCTGCCTTGCCAAGGGCATCGGGGCGCGGAATCATGAACGAAACGGGAACATATTTCCGGCTGTGACAAACCGGGGACTCTTGGCAAGGGGTCAGTTGGCCACCCCATGTGGTGGTCATGTGACTGTGGCAAGACTACATCTTGTGTCGGATGGCGCTTGGGCGGCAGGATGCATGCCCAGGGGATGAGTTTGGTTGGGGGGTCTGACGTGTTCGATGCAGTTCAGCTTGAGGGCCATGGCCAGGTCCGGACCGATCCGTCGCGCGACGCGCTTCTGACCGATTTCGGCAAGGCCACGCTGGATGACCGCTACCTGCTGCCGGGGGAATCCTACCAGGATCTCTTCGCGCGGGTGGCCTCGGCCTATGGCGACGACGCGGCGCATGCGCAGCGCATCTACGACTACATCAGCCGGCTGTGGTTCATGCCGGCGACGCCTGTGCTGTCGAATGGGGGTACGACGCGCGGGCTGCCGATCTCCTGCTTCCTCAATGAAGCGTCCGACAGCCTCGATGGCATCGTCGGGCTGTGGAACGAGAATGTGTGGCTGGCCGCGAAGGGCGGCGGCATCGGGTCCTACTGGGGCAATCTGCGCGGCATCGGCGAGAAGGTCGGGCGGAACGGCAAGACCTCCGGCGTCATCCCTTTCATCCGGGTGATGGACAGCCTGACGCTGGCGATCAGCCAGGGGTCGCTGCGGCGCGGTTCGGCGGCCTGCTACCTGCCGGTGAACCATCCGGAGATCGAGGAATTCCTCGAAATGCGTCGCCCGACCGGCGGCGACCCGAACCGCAAGGCGCTGAACCTGCACCACGGCATCCTGATCCCGGATGCCTTCATGCGCGCGGTGGAAAATGACGAGGAATGGGCGCTGCTGTCGCCCAAGGACCAGGCGGTGATGCGCAAGGTCTCGGCGCGCGCGCTGTGGATCCGCATCCTGACGGCGCGCATCGAGACCGGCGAGCCGTACCTGATCTATTCCGACCATGTGCATCGCGCGCAGCCGGCGCATCACAAGCTGGCGGGGCTTGAGGTCAAGACCTCGAACCTGTGCTCCGAGATCACCCTGCCGACCGGGATCGACCAGCACGGCGAACAGCGCACCGCGGTGTGCTGCCTGTCCTCGCTGAACTGCGAGACTTGGTTCGAGTGGAAGGACGATCCGCTGTTCATCACGGATGTCATGCGCTTCCTCGACAACGTGCTGCAGTCCTTCATCGACACCGCGCCGGATTCGATGGCGCGGGCGAAGTATTCCGCGATGCGGGAGCGCTCCGTGGGCCTCGGCGTGATGGGGTTCCATTCGTTCCTGCAGATGATGAACGTGCCCTTCGAATCCGTTGTCGCGAAGGTGTGGAACAAGAAGATGTTCAAGCATGTGCGCGAGCAGGCGGATGCCGCCTCGCGCCTGCTGGCGGAGGAGCGCGGGCCGTGCCCCGACGCCGCCGAATACGGCATCATGGAGCGCTTCTCCCACAAGATGGCGATCGCGCCGACGGCGTCGATCAGCATCATCTGCGGCGGCGCATCCCCGGGCATCGAACCGATCGCGGCGAACGTCTACAATCACAAGACGCTGTCCGGGTCGTTCATCGTGCGCAACCCGTACCTGCAGAAGGTGCTGGCCAAGCACGGGCGCGACGATGACGAGACCTGGACCTCGGTGACCGTCACCAAGGGTTCGGTGCAGCATCTCGACTTCCTGTCGGAACAGGAAAAGGCGATCTTCAAGACTGCCTTCGAGCTAGACCAGCGCTGGGTGATCGAGCACGCGGCCGACCGCACGCCGTTCATCTGCCAGTCGCAGTCGGTGAACCTGTTCCTGCCGGCGAACGTGCACAAGCGCGACCTCCACCAGATCCACATGTCCGCATGGAAGAAGGGGGTGAAGTCGCTGTATTATTGCCGCTCGCTGTCGATCCAGCGCGCGGACACGATCAGCGAGAAGGTGGTCGGGCAGGGCGATATCATGGCGGCGCATGTGCCGACGGAGCGCGAGGTCCGGTTGCCGATGGCGGCGGCGGCGCCGGCGGGTTCCAACAATTACGAGGAATGCCTGGCCTGCCAGTGAAGGTTGGAGGGGCTCTGCCCCTCCAAGCCACCCCGCCAAAGGCCTAAGGGCCTCTGGACACCTCGACTTGGTTCCATGGTTTACCTGCGTGGCATTGGTTCGCAGGACCAGCCATCTCCATCGGCATCGAGGTGGCGAAAATATCCAGGCTCGCCGATCCGGGCGGTGCCGAAGCCCATGGCGCGGGCCTCGGCGCAGCTTCGTGGTGTATGGATCGCGGGCTTCAGGCTCGCCGGAACGTAGGGCGCGAGCAGCCACAGCACCGCGCAGAAGCCAAGTGCTCCCAGCGCGGCAAGAATGGGCCGCGCGATCAGCCAGCGCATGCCGTACATGCGCGCCGCGACGCCAGGCCGCAGCAGCAAGAGCGCCACGCCGCCAACAGCCAACCCCGCCAGCAACAGATGTACTGCGGGCAACCCCGCCATCGTGTCCAGCATGCGCCATCTCACCAGATTGAGCGCATTCCTGGCCACCATTCCCCGAGACGGTTTCCAAAGGCCTCGGGCCTTTGGTGGGTGGGGTTTGGGGAGGGCAAGTCCCTCCCCATCGACGCCCGCTGCCGAACCCCGCTAGCCTTCCTCCCAATACCCCGGGAGGAACAACCATGATCACACGGCGCACCCTCGCCCTCACGGCGGCGAGCCTGCCCACGGCGACCATCGCCCGGGCGCAGGCGCCCTGGCCCGAAAAGCCCGTCCGCCTCATCATCGGCTACCCCGCCGGCGGCCCGACCGATTTGGGCGGTCGCCTGTTGCAGGATCCGCTCGGCCGTCTCTGGGGCCAGCCCATCGTCATCGAGAACCGTGCCGGCGCCAGCCAGGTCATCGCCTCCGAGGCGGTCGCGCGGTCGCCGGCCGATGGCTACACGATCTTTCTCGCGGCCAGCACGCATGCGTCCAATGCGGCCGTCTATGCGCGGCTGCCTTACGACACGCTCGCGGACTTCACGCCGATCGTGAACATCTATGCCTCGCCGACGGTGCTGTTCGTCGGGCGGGATTCGCCGTACCGCACCGTGGCCCAGTTGGTGGATGCGGCGAAGCGCGACGCGGGGGGGATGGCCTTCTCATCCTCGGGCAATGGCTCCTCGGGGCATTTCGCGTTGGAGATGTTCCGCCGGAAGGCCGGGATCGAGGTCACGCATGTCGCCTTCCGCGGCGGCGCGCCCGCCTTGCAGGAGGTCGTTGCCGGCCGCGTGCCGGCGACCTTCAGCACGCTGTCGGGCGCGATAGGCCTGGCGCGCGATGGCAGCCTGCGCGCGCTGGCCATCGGCGGGCCCGACCGGGTCGAGGTGCTGCCCGGCATCCCGACGCTGGGCGAGGCCGGCTTCGAGATCCCCGACACCAGCCCGTGGTATGGCATCATCGGGCCGAAGGGCCTGCCGCGGCCGATCGTGGATCGCATCGCGGCGGATGTGCAGGGACTGTTGCACGACGCGACGATCAAGCGGCGCATCGTCGATGCCGGTGGCGTCATCATCGCCGAGGGGCCGGACGCCTTCGATGCGCGCATCCGCCGCGAGTTGCAGGAGAATGCGGTGATTGCGCGCGAGGCCGGCATCCGCGTGGAATAGGGCGACGTTGATGGTCCGCCGCGCGCGCCACGAGTCGCGCGCGGTGTGGCTGTATCTTCCATCTGCCACAACATCTTGCGGTCATGGATTGTCGCGAACACCAATTGTGGTAGGAATCATCGCATCGCACTGCTCCTGGGGGATGGCTCATGGCCGACGGATTCTCGAACGACGAACTGCCCGTGAAGTTCGACCTTCTGACCGCGAACCCGGTCTACAAGCCGTTCCGCTACCCCTGGGCCTATGACGCCTGGCTGACCCAGCAGCGCATCCATTGGCTGCCGGAGGAAGTGCCGCTCGCCGACGATGTGAAGGACTGGCAGAAGAACCTGACGGAGTCCGAGCGCAACCTGCTGACGCAGATCTTCCGCTTCTTCACCCAGGCCGATGTCGAGGTGAACAACTGCTACATGAAGCAGTACAGCCAGGTCTTCAAGCCGACCGAGGTGCTGATGATGATGTCGGCCTTCTCGAACACCGAGACGATCCACATCGCCGCCTACAGCCACCTGCTCGACACCATCGGCATGCCGGAAATCGAGTACACCGCCTTCCTCAAATACAAGGAGATGAAGGACAAGTACGACTACATGCAGACCTTCTCGGTCGAATCGAAGACCGAGATTGCCAAGACGCTCGCCGCCTTCGGCGCCTTCACCGAAGGGCTGCAGCTGTTCGCTTCCTTCGCGATCCTGATGAACTTCCCGCGCTTCAACAAGATGAAGGGCATGGGGCAGATCGTGTCGTGGTCGGTGCGCGACGAGACGCTGCACTGCCTGTCCGTCATCCGCCTGTTCCGCACCTTCGTGCAGGAAAATCCCGAGATCTGGACAGCGGAGTTGAAGCGCGACCTGTACCTGATCTGCGCCACCATCGTGGAGCATGAGGACGCCTTCATCGACCTCGCCTTCGAACTCGGCGGCGTGCAGGGCCTCGATGCGCAGCAGACCAAGGAATACATCCGCTTCATCGCCGATCGCCGGCTGCAGCAGCTGGGTCTCGAACCGCTCTACAACATCGAGAAGAACCCGCTGCCGTGGCTCGACGAGATGCTGAACGCGGTGGAGCACACCAACTTCTTCGAGAACCGCGCGACGGAGTATTCCAAGGCGAGCACCGGCGGGACCTGGGAGGAAGCCTTCGCGGATTCCGTCTTCTCCAGCCCGCAGCCGGACGGCGCGATCGAGGGCGTGCGCCACTGAATGCAACGCACGATTGCATGACGTCGCGCGGGGTGCCCTTGCGCACCCCGCGCCGCGCGGACTAACTGCGCCGCATCATGCTCCGCGCCATTCGTCTCGCTTCCATTCTCATTGTCGTGCTGCTCGGCGGCGTCTGGGCCACGGCCTGGTTCATTCGCACGCCCGGTGAATCCGTCGCCGACGCATTCCTGCGCCAGTTGGCGCGGATGACCGGCGCCGACATGCCCGCTCCTTCGGCGGGCGGTGTGCAACTCGCGCAGGGCGTTTCGCTCGGCGGGCCCTTCACGATGGTGGACCAGACCGGCAAGACGGTGACGCAGGCGGACTTCGCCGGCCGTCCGCTCCTGGTCTATTTCGGCTTCACCTATTGCCCCGACGTCTGCCCGACCGAACTCGGCACGATTGCCGCGGCGCTCGACGCCATGGGCCCGGCGGGGGAGCGCGTGACGCCGGTCTTCATCTCGATCGACCCCGAGCGCGACACGCCGGAAGCGATGGCCGATTATGTCTCGCGCTTCCATCCACGCATGGTTGGACTTACCGGCAGTGCGGAGCAGGTTGCGGCAGCGGCGCGCGCCTATCGCGTCTATTACGCGAAGGTGCAACCACGCGACTCAACTTCGTACCTGATGGATCACTCATCATTCATCTACTTCGTTGGACCGGACGGGCGCGTTCGCAGTCTGTTTCGACCAGAAAGCACGCCCGAGGCCATCGCT
Source organism: Roseomonas sp. CAU 1739 (assembly GCF_039839775.1). Lineage (NCBI taxonomy): Bacteria > Pseudomonadati > Pseudomonadota > Alphaproteobacteria > Acetobacterales > Roseomonadaceae > Roseomonas > Roseomonas sp. CAU 1739. Next base: position 145,932 of record NZ_JBDOQQ010000012.1, read on the forward strand.
TCGGCTGTGAGCGCACAGCTTCGCGCGTTTTGATACACAGGCTTACGCGCGGCCGCCGCTGGCGGTATGTTGACCGTGCCGACCTGTCCGGATCGTGCAGATACCGGACGCAGGCATCGGCGGAGGGGCATCATGTCGTTCGATGATCACGACGGCGCGAACAGCGCCGAGGGTGGACGGGGCGGCGCATCGGCGCCGCGTCACACCCGCCGACTATCCGACAAGATCCTGATCGCGTTCCACCATGCCTGCGACCAGGGCGATTTCGAGGTGGCGGAGGAACTCCTGCGCATCCTCGAGATGATGCTGACGCGGCGTCCGGCTTCGCCGGATTCGAACCGGCGCAAGAATCTCGAGAGTCTGGTGGCGGCGCATGAGCGGCTGTGGCTGCTGCGCCATCCCGAGGTGAAGGACCAGTAGGTCCTATGGCGTCGCCAGCGTGGCGGCGCGACGCAGCACATCCTCTGCGGCTTCGGTGAAACAACCGTCGGCCTGATGCAGCACGAAGGGCGGCAGCAGGCGTGCCGGCGCACGCCCCGCCTTGCGCGCATGGATCAGCACGCGCTTCGCGGCCTGCCCGGCGCGTGGCGCGACCGGCAGCAACGTGATCGACCCGCATCCCGCCCGGCGCAGCGCTTCGATGCCGGCATCGAAGCGCGCGGCGGGCAGCACCAGGCTGATGGTACCGCGGTCGCGCAGCGCAGCGGCGAGAAAGCCGGTCCAGGCGACAAGCCCCGCCCCCGATTCATGCGTTGCCACCCGGCGCACCGCCCCCGGCGGCGGCGTACCGCCCGGCCAATAGGGCGGATTGGCCATCGCGTGGTCGCAGGGCCCGATGCGCCGTGCCAGTGCGACATCCGCGACGTCGCCCTCGGTCACCATCGCAGCGACGCCATTGGCCGCGGCATTGTCGCGCGCCAGCGCGGCCATGGACACCTCGCGTTCCACCGCGGCGATGCGCAGGCCCGGCACGCGGGCGGCGAGGCAGAGGAACGCCGCGCCACTGCCGCAACCGGCTTCCAGCACGGCGTCGCCTGCCTGCGCCGGCACGAAGGCGGCCAGCAGCACGGCATCGAGCCCGGCGCGGAATCCGTGCCGCGGCTGGCGCAGCCGCACCCGACCGTCGAGCAGCGTATCCTCGGTGGTGTCGCTCACGCGGTTGCCTCGCCGGCCTCCGTCAACACGGCGCGGGCGCGATGTTCATCCATGCTTGCGACGGCAAGCCTGCGGGGAAAGGCGCCGATGCCGCCTTCCATCGCGCTGATATGCGCGTCGAGCACGATCGTATCGATCCCCGCATCGGCCAGCAGCGCGCGCAGGAAGGACAGCCGGACCGGGTCGGTGGTGGTGGCGACGACGCGCATCGCAAGTGCATTTCCCCTGATTTTTCCGCTGCTTGCCGCCTGGGCGGGGCGTGACTATGGTGCGCTCCTCAGAAGGAGAAGAGCAAGGGTGAGCGCCACCGCCAAGCCGCTCGTCGCCGGTACGGCGCTGGATCAAATCGCCGGTACGGCGCGGGATCAGGTCGCCGGTACGGCGCTGGAGAACGCCGCCATTGCCCCACGCAAGGGCGAGGACGCACTGAGCGCGCTGATGTCGCTGGTGCGCGACGACCTCGCGGCCTGCAACCGCCTGATCGTCGAGCGCATGCAGAGCGATGTCGCGCTGATCCCCCAACTCGCAGCCCATATCGTCGCCGCCGGCGGCAAGCGGCTGCGCCCGCTGCTCACGCTCGCGGCCGCGCGGATGTGCGGCTATCGCGGGCAGCGCCATGTCGGCCTCGCCGCCTGTGTCGAGTTCATCCACACCGCGACACTGCTGCATGACGACGTGGTCGATGAAAGCGCGCTGCGTCGTGGCCAGGCCTCGGCGAATGCGCTGTTCGGCAACAAGGCCTCCGTGCTGGTCGGCGACTTCCTGTTCTCCCGCGCCTTCGAGGTGATGGTCGAGGACGGCTCGCTCGAGGTGCTGCGCATCCTGTCGGCCGCATCGGCCACCATCGCCGAGGGCGAGGTGCTGCAGCTGATCACCCAGAACGACACCACGACGACCGAGGCGCAGTACCTCAAGGTCATCGAAGGCAAGACCGCCGCGCTGTTCGCCGCCGCCACCGAGGTCGGAGCCGTGGTCGCCGACCAGCCGCCGGCGCGCCAGGCGGCGCTGCGCGCGTTCGGCGCGGCACTCGGCGTGGCGTTCCAGCTGGTGGATGATGCGCTCGACTACAGCGCCGACCAGCAGGCTCTGGGCAAGACCGTCGGCGACGATTTCCGCGAGGGCAAGATCACCCTGCCGGTGCTGCTCGCCTTTGCGCGCGGCAGCGACGACGACCGCGCCTTCTGGCGCCGCACGCTCGAGGATCGCGAGCAGACCGACAGCGACCTTGGCGAAGCGCTGACGTTGATGCGCCGCCATGGCGCGTTGGACGATACGATCGAGCGCGCACGGCTGTATGGCGACCAAGCCATCGCGGCGCTGGCCGGCTTCCCCGACACGGCGGAGAAGCGGGCGCTGGCGGATGTGGTCGCCTTCTGCATCGAACGGGCGCGGTGAGACTCTCTTGGAAAGGGGCTTTGCCCCTCTCCAAGCCTCACCCCACCAAAGGCCTAAGGGCCTCTGGACACCCATACATGATCGGGCAGGTTGGAGCGGGTTGCATTCGACCCGCCCACACGAATCGCTGTCACGTCGTGTTTGAGCGAGCAGATTCACCTCATCGGGATCTACTGTAGAGGCGCTCCCGTTCGCCTTGGCTCACGGCAGCGGCTCCAGCCTTTTGTTTTTGCGAGCATCTTCACCCGACCGGGATCTGCCCTAGGCCCTTGGCGGGAGGGGGCCGGGGAGGGCAGGACCCCGGGTGACGCCCCGCACCGGCAGCGCGCCGCACACCGCCGCCACAAGCAGCATCGCCGCCACCCACCAGGCCTGCCACGCCCCGAAGGACAGCATCGCCGTGACCGCCGCCGAGGCCAGCGCACCGCTGGCCGCGGCAGGCGATGGCGCGCGCGCGGCAGCCACGCCCAGGAACCAGGCGAGCAGCGCCGCGATCGCGGCGCCGACGGCACCCAGTTCGAGCCACAGTTGCAGCGCCCCGTTATGCGGATGCAGCGGCAGGATGTGCACGTGCGGTTCGGCGAACCAGCGACGCAGGGCCGGGTCGGTCACGCGCAGCCGGTCCAACGCGGCGGCGCCTGGCTGATCCTGGCCGCCAGGGATTTCGCGGCTGGCCTCCATGCCCCAGCCGAGCAGCGGACGCTCGGCGATGCGCTCCGCGGCGAAGTCCCAGATCAGCATGCGATGCAGGGCGGAAGGCGGCAGGCGCTCGACCGGCAGGGCGGGGATGGCGGCGACCAGGAATGGCATCGCCAGGATCTTGAAGCCAAGGCCCGCGCCGATGAGCCGCGGCACCACGCGCGGCCACAGTGCCGCGGCCCCGGCTGCCGCCAACCCGGCCACCGCGGCGATCTTCGCCGTGTCACCCGGCAGCACGATCAGCAAGCCCGCTCCGGCCAACAGAAAAGCGATGCGCGGCGCCACCGGCCAGGGGAACGCCGCGGCGAGCGGCAGCAGCAGCGCCATCAACGATCCGGCGGGCTTCAGCCCGAAGGCCAGCGTCGCCGGCACCTCCCGCAAGCCGCGCACGCCGGCACGGATGGCGTTGCCGGTCAGCGTGTCGATCGTCGCGGCGGCCAGCCCGACCGCCAGGCCGGCGGCGATCAGCAGCATCATGGTGCGCCGCGTCGGCCCATCGCTGCCATCCAGGGCCCGGGCGGCGCCGCCGGCCAGGGCCACCATGCCGGCGAGCGACAGGCCGGTGGTCAGCGCGCGTGCAGGCTCGATCGCCCAGGCCGCGCTGATCGCGCCCCACAGGCCGAGTGCGAGACCCATCGCCAGCGCGGCGCCGCCCGGCCAGGGCAGCGCGCGGTCCTGCCGCCAGAAGGCGATGATGGACAATGCGAGCGACACCAGAGCGATCGGTGCCATCGCCTTGGATTGCAGCACGACGGCGAGCGGGGCCAGCAGCAGGGCGACGGCGACGGGCAGTGCGGGGGCGGTGATCTTCACGGATGGATCCGGGTGTCGGGACGGAAGGATGGAGGGGCGCCGCCCCTCCAGATCACCCCAGCGCCCATTGTAATGCCGTCACTTGGCGCCGTGCGCTGCTGTCAGGAATTTGCCGAAACCCGCCTTTGCGCCCGACACGCAATCGGCCAGCCGGCACGACAAACCTGCCCGGCACCAAATCGAGGTTTCCAAAGGCCTTAAGCCTTTGGTGGGGTGGTTTGGAGGGGCAAAGCCCCTCCAACCGAACGTCAGACTGCCGCGATGCTCTCGCGCCGCAGGTCCACGGCCAACGCGTCGAGCGCCTTGCCCACGCGGTCCAGCATCTCGGTCACCTCGTCCTTGGTGATCACGAGCGGCGGCGAGAAGCCCATGCTGTCGTTGATCATGGCGCGCAGGATCACGCCATGTTCCTCGCCCAGCTTGCACAGCCGTGCACCGGCCTTCTTCGCCGGGTCGATCGGCTTGCGCGCCGCCTTGTCGGAGGTGAGTTCGATCGCCCCGATCAGGCCAACGCCGCGCACTTCGCCGACCAGCGGGTGGTCGGTGAAGCGGCGGCGCAGTTCCGCCTGCATGTGCGCGCCGACCTCGGCCACATGCGCGACGATGTTCGTCTCGTCGTAGATCTTCAGCGTTTCGATCGCGACGGCCGCGGCAACCGGGTGGCCGGAATAGGTGAAGCCGTGGCCCCAGGTGCCGACGGCGGACGAGCCTTCGGCGATGCCCTGGAATACGGTCTCGTTCACCATCACCGCCGAGATCGGCAGGTAGGAGGACGACAGCGCCTTGGCGCAGACCAGGATGTCGGGCTGGATGTTGAAGGTCTGGCAGCCCCAGTAGCTGCCGGTGCGCCCGAAGCCGCAGATCACCTCGTCGGCGACGAAGAGCATGTCGTACTTCTTCAGCACGGCCTGGATCTTCTCGAAATAGGTCGCGGGCGGGACGATGACGCCGCCAGCGCCCATCACCGGCTCGGCCCAGAAGGCCGCGCATTCCTCGGCGCCGCCTTCCTCGATGATGCGGGCTTCCAACTCGTCCGCGAGGCGCGTCGCGAAGGCTTCCTCGGTCTCGCCCGGCTTCGCCTCATGGTAGTGGTGGGGCGTGCCGACATGGACGAAGCGGCCACCGGCGATCGGCGCGTCGAACAGCTTGTGGTTGGCCGGCAGGCCGGTGAGCGACGCGGCGGCGAGCGTGATGCCGTGATACGCCTTCAGCCGCGCGAAGACCTTCTTCTTCTTCGGTCGGCCCAGCGCGTTGTTCATGTACCAGATCATCTTCAGCGCGGAGTCATTCGCCTCGGACCCCGAATTGCCGAAGAACACCTTGCTCATCGGCGACGGCGCGCGCTCGATCAGCATCTCCGCCAGGTCGATCATCGGCTCGTGCGACTTCGCCGTGAACGAGTGGTAGAAGGGCAGCTTGCGCATCTGGTTGGTCGCGGCCTGCACCAGGCGTTCGTTGTCGAAGCCCAGGCTGGCGCACCACAGCCCGGCCAGCGCCTCGATGTATTCCTTGCCCTGCTCGTCGTAGATCTTCACGCCCTTGCCGCGCGTGATGACCAGCGGACCGGTCTGCTGGAACGCCTTGGCGTCGGTATAGGGGTGCAGCACGTTCGCGATGTCGCGAGCGGCGTTGGAATTGCGCGGCGGTGTCATGTCGGTATGGGCCTTCCTCGGCGGGCGAGGCGGGCACCTTAGGCCGGTCCGCCGCACCACCCAAGGGGCGGCTGTTGCGGCGCAGCCATGCCCGCGCCACCTTTCGGCGCGAAGGAGCCTCCATGACCGAGATCAAGCCGCATGCCGCCCATTGGGGCACCTACGACGCCGTGGTGCAGGAGGGCCGGGTGGTCGGCGTGCGCCCCTTCGCCCGCGACCCCTTCCCCGGCAGCCTGATCGAAAGCGTGCCCGACATCGTCCACGCCGCCTGCCGGGTGGACCGACCCTATGTCCGGAAGGGCTGGCTGGAGGGTCGCCGGCGTGGTGCGCTGCGGGGCGGCGACCCCTTCGTCCCCGTGACCTGGGACCGGGCGGTGCGGCTGGTGGCGGAAGAAACCCGCCGAGTCCGTGCCGAGCACGGGCCGACCAGCATCTTCGGCGGTTCCTATGGCTGGTCCTCGGCCGGGCGGTTCCACCATGCGCGCAGCCAGTTGCAGCGCTTCCTGGGCCTGGGCGGCGGCTATACCGGGCAGGTCAACGCCTATTCCTACGCCGCCGCGCAGGCGCTTCTGCCGCATATCCTCGGCACCAATGAGGTTCTGCTGGGCCGCACGACGGATTGGGCGGCCATCACGCGGTATTCGAAGGTGATGCTGTGCCTGGGCGGGCTGCCGCTGCGCAACGGCCTGGTAACCTCGGGTGCCGCCGGGCGGCATTCCAACGAGATCAACCTGCGCGAAGCCGCCGCGGCCGGGCTGCGCTTCATCCAGGTTTCGCCCAACCGCGCCGATGTGCCCGATTGGTGCAACGCGGAATGGATCCCGATCCGCCCGGGCACCGACACCGCGCTGCTGCTGGCGATGGCGCACACCATCGTGATGGCGGGGCGGGAGGATCGCGACTACCTCGCCACGCGTTGCGTCGGCTGGGACCGGCTGCGCGCCTACGTCATGGGTGAGGCGGACGGCGTCGCGAAGACGCCGGAATGGGCCGAACCCATCACCACCATCCCGGCCGCGACGATCCGGCGCATCGCGATGGAACTGGCCGACCAGCCGGCGATGCTGACCGCCACCTGGTCGCTGCAGCGCGCTGATTTCGGCGAACAGCCCTACTGGATGCTCGCGGCCCTTGCCGCGATGCTCGGCAAGATCGGCAAGCCCGGCGAGGGCGTGGCCTATGGCTATGGCAGCGTGAACGGCATGGGCGAGCCGCGGCAGGACGTGCCGTCCTTCTCGATGCCTGCGACACGCAACCCGACCGGCGCCTTCATCCCGGTCGCCCGCATCACCGACATGCTGGAGAATCCCGGCGGCACCTACGACTTCAACGGCCGTGCGCAGACCTATCCCGACACGCGCATCATCTGGTGGGCCGGCGGCAACCCGTTCCATCATCACCAGGACCTCAACCGCATGCTGCGCGGCTGGGCGCAGGCCGACACGATCATCATCCAGGAACAGCATTGGACCGCGGCCGCACGCCATGCGGACATCGTGCTGCCGGCCACCACCACGCTCGAACGCAACGACATCGCCTCGTCGGGCCGCGACCGCTTCGTGCGCGCGATGCACAAGGCGATCGACCCGGTGGGCCAGGCACGCCACGACCACGACATCCTCGCCGACATCGCCGAGGAACTCGGCTATCGCGACCGCTTCACCGAACAGCGCAACGAGGACGCCTGGCTGCGCCACCTGTTCGAGCAATGGCGCCGGAACTGCGCGCGGCTCGGCTTCGACACGCCCGATTTCGATGCCTTCTGGGCGAAGGGCTGGTGGGAAGCGGAAGCGCCGAAGCGTGGCGACGAATACACCCAGTTCGCCGAATTCCGCGCTGATCCCGAGGAGCATCCGCTCGACACCGCCACCGGCAAGGTCGAGCTGTTCAGCGAGACCATCGCGTCCTTCCACTACGACGATGCGCCGGGCCATCCGGTGTGGATCGCACCGCGCGAATGGCTCGGCGCCGAGCAGGCGAAGCGCTTCCCGCTGCACCTGCTGTCCTACCAGCCGGCGACGCGGCTGCATGGGCAGCTCGATCCCGGCCGGGTCGCGGCGGCGGACAAGATCCAGGGCCGCGAACCCATCACGCTCAATCCCGATGACGCCGCCGAACGCGGGCTGAAGCCCGGCGAGATCGTGCGCGTGTTCAACGATCGCGGCGCCTGCCTTGGTGGGCTGCGCATCGATGCGGGGCTGATGCGCGGCGTGGCCATGATGGCGACCGGCGCCTGGTTCGACCCGCTGGAACCGGGCGTGCCCGGCAGCCTGTGCGTCCATGGCAATCCCAACGTGCTGACGCCGGATATCGGAACCTCCAGGCTGGGGCAGGGGCCGTCCGCGCAATCCTGCCTGGTGCAGGTGGAAGCCTGGACCGTGGCGCTGCCGCCCGTGCGCGCCCACATCCCGCCGCCGATCGAGGAGGATGTCGCATGATCGCCCGCCGCGCCTTGCTTGCCGCGCCTCTGGTCCTCGCCGCCCCGGCGCTGCGCGCCCAGTCGCTGACCATCCGGCAGGACGACTTCGTCGCACCAGGCATCCAGCGCGGCGCGCTGATCCGCTGGGGCGACCGCGTCACCTTCGACGCACCCCCCTGGGATCCCGCGCGGCCGACCGTCGAGGCCGCTGCCAGCCAGTTCGGTTGGGATGCGCGCATCCTGGCGCTGGTGCCGGCCCAGACCGCCGATGACGGCGTGCCGCGCGCCCTGCTGGTGGTGGCGCACCCGACCGTGGATGCCGCGATGGCCTTTCCGGACGCGCGCGACCGGCCGGAGGTGGCGGGCGCGATGCAGGGTGTCAGCCTGGTCAACATCGCCCGGCGCGGCGGCAATTGGACCGTCATCGATGGCGGCTTCCAGAACCGTCGCCTGACAGCCGCCACGCTGTGCCGGCTCGGTGCCGATGGCGGTCCGGCCGTGGGCATCATCGGCGTGACCGGCGGCTGTGCCACGCCCTGGGGCAGCGTGCTGCTCGCGGAAGGCGGCGGCGCGGCCTGGGCCGGCCGGGTGCCCGGCATCGATCCCGGCGCGACCGGCATGCTGGCCGAACTCGACCCCTCCGACCCCGCCTCGGTGCCGGTGAAACGTGCCGCGCCCGGGCGTTTCGGCGCGGTGGACGCCGCTGCGGGCCTCGCCGCCGATGGCCGGGCCGTGGTCTGGATGGTGGACGGCCGGCCGGGTGGCTTCCTTTATCGCTTCCTGTCGGACGAGTCGGCCGGGGTTCGCGCCCTGGACGCCGGGCGCATGGCGGCGGCTCGCTTCGAGGGCGGTTCGCTGCGCTGGCTGCCGCTGCAACAGGGCGACCCGCTGGCCGCGGCGCGCAATGCCGGGGCAACGCCACTCGACCAACCGCGCGCGGTCGCCTTCGATGCGCAGCAGAAGCGGCTGTGCGTCGCGACGCGCGGCGGGGCGGGCCAGGTCCTCGAATTTCGCGCCGCAGCCGGCGACGTGGCCGCCGAGACCGGCGTCGCCGAGGTGATCCTGAACGGGCAGGAGGCCCCGGCGCAGCCCGTCCGGCGGGGCGAGGCGCCCGCCGCCGTGCCTGCCTGGCCCTGGGCGCCGGCCTCGCTGGGCTTCGATCGCGATGGCGCGCTGCTGGTCGGCACCGATCGCGGCGCCCGCCCCGGCGCGTTGCCCGAAGCGCTGTATCGCGTGCCGGTGAGCGGCGCCGGGCGCGGGCAGCCGAGCCTGCTGCTCGCGACGCCTATCGGCGCGGCCGCGGCCGGCGCGGCGGTGGCGCCGGATGGCACGCTGGTGGCCGCCGTCGCGCATCCCGGCGCTGCCCCCGGCGCGACCTGGGCCGCCCCCGCGACACGCTGGCCGAACCTGCGGCCGGACGAACCGCCGCGCAGCATGGTGGTGACGTTGGTGCGGTGAGGGGGAGCGGGGCGGAAGGTGCGAACTGGAGGGGCGCTGCCCCTCCAAACCACCCCGCCAGGGGCCTGCGGGCCCCTGGACCGCGGGCTTTTGGCGCTGGGCGAGGCGGTATGGGCGTGAAGCGCCACCGGTGGTCCCGCGTCCGGATGCTTCCCGCCGACCCGCCCCAGGTCGAGGTTTCCAAAGGCCTGAAGCCTTTGGTGGGGTGAGACCGAGAGGGGCAGGGCCGCTCTGAAGCGTGATCGTCGCGGGTGGAATCACCGGAGGCGCGAATCACGCGATCAAACGAAGGCATGGGGCAGGAGGCGTGAGCGAAAGCGAACGGATCCTGCCCGAGGCTCCACATGTCATAACCAACGGCACGAGTGATTGACTCGTGCCGAGGCCGCGAAGGCGGCCCGCCGGCAGTCCGGCGAAAGCCAAGCAAACCGGAGGTTTGCGCGTCATGCCATGGGCGTGCCTTCGGCACGACGCGTCTGAGAGCACGCCGAAGCCGATACCAACGGGCGAAGAATTCGGCCGTTGGTATCAGGAGGCAGGGCCGCCGGTCTCTCGCCTTTGATGGAGGCGCGACGTCGCGCGGACGGCGTCAGGCCCTTTCCGGTGTCGTGCCATCCGCGAACCCGCTTCGGCGCCGGGCCGCAAGTCCCCCGGCGTGCACTGCAACAGATTCTTCACGTTGCACCCGGTTCCCGGCACCCTGGCCTGCGGTCAATCTCCGGCCGCCGCCGGACACCCTGCCGGCACTATTCCGGACGGACCAAAGCCATGACGCTCAGCGACCTCAAGCCGACGCCCGAGGCCGAGACATTCGGCGCCGCGGAGGATGCCGGCACCTCCAACCCCGATCCGCGCCGGTCGATCGGCGCGCTGATCGAGGCGCGGTACGGACGCCGCGCGCTGTTCGGCGCTGGTGTCGCCGCCACGGCGCTGGCCATGCTGCCGGACGCGGCGGCGGCGCAGGGCGTGCCGGTGGCCGGCGGGCCCTCGACGCTTGGCTTCCAGGAACTGCGTCATCAGCTCTCGCAGCGCGATTCCGTCGCGGAGGGCTATGAGGCGCAGACGGTGATCCGCTGGGGCGATCCGATCTTCGCCGACGGTGCTGCGTTCCAGGCCGGTCGCTCCACGCCGGGCAGCCAGGCGAAGCAGTTCGGCTACAACAACGACTACCTCGACTTCTTCCCGTTGCCGCAGGGGTCGAACGCCGCCGATCACGGGCTGCTCGCGGTGAACCACGAATACACCAACACCAACCTGATGTGGCCGGGCCTGGGCGCGGGGCGGTCCGCCGCGCTGCGCGCCAATGCCGAACAGGCGCAGACGGAGGTGGCTGCCCACGGCATGTCGATCGTCGAGATCCGCAAGGTCGACGGGCGCTGGGCCTATGTGAAGGACAGCCGCTTCAATCGGCGGATCACCGGCGACACGCCGATGCGTGTCGCGGGTCCCGCGGCGGGGCATGAGGCGATGAAGACGAAGGATGATCCGACCGGGATGCGCGTGCTTGGCACGCTGAACAACTGCGCCGGCGGCAATACGCCCTGGGGCACGGTCATCACCTGTGAGGAGAACTTCAACTACTATTTCGGCGGCGCCGATGCGGCCAATCCGCAGAACCCGCGCCACGCCGCCTGGCGGCGCTATGGCCTGACGCAGCCGGCGCTGTACTCCTGGCCGCAGCACATGGAACGCTTCGACCTCGGCCGCGAGCCGAATGAGCCGAACCGCTTCGGCTGGGTGGTCGAATACGACCCCTACGATCCGGCCAGCGTGCCGGTGAAGCGCACCGCGCTCGGGCGCTTCAAGCACGAAGGCTGCACCCACGCGGTCAACAAGGATGGCCGCGTCGTCTTCTACATGGGCGACGATGAACGCTTCGAATTCATCTACCGCTTCGTCACCGCCCGGCCCTTCGACCCGCAGGACCGCGCCGCCAATCGCGACCTGATGGATGACGGCACGCTGGCGGTCGCCAGGCTGTCGGAAGACGGCAAGGTGGAATGGCTGGACCTGGTGCATGGCCAGGGGCCGCTGACCGAGGCGAACGGTTTCCGCAGCCAGGCCGATGTGGTGATCCATGCCCGCCAGGCGGCGACGCTGCTGGGTGCCACGCCGATGGACCGGCCCGAGGATGTCGAGGCCAACAAGGCGACGGGCCGCGTCTATGCCATGCTGACGAACAATGCGCGGCGCACGGCGAACCAGGTGGATGCGGCCAATCCGCGCCCGCGCAACGTCCACGGCCATGTGGTGGAATTCATCCCGCCCGGCGCCGGCACCGTCGAGGTGGACCACGCCGCACGCGAGATGCGTTGGGCGCTGTTCCTGATGGCCGGCCGGCCGGGCATCGATCCCGGCGCCCAGTACCACCGCGCCACCGAGCAGGGCTGGTTGTCCTGTCCGGATAATTGCGCTTTCGACAGCAAGGGGCGGATCTGGATCGCGACCGATGGTGCACCGGTGGCCGCGGGGGTCGCGGATGGCCTGTATGCCGCCGATACGCGCGGCCCGGGCCGCGCGCTGACCAGGCTGTTCTACCAGGCGCCGACGGGGGCGGAGGTCTGCGGGCCGCGGTTCACGCCGGACGACCGGACGGTGTTCCTCGCCATCCAGCATCCAGGCGAGGATGCCGGGTCGTCCTTCGACCGGCCTTCGACGCGGTGGCCGGATTTCGAGGATGGCGTGCCGCCGCGCCCGGCGGTGATCGCCATCGTGAAGAAGGATGGCGGGGTGATCGGGGACTGATGCGGGGGGGGGGGGGCGCCTGCGGCGGGTTTCGAGCGTCCCACAACGCCGGGTGGAGCGCATCCGCGGCCCCTGGCTTCGCGCCGCGCACTGTGCTGCCGGCGGTAGCGGATGGGATGCGCGCGGTTGCGCCGTGCGTTCGCCGCCCAATGCGGGGCATCGGGCGACGGGGGCGCGGTTCGGTCCGGGCGCGATCGCGCGGATGATGTCGTGGCGTGTTGCGCAGCAGCGCGCATCGGTGTCGGCCGTTGGAGCGTGATCGCCGCAGTAGAATCACCGGAGGCGTGAATCACACGCTCAAATAAGGGCATAGAGCAGGAGGCGTGAGCGAAAGCGAACGGATCCGGTTCCGGCTGACCAGGGTGCGCCTCAGGCCGAGCGTCGGTGGGTCGATCGCAGATGTGGTCCCCGTGCGAAGAACACTGGCCCGCTGTCGGTGAATCACTTTGCCAGGAACGACAAAGGGGGCCTCGCGGCCCCCTTTTTCAAACGGCGCGGATGGCGACCGTCACTGCGTGGCGGTGGCCGGCGCGCTGCGCGAACCACGGCGCGAACCCGTGGTGTTCGAGGCATGCTGCGACCCGCGACGCTGGCGCGACGCGCTGGCCGAGCCACGGCTGCGGCGCTGGCGATTCGCCTCATTGCGGCGGCTGCGATGGGAGGAGGACGCGCGCGGCGCCTCGGAAGAAGCGGCGGTTGCTTCGGTGCCGGTCGAGCGGGCGCGGCTGCGTGTCGCCTCGGCGGGGCTGAGCGAGCCGAGGGCGAGAATCAACCCGGCGGCAAGGAGGAAGGCACGGAACATGGCAGCGGATCCTTTATCGGCCGATGTGACCTGTCGAACGGTCGGTACGGTCGGGGGGATCCGTGACCTCGTCGGAATCTCCTACTCCTATGCGCCTGTCGTAAGACTATCCGATAAATGACTGATCGGACATGTTTCGAATGGCCCGAGGTCACCGGTTGCCGCCGTTGTGCGGGTGCGCAGCAATGCCGCGCACCCGGCGATCCGTCAGGGACGCAGGGCGAGCCGCGCCAGGCGAACCGCCTTCAGCGACTTGCCGGGCTGGTTGGCGGCCAGTTCGCTCGCCGCGGCGCGCATATGGGCGGCCAGCCACTCGACATGCTGGGGCGGGCTGCTGCCGCGCATCCCGTCCAGGGCCAGGCGCGTCCCGGCAATGCCGAGCGCGGTGCCGGCGGCCTGGCTGCGGCCTTCGCGCAGGTCTTCCTCCACCTCGGCCAGCAGGTGGTCGAGCAGGGCGGCGGTGCCAGTCAGCGTTTGCGGCAGGGCGGTCGCCGGATCGGCCAGCGAGGCATCGCCATTGCCGAACTGCCGCTCGGCCGCAGGCAGGCTGATATGCGAGAGCAGATCCAGCATCGATTTCGAAAGGGGGGTGTTCGGCATAGTCCTGCTCTCCCTGGCAGCAGCGGTTTCGGGCCGTCGATCAAGGCCATGTCGGGCAGCCTGCCGGGGCTGGCAAGGCCATGCCTTGATCCGGAGCAACGCGAGATGTCCAAGCCGTGGCCTGATCTCACTATTATCGCCTGCGGAGCCCGTCGGCGACCAGGGTGCAGCCGGCGATAGTCGCCATGATCGCAAGGCCGGGCCAGACCGCCGCCCAGGGAGCGCTGAACACGAGTTCCTGCGCGTTGGCGAGCATATTCCCCCAGGACGGCGCCGGCGGGCTGATGCCGAGGCCCAGGAAGGACAGCGTCGATTCGGCGAGGATCGCGCCCGCGACGGCAAGTGCCGTGGCCACCGCGATCGGCGGCAACAGCGCCGGCAGGACGTGGCGGCGCAGGATGCGCGCTTCGGTCGCCCCCAACGCACGGGCGGCGCGGACATGGTCGCGCGACAGTGTGGCCAGCGCCGCCGCGCGCGCCAGCCGTGCGACGCCCACCCAGCCGAAGATGGCAAGGATGGCGACGATGCGCAGCACGTCGCCGGCGGCTTCTCCGCGTGCCGGAAGGCCGATTCGCGACGGGTCGGCGGCGGCCAGCAGCACCAGCAGTGGCAGGGCAGGCAGGGCAAGCATGAAATCCGCCAACCGCATGATCGCCGCATCGGCGGCGCCGCCGCGCCAGGCGGCGATGACGCCCGCCGTGGTGCCAATGACCGTTGCCGTCAGGGCTGCCGCCAACCCGACCGCGAGGGAGACCCGTGCGCCGAACAGCAGCCGCAGCAGGATGTCGCGGCCGAGATCATCCGTGCCGAGCGGATGCGCGGCCGATGGTGGTTCGAAGCGGGCCAGCAGATCGGGTGCGAAGGGATCCAGGCCGAGCGCATCGGCCACCAACGGGGCGGCCAGCGCCGCGAGCGCAAGCGTTCCGAGCAGCGCCAGGCCTGTCGCGAGGCGGATCACCGCTCGCGCAGCCGCGGGTCGAGCGCCCGCTGCGCGAGATCAGCACCGAGTGTCGCCAGCATCGTCACCAGCGCGACCAGCAGCAGCGCCACCAGTGCGAGGTTGGTGTCGTTGCCCATCACCGCGTCGTAGAGCAGCTTGCCCATGCCGGGCCGCGCGAAGACGGTTTCCGTGACCAGCGCACCGCCGGCCAGCGCGCCGGCATCGAGTGCCGCGATCTGCAGGATGGGCAGCGCGGCATTGGGCAGGGCGTGGCGAAACAGCACGCGGGATTCGGTGGCGCCACGCGCGCGGGCGGTACGGATCCAGGGTTCAGTGAGCGTGGTTTCAAGGCTTGCCGTGGCGTGCCGGGCGTAGCCGGCGAGATGGGCGACAGCCAGCGTCGCGACCGGCAGCACCAGGTGGTCGAGCCCCAGCCCCGCTTCGGCGCTGCCGCCCGCCGGCAGCCAGCCGAGCGTGACCGCGAAGGCGATGATCAGCAGGATGCCGAGCCAGAAGGTGGGCATCGCCTGGTCCAGGACGGCGACGGCATCGACGAAGGGCGCCGCGCGCGGCCGCGATGCCGCAAGCGCGCCGAGTGCCACACCCGCGACCAGCGCGATGACGAGCGCCGTGCCGGCGAGACCGAGCGTGGACAGCAGCGCTGGGCCAAGCAGTGATGCGACGGGCTGAGCGAACAGGCGCGAATAGCCGAACTCGCCGCGCAGCAGGTTTCCGGCCCAGGCGAGGTAGCGCTCGGTGAAGGGGCGATCGAGACCATGCAGGGCGCGCAGCCGCGCGGCGTCCTCGGCGGTCAGGCGCGGGTCGCCGGCGATGGCGACCTCGATCGGGTCGCCCGGCATAAGCGCGATGAGGGCAAAGGCGCAGAAGGAGAGGATGGCGAGGGTCAGCGCGATCTGCGCGAGGCGGCTGAGGAGGATGCGCGTCATGGGGCGAAGATTGGAGGGGCGCTGCCCCTCCAAGCCACCCCGCCAAAGGACTGGGTCCTTTGGAATGCCGTCTTTTGGTGCTGCCGGCGGCTGTCAGCGCGAATGATTGGCCTGGGTTCTTCCAAATGCAGGGCCACCGGTGCGATGGCATGCCGTGGCGCAGAGACCGCCGGTCGTGGTCGTGTCAGCCCGCCGCGCCGGGCGCACCCGTGCGACGGCCAAAAATAGAAGGGGGTCCGGGGGAATTCACTTTCCCCCGGCCTTACTCCGTGCGGTGACACACGGCCTCCACGCGATTGCCGTCCGGGTCGAACAGGAACGCCGCGTAGTAGTGCGTGTGGTACTGCGGCCGAAGCCCCGGCGCGCCGTCATCGGCCCCGCCATGCGCGAGACCTGCTGCATGGAACGCATCCACGGCGGTGCGATCCGGCGCGCGGAAGCACCAGTGACGGCGATCTGCGTGGATTGGTCCGTCCGCTGCGCGGATGCTGATATAGCTGTGGCCATCATCATCCGCGCGATTGCGGGTGCCATAGCCGATGGCGATCTCCGACCGGTTCACGCAGGGCACGCGCAGCGCGGCCATCACCGCATCGTAGAAGCGCGCCGCGCGCGGCAGGTCGGACACGGTGATGGAGACGTGGTCCAGCATCAGCGCGCCCGCCATTCCTCCGCCCACAACGTCGAGACGTTGAGGTGCCCCGTGGGCCGCACGCCATCCAGCCATTGCGGCCAGACATGCGCATCGGCGCGGAACCAGAGCGGGATGGATGGCAGGTCCTCGGCATAGATGGCCTGCAGGCGGCGCCACATCGCGCGCCGCTGCGGCACGTCGAGCTGCTCGGGGATGGTCTGCGTCAGCACGTCCATCTCGGCGTTGCGATAGCCGCCGAAGTTCTGGCCGGACCAGTTGGTGGCCTCGCGCGGAATCTCGTCGGAGTTCAGCGAGGAGCGCGGCACCGATTCCGGCGCGCTGATCCAGGCGAACAGCGCCAGGCCCTGGAAGCGGCGGCGCGAGAGGGTCTCGGCGAAGAAGACGCGGGGCGGCTCGTTGCGGATGCGCGCCTCGATCCCCGCGACGCGCCACATGCCTTGCAGCACCTGCTGCACCTGTTCGCGGGCACGATTGCCGGCGGTGGTCATGAATTCGAGCGACAGGCGCTCGCCGGCGGCGTTGCGGCGGATGCCGTCGGGGCCGGGCGTCCAGCCCGCTTCGTCCAGCAGCGCGCGGGCGGCTGCCAGGTCGAAACGCGTCTGCCGCACATCCGGGTCGAACATCGGGTCGAGCGGATTGACGGACGAGTGCGCGACGGGCTGGCGGCCGGCGAACAGGCGCTCGCTGATCTGCGCACGATCGGTCGCCATCAGAAGCGCGCGACGCACGCGAATGTCGCCCAGCGCGGGATGGTCGTGGCGCAGATCCATGTGCTCGTAGATCAGGCCCGGCTGGTAGAGGAAGCGGAAGCGGTTGCCGGTGCGACGTTCCAGCGCGATGGCCTGTTCCAATGGCAGGCCGAGTTCACCCGCCACCATGTCCACCTGGCCGGCGAGCAACTGGGCTTCGAGAGCCGGCGTATTCTCGACGGTGCGGATGGTGATGCGGCGGAAGGCGGGTGCCGCGCCGTTCCAGGCGGGGTTGCGGTCGAGCGTGACGGAGGCACCGGGCTGCACGCCGGTGATACGATACGGGCCGTTCCACAGCGCGGGGTTCGTCGTCTCGGTGTCGTAGGCCGTGCGCGTGCGGTAGGCGCGGGGATCGGCCTGCCAGCGGGCGCGTTCGATATGGGCGGGCAGCGGCTGGAAGTCGCCCATGGAGGCGTATTCGAAGGTGACGCGGTCGAAGCGGAGCGTGACGGTGCGCGGATCGACGACGATGAGTTCATAAGCGCTGCGGTAGAACTCGGCAGGGCCGAAGCCGGTTGCGGCATCACGCCCGGCTTCCCAGGCGAAGCGCAGGTCTTCCGACGACACCGGCGTGCCGTCACCCCAGCGCAGGCCCTCGATCAGCCGATAAGTGACGCGGATGCCGGCCTTGCCCTCCGGCGTGGTCTCGCGTTCGGCGAGGCCATTCTCGATCGAGGGCAGCGTCTCGCAGGTGAGGCAGGCGAGGCGCCAATCGGCATCATAGGCCGTCAGTGGCCGGCGCGCGAAACCCAGGACGTAGGACTTCGCGGCCATGTTCTCGATATTGGGGTGGAAGGTCGAAGGATACTGCGTGATGCCGATGGTCAGCGTGTCGCGCGTTTGGGCGGCGGCGGGTGCCGCCAGCGCGACGGCCAGCGCGACGGCCGCAAGCCTCACTCCACCGCATCCTTCAACTTCGCCTCATCGACGCTCGCCACGCCGCCATGCGCGGCGGACCAACTCACTGGGTCCTGCAGGAACTTGCGCACTTCCTTCAGCGCGGTCTCGCTGAAATAGGGGCGCTCGCGGCACACTTCCAGCACGTCCCACCAGGTGCAGAGGTGGTGCAGGTTCAGCCCCATCTCCTTCATCTTCTCGAAGGAACCAGGGAAGACGCCATAGTAGAAGACGACGAAGGTGTGGTCGCAGACCGCGCCGGCCTCGCGCAGCGCATTGGCGAAGCGGATCTTGGAACCGCCATCGGTGGTCAGGTCCTCGACCAGCAGGGTGCGCTGGCCGACCGGCACCTCGCCCTCGATCTGGGCATTGCGGCCGAAGCCCTTCGGCTTCTTCCGGACATAGGCCATCGGCGCCATCATCCGGTCGGCGATCCAGGCGCCGAAGGGGATGCCGGCGGTCTCGCCGCCCACCACCACGTCGATCGATTCATAACCGACATGCCGGCCGATCTTCTCGACGCCCAGTTCCATGATCCGGTTGCGCGCCCGGGGGAAGGAGATGATCTTGCGGCAGTCGATATAGACGGGGCTCTTCCAGCCGCTGGTGAAGGTATAGGGCTCCTCGGGCCGGAAATTCACGGCCTTGATTTCAAGCAGGATGCGCGCGGTGGTCAGGGCGGCGTCGCGGTCCCAGTCGGAGGCGTGCAGCGCGGTCATGGCGGTTCGTCCTGGTGGTGGTCCTATGTCGTCCTGTCGTAATCGGCGGGGCGGGCCGCGTCCATGACCGAGGCGGCCGCCAATCGAATCTGGGTCCTGGCCGACCCCCGCGCCGGGACCGCCGCCCAGGCCATCGGCATCGCCGAACGGCTGGGCCGGCCGTTCCGGACCGTGCCGCTGGACTGGGGCCCGATGGCCCGGCTGCCGCTGCTATGGGCGACGCGGACGGGCCTGACCCCGGAATCGCGCCGGCAGATCGCCGATCCCTGGCCCGATATCGCCATCTCCGCCGGGCGGCGCAGCGCCCCGGTGGCGCTGTGGCTGGCCGGGCAGGGGGTACGCACGGTTCACTGCATGCGTCCCGGCTTCGGCGAGCACCGCTTTGACCTGCTGGTCGTCGGCCGGCACGATTCGCCGCCCGCCGCCCCTAATATCCTGCCCATCTTGGGAGCCACGCATCGCATGAGCCCTGCCCGGCTCGCTGCGGCACGCCGGGAATGGGGCATGTTCGGCGAACTCCCTGGACCGCGCATTGCCCTGCTGCTCGGCGGCCCGCCGCGCGGGGAGGGGATGGCGCCCGGCACCGCCGCCACCATCGCCCGCCAGGTCGCGGGCTTCGCCGGCAGCGTGGTCGCCACTGGGTCCCGCCGCACCGGTCGGGCGGCGGAATCGGCCGTTGCAGAGGAATTATCCGGCCTGCCGCATCATCTGCACCGCTGGGGCGATGGCGGCCGGAACCCCTATGCCGGGATGCTCGCCTGGGCCGATGCGGTGGTGGTGACGGGCGATTCGGTCTCCATGCTGTCCGAGGCGCTGGCGACCACGGCGCCGGTCTTCATCGCCGATCCGGGCGGGCTCGGCGCCCGCCACCACAGGCTGCACGACAGCGTCTATGCTGCCGGCCAGGCCCGGCCGCTGGCGGAGGCACCCACGCCATTCGCGCGCGACCCCTTCGACGAGACCGGCCGCGTTGCCTTTGAAATCGCGGAGCGCTTCCTTCGGTTGTGACCCTGCCTCGATGACGGAGACCCCCCGATGCGTCCTGTCCTCGCCTGCCTGCCCGTGCTGCTCACCGCCGGCGGTGCGGTTGCCCAGCAGCCCTCCCGCCCGCCGGCACCGCCGCTGATCGCCTGCCCGGCCTCGGTCGAGGTGATGGCGCGCGACGAGATCCGCCCGCCCAATGGCTGGGAAGTGCGGCCCGAGACGCAGCGCCATTGGCTGCGTGGCGCCGATCTGTTCGAGGGTGACCCTGCCGATCGCGTCCAGCTGCGACCCGACGCCGACCCGCGCGCGCGGCGGGAATGGTGGGATCTTGGCGGCAACCGCCAGCCCTATCGCCTGGTCTGCCGGTATGAGGGGTTGGAATCGGGCATCATGGCTGCCGTCCCGGCCAGCGCCCGGCGCTGCGAGGTGACGAGCATCCGTGAGAACAGTCGCGGCATGCGTCATGGCCGCATCGTCAGCGGCCCGGATCAGGTGGTGGTCGCCTGTCGATAGGGTGCTGGCCCTGCGCACGCGTCTGCCCGATCATCGCCCCGCCCAACTGGACAAGGATGTCTGCGCCATGAAGATCATCGGCCTTTCGGGAAGCCTGCGCCGCGCATCCCTCAACACGGCACTGCTGCGCGCGGCCGCGGGGTTGATGCCCGCGGGCGTGGCGCTCGGTGTGGAAACCATCCACGGCATACCGCTGTATGACGGCGACCTCGAAGCGGCCGAGGGCATTCCGCCGGCCGTCGCGGCGCTGAAGGACAAGATCGCCGCGGCGGATGGGCTGCTGCTGGTGACGCCCGAGTACAACAATTCGATGCCGGGCGCCTTCAAGAACGCCATCGACTGGCTGTCGCGCCCGCCCGCCGATGCGGCGCGCGTCTTCGCCGGGCGGAAGGTGGCCTTGATCGGCGCCTCGCCAGGCGGCTTCGGCACCATCCTGTCGCAAAATGCCTGGCTGCCCGTGCTGCGCACCCTCGGCACCGAGTTGTGGACCGGTGGTCGGCTGATGGTTTCGCGCGCAGGCGGTATCTTCGATGCGAATGGGGCGCTGACCGACGCCGCGGTGCAGAAGCAGCTCAGCGACTACCTGGCTGGCTTCGTTGACTTCGCCAAGCGGGGCTGAGCCCGACCCCTCAGGGGACCATCTTCGGCCCGATGCGGTGCATCGGGCCAGGAGCGCGCGGCGCGAAAGCCAAGCGCATGTATGTGCGCGCCGGCGCCTGAGGCACAAAAAAGACTCATCCTTCGTGGGCCGTTGGAATCAACGACCGACAAAGGACGGCGTGCGCTTGGCCATGAAGGCGTCGCGGCCCTCTCGGTGATCCTCGCTCTGGTACAGCAGGGCCTGCGCGTCGGCCTCGGCCTTGAGGAATTCCGCCAGCGTCCCGTTCGACCGGTTGATCAGCTGCTTCGCCATGCCGTTCGACAGCGGCGCGGTGGCGGCAATGTCGCGCGCGATGGCCCGCGCCTCGGCCAGCGCGGCGCCCGGTTCGGCGAGCGCATCGACCAGACCGAGCCGTGCGGCCTCCTCGGCCGCCACCGGCTTGCCGCGGAACATCATCATCTTGGTCGGGCCGAGGCCGATGCGCCGCGGCAGCGTCCATGCCGCGCCCAGATCCGGCACAAGCCCGATCCGGTTGAAGGAACAGGTGAAGACCGCCGCACGGGAGGCAACGACGATGTCGCAGGCCGCCGCGATCGACATCCCGGCCCCGGCGGCATGGCCCTCTACCGCGGCGATGACCGGCTTTTCGCCTTCCACCAGCAGGCGGAGCATCCGGTGGCTGACGCGCATCATCCGCGCGCGTCCCTGCAACGCCGTCTGCTGGCCCATGCCGGAGATATCCCCGCCCGCGCAGAAATGCCCGCCATCCCCGGTGAGGATGATGGCGCGGCATTCGGGATCGGCGAGGCCCTGTTCCAGGTGCTCGATCAGCGCCATGCGCAGCCCCGGGGCGAGGGCATTGCGCCGCCGCGGATTGCTCATCGTCAGTTCCAGGATGCCGTCGGCGAAGGCGGCGCGAGTCGTGGCTTCTTCAGCTGGTGCCGTGTCGTTCATGGTGCGGTTCCCCCGTTCGGCGCATGAGGCCGCCGTTGCGGGGGAGAGTAGGAAGCGGGTGCGACGGCAGCAACCGGGGCGGCCGGCGGCTTGCAGGGCCTGACTGGCGCAGGTGATTTCCGCCTTGTCCGCGCAGCGCCATGGCGCATGATGCGAAGGCATGTCTTGCCAAATGGGCGGCGCCGCCAGAACACTGTTCCGAATGCACAATGGGAGGCCACAGGTGGCGGTACAGGCGATTAGCAGGCGGCTGATGGTGGTTGCACCGCTGGCCGTGGCGGCGGCCGGGCTTCTCGGCTGCGCCGAGACGCCGGCGCCGCCGGCATCGATGCAGGTGGCGTCAAATCCGGACCTCGTCATCCGAAACCTCCCGCCTGGGCAGCCAGCCCTGGTGGCCAGCGGAATGGCGGCCTACGGCACGGTCCAGGCGGCGGATGCCGGCACGCGTGAGGTCATCCTGAAGACGACCAGCGGCGGGACCTTCACCCTGACGGCGGGTCAGGACTTCCGGAACCTGCGGCTGCTCCGGCCCGGCGCGCGTGTCGTCGCGGTCTATGACGCGAATGGCATGGTCCGGCTGGCCTCTCCGCCACGCAATGCCGACGCCACGCGCCCCGGCGTTTTGCGCGGCACCATCGAGGCCGTGGAGGTCGGCGGCCGTCGCCTGGTCGTGGCTGTGCCGGCGGGTGCGCGCCAACTCGTCACTATCGCCGATCCCGCGATGATGGCTTTCGCCACCCGCCTGGGCCCCGGCGACGAGGTCGCGATCACGAGCGCCGCGCGCTGACGACGCCGCTGCGGCACCGCCCGGTCCCGCCCGGATGGCAACGCCGGGCAGGTGATACCGCTACGGCTCGCTGAGCCGCATGGGTTCCGCCCGCGGGGCATCGCACCCACCGCGGGCAGTTCGAAGGTGCGGCCTTCTCACCGGGGCCGCGCCATCTCCGCCATCAGCGCCGCCGCCGCACCGACCACCATCAGCAGTGCCATCGGCAGTGGCGTGCCATCCGCCAGCGCGCCCACCAGGGCGCTACCCATTGCCGCGCAGCTGAATTGCAGCGTTCCCAGCAAGGCCGAGGCACTGCCCGCCCGTGCCGCGTGGCGTGACAACGCGCCCACTGCGGCGTTGGGAAACACCAGGCCGGTGCAGGCCAGGGCGACCGCCGCCGGCAGGAAGATCCCCAGCAGTCCGCCGATCCCGGTGACGGCGGCGGCCGCCAGCACCATCACGGCCGCAGCCGACAGCCGCAGCGCATAGGACACCACGCGCCGCGCCCCGAACCGGTGCAGCAGCCACGGATTGAACTGCGACGCGCCGATGAAGCCGGTCGCGCTGATGGCGAACAACAGGCCGAAATGCGTGGGCGAGACGCCGAAATGTTCGATGTAGACGCCCGGCGCGCCGCTGATGAAGGCGAAGACCGAGAACATGGTGGCCGCGCCCATCAGCGCATGGGTGTAGAAGCCGCGTTCGCGCCCGATCTGGACGAAATCCGCCAGCAACGTCACGAAGGACCGCTTCGCACGCCGGTCGGGCGGCAGGGTCTCGGGCAGCAGGCGCCAGGCGAGCAGGCAGGACAGCCCGCCATAGGCCGCGGAGGCCCAGAAGATCATCCGCCAGCCGCCGGCAACCAGCAGCAGCCCGCCGATCGTCGGTGCGAGGATCGGCGCCGCGCCCATCACCAGCATCAGCTTCGACATCAGCCGCGCAGCGCCAAGCCCATCGGCGAGGTCGCGCACCATGGCGCGCGGGATGACGGCACTCGCCGCACCGCCGAAGGCGGCGATGCAGCGCCAGGCGGCCAGCACAGCCATGTCGTTCGCCATGGCGCAGCCGATCGAGGCCACGGTGTAGATCGCCGTGCCCACGATCAGCGGCGCCCGCCGCCCCAGCCGGTCGGCCAGCGTGCCCTGCACCAGCTGCCCGACGGCGAGGCCCACGAACCAGGAGGCGAGCGTGATCTCGACGCTGCCGCGCGCGGTGCCGAGCTCCGCCTCGATCGCCGGGAAGGCGGGCAGGTACATGTCGGTCGAGATCGGCCCGACCGCGGTCAGGAAGCCGAGCAGCAGCGGTAGCCAGGCTGGCATGGGGTCTCCAGTCGAGGACGGCAACGCCGGTCGCGCGGTGTTGAGCACCGAGCCGCGACGCCGCGCGCCAGTGCCGGCAGGCGGTGTCAGTATGCCGATTTGGGGATTGTGGTGCCGGGGACAGCGCAGGACCACGTCGTGCGCCGAAGGACGTCTCGCAGCGATGTTCCCCGAGACGCCTCGGGCTGGCAAGCGCGCTGGACGCGCGGGTGCCGCGCTATTGCGGCATTGCCGCACCGCGCCAGCGCAGCAGCCGCAGCGCGTTCAACGTGACGAGCACGGTCGCACCCGTATCGGCCAGGATCGCCGGCCACAATCCGGTGATGCCGACCAGCGTGGTCACCAGCACCACGCCCTTCAGCCCGACTGCCAGGCCGACATTCTGCCGGACATTGGCCATGGTCGCGCGCGACAGCGCCACGAGGTCCGCGACCCCGCCGACGCGATCGCGCAGCACGGCAGCATCGGCGGTTTCGAGCGCGACATCGGTGCCGCCGCCCATCGCCACGCCGACCGTCGCCGCAGCCAAGGCGGGCGCATCGTTGATGCCGTCGCCCACCATGATGACAGCGCCGGCCTCGCGCAGTGTGGCGATCTCGCGCAGCTTGTCGGCCGGCAGCAGCCCGGCCTTCGCTTCCAGCCCGAGCGTGGCGGCGATGGCGGCGGCGGTGCGCGGATTGTCGCCGGTCAGCATCACCGGGCGCACGCCCAGTGCGCTGATGGCGGCGACGCCGGCCGCGGCGTCGCCGCGCGGTTCGTCGCGCAGCGCGACCAGCCCCGCCGCGATGCCATCCACCACCACGACCGCGACGGTGCGGCCTTCCGATTCCAACCGCTCAATCTCGGCATCGAGCAGGGCGGGATCGGCCCCTTCCTCCCGCGCATGGCGTGGGCTGCCGATGCTGACGCGCTGCCCATCCACGCGCCCGGTCGCGGCACGACCCGGGATGGCAGCCTGGTCCGTGGCGGCGGGGATCGAGATGCTGCGCGCCTCGGCCTCGGCCAGGATGGCGCGGGCAAGGGGGTGGGCCGAACCCTGTTCGACCGCGGCGGCGAGGGCGAGCACGGCCTCGGCCGACCGCGCCGGGGCCGGCAGCACATCGGTCACGCGCGGGCGGCCTTCGGTCAGCGTGCCGGTCTTGTCGAAGGCGACGGAGGTGGCGCTGCCGATCGCCTCGAGCGCCGCGCCGCCCTTGATCAGCAGCCCGCGCCGCGCGCCGGCCGACAGGCCGGAAGCCATCGCCGCCGGCACCGAGATGACCAGCGCGCAGGGGCAGGCGATCAGCAGCACGGCGAGGCCGCGATACAGGCTGGTCCACCAATCCCACCCGAAGGCGAAGGGCGGGACCAGGATGACCAGCAGGGAGACGACCATCGCCCCCGGGGTCCACCAGCTCGCGAAGCGCTCGATGAAGCGCTGCGTCTTCGCGCGGGATGCGGTCGCCTCCTCCACCATGCGGATGATGCGGGCGATGGTGTTGTCGGATGCCGCGCGGGTCACCCGCAGGCGGATCGCGCCATCGGCGTTGATGCTGCCCGCCACGACCGGGTCGCCGGGGCCGCGGGTCACCGGAATGCTCTCCCCGGTGACCGGGCTTTCGTCGAGGGCCGAACGGCCGCCGATGATGACGCCGTCGCAGGGCACGCGGTCGCCAGGGCGGACCAGCACCTCGTCGCCGATGGACAGCGCCTCGGCCGGGACCTGCTCGGTGGTGCCGTCGGGACGCATGCGCTGGGCGACGCGCGGGATCAGCGCGGCCAGCGCGCGGATGCCATCCCGCGCGCGGCCGGCGGCAACGCTTTCCAGCATCTCCCCGAGGGCGAACAGCAGCACGACGATCGCCGCTTCCTCCGCCGCGCCGATGATCACGGCGCCGAGGGCGGCGGTGACCATCAGCGTTTCGATGCTGAAGGGACTGCCGGCGCGGGCCAGGGCGAAGGCGCGCCGGCCGAAGGGGATCAGCGCGACCAGCGTCGCCGCGAGGAACAGCGGATAGGTGAAGCGATGCGGCAGCGCCAGGGAGAGCGCATAGGCGCCCACCACCAGCCCGCCCAGCAACCAGACGAGCCGCGCCTTGCCGGTGACATACCAGGGCCTGGCGGCATCGGCGGGGTCGTCGTGGTCGTGGCCATGCGCGGCGGGCGCGGCGCGGCCCCGCGCATCGGCCGCGTGGTCGTGGCCAGCGTGATCGTGCCCATGGTCGGCATGGTCGTGGCTGTGATCCGCGTGATCATGCCCGTGACCCGCATGGTCGTGGCCGTGACCTGCGTGATCATGGTCATGGCCCGCATGGTCGTGGCTGCATGTCGGGCCGTGCCGGTGATGTCCGCCGGCCTCGGCTGCGCCGGACAGCGGGCTGACGGTGTATCCCAGCGCGGCCACCTGCCGCTCCACCGCCTCGGCCGAAGCGGTTCCCGCCGCGAGCGTCGCCGTCAGCCGCTCCGCCATCAGGTTGACGCTGACCCCGGAGATGCCCGGCAGGCGCTCGACTGCCTTCGTCACCTTGGCGACGCAGGCGGCGCAATCCATGCCTTCCACCCGCCATTGCAGCTTCTGTCCGCCATCCATGCCGGTCGTTCCTTCGCGTCGGCAGCGGGTATCGCACCTACAGCGACTGGAGGTTCAAGGGTTTTGTCGTGCCGGCCGCGCCGGGTCGGTCGTCAGACGATCTCGATCTCGCCGGTCATGCCGTGCTGGGCGTGGCTGCGGCCATCCGAGGCCACGATGCCGCAGCGCAGATCGGTGATGCGGCCGGTCGCCACCGGCACGAACCACCATTCGGCGGCGTGGCCGGGATAGACCTCGACCTCGCGGATCGTGCCCTTGAACTCCGCCAGCGTGACGCTGCGCCCGTTCGGCCCGGCCTGCGTCACCTGCACCTTGCGCGTGAAGATGCGCGCGGCGAAGTCGTCGGAGGTGAAGTAATGCGCGTCGCGGCTGACATTGCGCAGCACCAGGCGATAGAGCTTGCCCGTCTCGAAGCGCAGCCGGTTGGGCTCGAAGGCATGCCGCCCATCGGGCCGGCCGAGTTCGACGACAGTTTCGATCGGGTCCTGCCGCGTCAGGTCGCCGGCCGCCTGCGCCATGCGTGGCAGGGCCGCCGCCGCTGCCAGCGCAGCCATCATCGCGCGCCGGCCCATTGCGGGCATTCGGCCTTCATCCAACAGCATGCCCGCGTCCTTCCTTGTCCCGGCTCAGTCGCCGAAGATCGTGTCCGTCAGCACCTTGAGATTCAGCGCCAGGATCACCGCGGCGCAGGACCAGCCCAGCACCACCTGCCAGCGCGGCGCCGCCAGCACGCCGAGCCGCGACTTGTCCGAGGCGAACATCATCAGCGGTATCACCGCGAAGGGCAGTTGCATGGACAGGATCACCTGGCTCAGGATCAGCAGCTGCGCGGTGCCGGAAGCCCCGTAATACCAGGTGACGATCACCGCCGGCACGATGGCGATCAGCCGCGTCACCAGCCGGCGCATCACCGGCGGCAGGCGGAAACGCAGGAAGCCTTCCATCACCACCTGGCCGGCGAGCGTCGCCGTGACCGTCGAATTTAGCCCGCACAGCAACAGGGCCACCGCGAACAGCGTCGCCGCCAGCGTGCCGCCGAGCAGCGGCGACATCAGCTGGTAGGCCTCCTGGATCTCGGCGACCTCGGTATTGCCGGTGGTGTGGAAGGTGGCCGCCGCGGTGATCAGGATCGCCGAATTGATCAGCAAGGCGAAGGCCAGCGCGATGGTGCTGTCGAGGGTGGCGAATTTGATCGCCTCCCGCTTGCCGGTCTCGCCGCGGTCGAAGGCGCGGGACTGCACCACGGCGGTATGCAGGTACAGGTTGTGCGGCATCACCGTGGCACCCAGGATGCCCATGGCGATGTAGAGCTGCGTCTGGTTCGTCACGATGCTGGCCGACGGGATGTACCCGCGCAGCACGTCGCCCCAGACCGGATCCGACAGCACGATCTGCACGGCAAAGCAGCCGAAGATCAGCACGATGAAGCCGAAGATCAGCGCCTCCAGCCAACGCACGCCCTTGTTCTGCAACCACAGGATCAGGAAGGCGTCGAAGGCGGTCAGCATCACGCCGTACAGCAGCGGAATGCCGAACAGCAGTTCGAGCGCGATGGCGGTGCCGATCAGCTCGGCGAGGTCGGTCGCGCAGATCGCCGCCTCCGCCAGCAGCCACAGCGGGTAGGAGACCACCTTGGGAAAGCGTTCGCGGCAGAGCTGCGCGAGATCCCGGCCGGTCGCGATGCCGATGCGCGCGCACAGCGCCTGCAACAGGATCGCCATCAGCGAGGAGGTGAGGGCGACGGCGAGCAGCGTGTAGCCGAAGGCCGAGCCACCCGCGAGCGCGGTCGCCCAGTTGCCCGGGTCCATGTAGCCGACCGCGACCAGGTAGCCCGGCCCCATGAAGGCGAACAGCTTGCGCAGGAAGCCGCCGGCATTGGGCACGGCCACGGAACGATGTACCTCGGGCAGGCTGGGCGGGCCTGCGGGATGCGTCGCGACAGCGTCCGATGGCGGCGGGTTCATGCAGAGCCTCCGAAAGTTAGCCTAGGCTAAGAAGTGTTTCGCTCGCTATCAAGAGGCTCAACGTCGGATTCCCGTGTCTCGATGCCACGCCGCACCCTGCCCGCCGCCGAGGACCAGGCCGCCCGCTTCGCCCGCCAGCGCGAAGCGGACCGCACCGCGACGGCCGAGGACTATGTCGAGCTGATCGCCGACCTGCTGCGGGAGGAAGGGGAGGCGCGCGCCGTGGATCTCGCCCGCCGCATGGGTGTGTCCCAGGCGACGGTCACCGCGACGGTCGGCCGGCTGCAGCGCGACGGCCTTGTCGAAACCAAGCCCTATCGCGGGTTGTTCCTGACCGAGCCGGGGGCGGCGCTCGCCGCCGAAGCCAAGGCGCGGCACGACCTGGTGGTGCGCTTCCTGATCGCCGTCGGCCTTGACCCCGCGACGGCCGAACAGGATGCCGAGGGGCTGGAGCACCATGCGAGCGACAAGGCGCTGGCCGCCTTCGCGCGATTCGTGGCGAAAGCCGGCGGCGGCACCATATGACGGGCATGCTGACGATCGGCGACCTGGCGCGCGCCACCGGCGTGAAGCCCACCACCATCCGCTGGTACGAACAGGAAGGCTGGCTGCCGCCCGCCGCGCGGACCGAAGGCGGGCATCGCGCCTATGGGCAGGCGCATCTGCGCCGGCTTGGCTTCATCCGCCACGCCCGTGAACTGGGCTTCGAGAGTGCGGCGATCCGCGCCCTTCTTGACCTCGCCAGCCATCCGGAAGCGGATTGCCGCCAGGTGCATGAATTGGCCACCACCCAGATCCAGGACATCGATGCGCGTCTGCGGCGGCTGGCTGCCCTGCGCGCCGAGCTGGAACGCATGGCGACGCGTTGCGCCGGCGGTGTGGTGGGGGAGTGCCGCGTGATCGAGACGCTGGCGGATTTCGCCCACGGCCATTGCGACGATCCGAGCCATGGGGCGGATCCGCGTGCGCGCGGCGGTCAGGGAGCCTGATTCGACTGCGTTTCCGGCGTCGGGCGCGCATCCGCGCGCGGCGATCAGGACCGGGCGTGGCGACGGCTTTCGATCATCAGTTCTGCCCTGGCGTTCGCGGCACGCCTTTCGCGGCGGACCGGAACGGTTTTGCCCGGCACCGGATGACGGCTGCAGGAGGCCGCGTGACCTTGATGCAGCGGCCAGCGGTGGAGGCGAGGTCCCCTATGGTTCCGCGGCCTGGTCAGCCGGCCCCGGCGCGTATGCGTCACAGCCTGCCGTTCCCCGGCGCGCGGCGGGGATGATCGGGACCTGCCGCGGTCAGCGCAGGCAGCGCAGGAACAGCGTCGAGGCGTGCGCCACCTCGCCGATCTCGGCCGCCGAGCGCAGCGGCGCCGTGGGGTCTTCCAGCTGTGGCTGGACGCCGTGTTCGCGCATGAAGTCCACTGCCTCGGTGTGCTTCACCGCGAAGTTCACATTCTGCGGGATGTCGCCGGTGCGTTCGGCGATCCGCGCCGCGTTCAGCTTGGACACGATGACGCCCACCACATGGCCCCGCAGGTCGAGCAGCGGGCCGCCCGAATTGCCCTGCTGCACCGGCGCGCTGATCTGGATCTGACGCGAATTGTCACCCAGCCCCGCCAGCGCCGAGACATCGCCCGTCGTCAGCGTCGGACCGGACGACAGCAGGCCGGCGAGCGGGAAGCCGTAGGTCACGACATTCTCGCCTCGACGCACTTCCGCCGTGCTGCGGAACGGCAGGACCGGCCCGGCATCCGCATCGGTCCGCAGCAAGGCGAGGTCGCGCTGTTCATCGACGGCAATGACGGTGGCGGCGATGTCCTGGCCCGCGGCCGTGCGGGCGATCATCGCGGTGCAGCCCTGGGCGACATGGTGGTTGGTCATGATCTGGCGCGGGGCGACCACGAAACCGGTGCCGGAGGAGACATCGCGCGGCGGCTGCCGCCCGCCGCCCGGACCCGTGGCGCCGCTGGGTGGGCGGGGCATGGCGGCACCCAGCGGCGGTGGCTTGTCGCTCGGCAAGGCGGCCATCGGGCCCGGCGGGCGGCCGCCTGGCTGCTGTGGCGTCACCTGCGGGCGCCCACCTGGCTGCGGCCCGGCCTGCTGGCGACCGAGCGGCGGCGGCTTGTCTCGGGGCAGGGCGGTTTGCGGGCCGGGGGCGGCGCGGGGCGGGTTCGGTTGCGCCTGGGGCGGCAGGTTGCCAAGCGAGCCACCCGGCTTCTGGGCGATCGCCGGGAACGAGATGCAGGCGACGGCAAACGCGACGATCGGAGTGGGTGAGCGCATGGGCGAAGCGTGCAGGCTGGCGGGCGTGGCGGTCAATCGTCACCGCGCGATGCAACGCACATCGCGCGAAATCCTTCAGATCAGGCCTTCGCGCCGGAACGACAGATGGCGGCCATTGCCGACCACGAGGTGGTCATGCAGCACGATGCCGAGCACCTGCGCGGCCGCCTTGACCTCCTGCGTCATCTCAAGGTCGGCGCGTGACGGGGTCGGGTCCCCGGACGGGTGGTTGTGCACCAGGATCAGCGCCGTTGCCTGGAGCTCGAGGGCGCGGCGCACCACCTCGCGCGGGTAGACCGGCGTGTGGTTCACCGTGCCGCGCGCCTGCGCCTCATCCGCGATCAGCCGGTTGCGGGTGTCGAGGAAAAGCACGCGGAACTGCTCCACCTTTTCGCGTGACAACGCGGCTGTGAGGTAGGCGAGCAGCCGGTCCCAGTTGTTGAGGACGGGGCGGTCCATGACTTCGGCGCGCGACAGGCGCAGGGCGGCACCCTGGACGACGCGCAGCGCGGCGGCGCCGGCCTCGCCGAGGCCCTCGACCTCCCGCAGGTCGGCCAGCGGCGCCGCCACCGCATTGGCGAAGGATCCGAAGCGGGTGAGCAGGGCACGGGCAATCGGCTTGGTGTCGCGCCGCGGCAGGGCGAGGAAGAGGACCATTTCCAGCAATTCATGGTCGAGCAGCGCGTCCGGGCCGGCGGTCAGCAGCTTGGCACGCATGCGGGCGCGATGGCCGAGATGGCCGGGTGGATCGGCCTCGCTGGCGGGGTGTTCGAGCCCGATCAGGAAGCCGGGGCTGGCCTCGGCGAAGTGCTTGGTGCGCGACATGCCCGGTCCACAGGAGGTCCATCGGGTGGGTCCGGTGGATCAGCAACCCATGGTAGATGTATTTTTGTGAATATCAACGAAACAGGCGGCGTGTTGGTACGTCCGTCTGGCCATGCGGTCAGAGCGGAAACCGACAGGTGGAATCAGCTGATCGAGCGAGCAGGCTTGCCCAAGGAACAGGGGTAGAGCGGGTTCAAGTGCCAGCCGAGCGGCAGAAGCTGCCGGTGCAGACCGCGTCTGACCGTGTACGCAGTCAGAGGCGTTCACATGCTCGATCAAACAATGGGCCAGCGCGACTCGCGTAAACGCAATTCGCCCTCAGCCAGCGAGGTGCGGCTTGTGCAGGCCGGCCGGCGAAAGGGTGAAGATCTCCACGCCGTTCTCGGTCACGCCAATCATGTGTTCGTACTGCGCGGAGAGCGACCGGTCGCGCGTCACGGCGGTCCAGCCGTCGTCGAGGATCTTCACCTCGGGCCGGCCGGCATTCACCATCGGTTCCACGGTGAAGAACATGCCCGGACGCAGCTTCGGGCCCTCGCCGGGGCGGCCGAAATGCAGGACGTTGGGTGGTTCGTGGAAATGCCGCCCGATGCCGTGGCCGCAGAAGTCGCGCACCACGGAAAAGCGCTGCTTCTCGACATAGACCTGGATGGCGTGGCCGATATCGCCGAGCGTCGCCCCCGGCTTGATGGCGGCAATGCCGCGCATCATCGAATCATAGGTCACGTCCATCAGCAGCCGTGCCTTGGTGGACGGCGTGCCCGCGACATACATGCGGCTGGTGTCGCCGTACCAGCCATCGAGGATGACGGTGACGTCGATGTTGACGATGTCGCCATCGGCCAGCACGCGGTCGCCGGGGATGCCGTGGCACACGACATGATTGACCGAGGTGCAGGACGATTTGGTGTAGCCACGATAGCCGAGCGTCGCCGGGACCGCGCCGTGGTCGACCATGAAGTCATGGCACAGCTGGTCGATCTCCCCGGTCGTGACGCCGGGGCGGATATGGGCCGCGATCATGTCCAGCGTCTCGGCGGCCAGGCGACCGGCCTTGCGCATGCCCGCGAAATCCTCGGGGCGATGGATGGTGATGCGACGTGGTTCGCCGCCCTGCTGCTCCATCGAGCTATCCAACAATCTTGAGTGAAATGAACCTGGAAGATGCGCTCGCGCACCCCCGGTTGCAAGCGCGCGGCATCAATGGCCGGCCTTCTCGCCGGTGCCGCGCTCGACCGTGCCGAGGGCATCGGCGAGCCGCGCGGAGGCGCTGCCGGGCCGTGCGGCCTTGGGTTGGCCCTCGGCCGGAGACCAGCCTGTCAGCACCATCAGGCGCAGCGTCGCAGGGATGCCGTCCGTCCCGCGCGGCAGGCGCGCGGCGGTCAATGGAAAGAGCGCGCGGGGTGGTATGCGTCGATCGCGCGCCAGCACCGCGTTTGTCTCCCCCGCCGCGCGCAGGTCGGCGATCAGAGCGAATGGGTCGCGATAGACCAGCGCGATGTCCTCGGCATCGGCGACCGGCATGGCGAAGCCGGCACGCTGCAGCAGCCCCGCCCCGTCGCGCAGTTCGGGGAAGGGGGAGACGCGGGGGGACAGGCCGCCGCGCAACTCGGCCTCGGCCTCGGCGGTGGCGGCGCGCAGTTCCTGCAGCGTCGGCAGGCCCGGCACCATGGCGAGCAGCAGCCCGTCCGGCGCCATGGCGCGGCGGATCTGCACCAGCGCGCCCGGCAGGTCGTTCACCCAATGCAGGGACAGGAAGGCGACCACAAGGTCGAAGCTGCCTTCGGCGAAGGGCAGCCATTCCTCATCCATCGCGACGGGCAGGCCACCGGCGCCGCAGGCCAGCCGGGCCGAGAGGTCGGCCGAGACGACATGCCCGACGCCCCGCGCGGCCAGCCGCGGCGCGATCAACCCGCGGCCGCCGATCTCAAGGGCGCGGCCGAATCGGCGCGTGGTGTCATCCAGCCGGTCGAGCAGGCGGTCGGCGGCCTCGGCCAGGACGGGTGCGATCCGGTCCTGCGTGGCGGCAGCGCGGTCGCGCCGGCGCTGCACCAGGCGGCGGTCGAAAATTGCGGTCGGGTCGGCCATGGGCGGTCAGATGCGCCCGGCCGCGCGTGCCCGCAAGCCGGGGAGGTTCCCGCCCGCGCCGATCCGCCGCCGGTCGGTTCCCGTGCGGATGGGTTGGCCCTGGCGGGTGAAGCGGCGCGCCCGGCGAAGGCGACAGCGGTTCCACTCGCGGGGGAACCGCTCTAGCGTCCGGCCCTTCGCGAGGACGCGCCATGGCGCGGGCAGGGACAGGAACGCATGCCAAAGCAGATCGACGCCGCCACGCTCAAGGGTTGGATCGCGGATGGGCGGGAGCTCGCCATCCTCGACGCGCGGGAGGAGGGGGAATTCGGCCGGTCGCATCTGTTTTGGGCGATCCCGTGCCCGCTCTCGAAGAAGGAGTTCCGCGCCCGCGCGCTGCTGCCGCGGCTGGCGACACGCGTGGTCTGCGTGGATGGCGGGGAGGGGTACGCGGCGCAGCTCGCCGGCTATCTCGAAGGCATCGGCTGCAGCGATGTGGGTGTTCTCGCGGGTGGCACGCCGGGATGGATCGCGGCGGGCTATACCGCGTTTTCGGGCGTGAACGTGCCGTCCAAGGCCTTCGGCGAATGGATCGAGCATCACTATGAGACGCCCTCGGTCGATCCGGGCGAGCTGAAGGCGATGATGGACGCCGGCACTGACATGGTGGTGCTGGACAGCCGTCCGATCGACGAGTTTCGCCGCATGACCATCCCGACCGCGGTGAATGTGCCGGGCGGCGAACTGGTCTATCGGATCGGCGAATTCGTCACCCGGCCCGAGACGACCATCGTGGTGAACTGCGCCGGCCGGACGCGGTCGATCCTCGGCGCGGAATCGCTGCGCAGCGCAGGCGTGCCGAACAAGGTGGTGGCGCTGCGCAACGGCACCATGGGCTGGGAACTGGCCGGCTTCACCTGCGATCGCGGGCGTTCAGACCGTTACCCGGACCGCAGGCCGGCGGGGGCTGAGACGGCCTTCGACCGTGCCGACCGTTTCGCCCGCAAGCATGGTGTCCGCTTCATCACCCGCGCCGAATATGACCGGATGCAAGGCGAGGCCGACCGCACGACCTATCTGTTGGATGTGCGCGACCCGGAGGAATTCGCTGCCGGTCATCTGATCGGCAGCCGTTCCGCGCCCGGTGGGCAGCTGGTGCAGGCGACCGACCAATGGGTGGCGGTGCGCGGCGCGCGTATCGTGCTGGTGGACGACACCGGCGTGCGGGCGCGCATGACCGGCGGCTGGCTCCGTCAGCTCGGCGGCTGGGATGTCTGCGTGCTGACAGATGGGCTGGAAGGCCGCATCGAGGAAGGCGCCTGGGCCCCCCGCGCCCCCGAGGCCGATGCGCTGCGCATCCCCCATCTCACCCCGGCGGAACTGGCCGTGCTGGCGGGGGAAGGCGGGGCGCAGGTGATCGACCTGGCGCGGTCGATCGATTTCCGCGACGGCCATGTGCCGGGCGCCATCTGGGGCATCCGCACCCGGCTGGCGGCGCTGTCGGACCGGCTGACCGGGGACCGCCAGATCGTCGTCGCGGCGCCCGAGGAGGCGCAGGCGCGCCTGGCCGCCGCTGAATTGCAGGGATTCGCCAAGGCGCCTGTGAAGATCCTCGCGGGCGGCACCAAGGCCTGGGCGGCGGCGGGTTTCCCAATGGCGGCGGACCGCCGCGATCCGGCGGATGCCGATTGCGTCGACTTCTACCTGCGCCCCTACGACCGCAATGACGGTATCGAGGAAGCGATGCACGCCTATCTCTCCTGGGAGATCGACCTGGTGCATGAGGTGAAGAAGGACGGCGACGCGCCCTTCGGCGCCTGGGCCTGAGGTGGCGGCGGGGCTGCAACGCCTCGCCTTGGGCGCGCGCCGGGCTTCGGCACGGCTGCTCGACGCACTGCTGCCGCCGCGCTGCCTTGCCTGCGCGGCGGAGGTGACCGACCAGGGGACCTTGTGCGCGGACTGCTTCGCGGCGCTGGCCCCGGTGACCGCGCCGTTCTGCGAGCGCTGCGGCGTACCTTTCGCCCATGCAGGGCAAGGGCCGCCGGCTCCGGGCGCGCTGCTCTGCGCGACCTGCGAGACCGGTTCCCCTGTCTTCCGCACCGCTCGTGCCGCGCTACGCTATGGCGATGGCGCGAAACGGCTGATCCTGCCTTTCAAGCACGGAGACCGGACCGATCTCGCTTGGCCGCTTGCGCGGCAGATGGCGCGCGCCGGGGCGCCGCTGCTGGCGCGGGCGGAGATCATCGTGCCGGTGCCGGCGCATTGGCGGCGGCTGGTGGGGCGTCGCTACGACCAGGCGGCGTTGCTGGCCCGCGCGCTGGGCGCGATCGCCGGGCGGCCGGTGGTGCCGGACATGCTGCGGCGAAGTCGTGCGACGCCGCCACTGGGTGACAAGCGGGCGATGGAACGGGCGCTGGCGGTGGCCGGGGCCTTTGCCGTGTCCCGGCGGGCCGCGGTGCGGCTCGTCGGACGGCAGGTGCTGCTGGTCGATGATGTGATGACGTCCGGCGCGACGGTGAATGCCTGTGCGTCGGCGCTGCTCGCCGGCGGGGCGGCGGCGGTGGATGTGCTTGCGGTGGCACGGGTGCCGGATCCGCGGCTCGGGGTGGCTTGATCTCCGGGCGCATCACGCCAATTCTGAACGCATGGCCAAGATCGAGATCTACGTTCAGGACTTCTGCGGCTATTGCGCGCGCGCCAAGGCGTTGTTCGAGCGCAAGGGCGTCGCCTTCGATGAAATCTATGCCCCGAACGGATCGGCGGCGCGGGCGGAGGCGATGCATCGGTCCGGCGGGCGCACGACCGTGCCGCAGATCTTCATCGATGGGCAGGCGATCGGTGGGTCGGACGACCTGATGGCGCTGGATCGTGCCGGCAAGCTCGACTCGTTGCTGGCCGCCTGACATGACCTCTGGCACTCTCGTCATGCGAGTGCCACATGAGATGTCAGGGGCCGGTCGGGCCCGTCGGGAATGATGGAGCGATGATCCACTACCAGTTGCGCTGCACCAGCACGGCCGAGGAGCACGCCTTCGACGGTTGGTACAAGGACAGTGCCGCCTTCGATACGCTGGTGAAGGCCGGGCTGGTGGAATGCCCGGTCTGTGGTGGGGCCACGGTCGCCCGCGCGCTGATGGCGCCGGCCATCCCGAAGAAGGGCCGCCCGGCGCGCAACGCGGTGGTGCCGGCCGCGCCCGTTGAGGCGCCGGCACCCGCCACGCCGCCGGCCGAAACATCGCAGATCGCCGCCGGGCCCATGCCTGACCAGCTGCGCGCCATGCTGCAGAAGCTGCGCGCCGAGGTCGAGAAAAGCTGCGACTATGTCGGCAACGAATTCGCCGACGAGGCGCGCCGGATGCACCGGGGCGAATCCGAACGCCGCGGCATCTTCGGCGAGGCTTCCGACACCGAGGCCGAGGCGCTGCGCGACGAAGGGATCGAGGTCGGCCGCATCCCCTGGGTGCCGCGCGCCGACGGCTGACCGCCCGGCCGGGGTGTCCTGTGCTCGTCTTCAGCTACGGCGTGCCGAAATCGGGCAGTACCCTGGCCTTCCAGATCGCGCGCGCGGCGGCGATGGTGTCCGGCCATTCCCAGCGCCTGTTGCCGCCGCCGCTGCGCACGCCGGGCCACAAGGTGAATTTCCAGCAGCATCTTGATCCCGAATTGCTGCTGCGGACGGCGGCGCTGGCTGGCGAGCGGATCCTGGTCATCAAGACGCATGACGCGCCCGGGCCGGCGTGGGTGGCGGCGTATCGCGACCTGGCGGCGCGCGGGCAGGCGGCGGCGATCGTCAACCATCGGGACCCGCGCGACATCTGCCTGTCGCTGTGCGACGCCGGCCGGGCGGCGCGCGCAGCCGGCGAGAGCGCCTTCGCGGAATTCGTGACGCTGGAGGATGCCGTCGAGCGCGTGCGGGGGTATCTGGCGGAACTGGATGCCTGGCGCGGCCTGCCGGCGCTGCTCGATGTGCGCTACGAGGTCTGCGCCTTCCGGATGGATGAGGCGATCGCGGCGGTCCGGGGGCATCTGGGGTTGCGCGGGCCGGCCTGGCCGGTGCGCTTCTATGCCGGGCGCATCGCCTTCACCCATCGCAACAAGGCGGTGCCGGAACGCCATGCAAGGGAACTCGGCGCGGCTGAACGCGTGGCGCTGGATGCCGCCTTCGCGCCGTATCTGGACGCCATGGGCTATGCCCGGGTCACGGCTTCCGCGCCATGAGGATGTAGTTCACCGCGACGTCGCGGCTGGCATGCCAGCGGCCGGTCAGCGCGTCCATCGTCATGCCGGCGATGTCGGCGACCGCCAGCCCCGCGCCGCGCAGCCCGGTGCCGAGTTCGGAGGGCGTGACAAACATCTTCCAGTCATGGGTACCGATCGGCAGCATGCGCAGCAGGTATTCGGCGCCGAGCTTCGCCATCAGGAAGGATCGCGGCGTGCGGTTCAGGGTGGACAGGAAGACCAGCCCGCCGGGCTTCGCCGCGCGGGCGAGAGCCGCGAGGAAGGCATCCCGGTCGGCGACATGCTCGATGACCTCGAGCGCGATGACGGCGTCGAAGCCTGCCTCGGGCGGCAGGTCCTCGGGCAGGCCCTCGCGATAGGTGATGGGCAGGCCGGCGGCGGCGGCGTGGCTCCGCGCGGCCTGCAGCGCGCCCCCGGCGGCATCGAGGCCGGTGACGGCCGCGCCGCGACGGGCCAGGGCCTCCGACGCCAGGCCGGCGCCGCAGCCGACGTCGAGCAGGGTCAGCCCGGCCAGCGCATCGGGGGCCGAGGCGTCGCGGCCGTGATGGCTGGCGAGGCGCTCGGCGATCCAGCCGGTGCGCAGGGGATTCATCCGGTGCAGCGGCTTCATCGGGCCGTCCGGGTCCCACCAGCGGGCGGCCAGGGCGTCGAACTTGGCGATCTCCGCCCCCAGCATGGTGCCGGCCTGCGGCATGGTGGTCCCTTCCAGGGCGCGGGGCCCGATGACGGCGCGGGTTGCGCAGGACCCGGCCGATAGGTATCTGTCCCGCCCCGTCGCCCGGCGCAACCGCCGGCGCAGGCGTATCCCCGCCCGGCCCCAGGAACCAGACCGCCGCCGATGGCTCGCATTGTCATGAAGTTCGGCGGCACCTCCGTCGCCGATCTCGATCGAATCCGTAACGTCGCCAACCGCGTGAAGCGGGAGGTCGATGCCGGCCACCAGGTCGCCGTCGTCGTCTCGGCCATGTCCGGCGTGACGAACCAGT
Source organism: Roseomonas sp. CAU 1739 (assembly GCF_039839775.1). Taxonomy (NCBI): domain Bacteria; kingdom Pseudomonadati; phylum Pseudomonadota; class Alphaproteobacteria; order Acetobacterales; family Roseomonadaceae; genus Roseomonas; species Roseomonas sp. CAU 1739. Next base: position 184,643 of record NZ_JBDOQQ010000012.1, read on the forward strand.
TGGTCAAATGGTGCCAGGACCTGTCGCCGCTGCATGATGCGCGCGAATACGACACGGTCGTTGCCACCGGCGAGCAGGTGACGACCGGCCTGACCGCCATCGCCTTGCAGACGATCGGCGTCGATGCCCGGTCCTGGCAGGGCTGGCAGGTACCGATCATCACCGACCAGGCCCATGGCAAGGCGCGGGTCGAGAGGATCGACGGTGCCCTGCTGATCGAGCGCATGGAGGCCGGCCAGGTGCCGGTCATCGCCGGCTTCCAGGGCATCGAGAACACCCGACACCGGATCACGACGCTGGGGCGCGGCGGGTCGGATTTGTCGGCGGTGGCGGTGGCGGCGGCGGTGAAGGCCGATCGCTGCGACATCTATACCGATGTGGACGGCATCTACACGACCGACCCGCGCATCGTGCCGCGCGCCCGCAAGCTGGAGCGCATCTCCTATGAGGAGATGCTCGAACTGGCCTCGGTGGGTGCGAAGGTGCTGCAGACGCGCTCGGTCGAACTAGCGATGAAACTCGGCGTGCGGGTGCAGGTGGTCTCGAGCTTCGAGGACAAGCCTGGCTCGCTCGTGGTGGATGAGGACGAGATCGTGGAACAGCCCGTGGTTTCCGGCATCGCGTATTCGCGCGACGATGCCAAGGTGACGCTGCGTCGCGTGCCGGACCGGCCGGGCGTGGCGGCGAAGGTGTTCGGCGCCATGGCGAAGGCCAATGTGAACGTGGACATGATCGTCCAGAACATCGGCGCCGACAGCACCACCGACATGACCTTCACGGTCGGCAAGGCGGATCTGGCGCGCGCGCAGGACGTGCTGGGCAAGGCGCAGGGCGAACTGGGCTTCGAGGCGCTGATCGCCGACCCGGACGTGGCGAAGATCAGCGTGGTCGGCATCGGCATGCGCAGCCATGCCGGCGTGGCGAACACCATGTTCAAGGCGCTGGCCGAGAAGGGGATCAACATCCAGGTGATCTCCACCTCCGAGATCAAGGTCTCGGTGCTGGTCGCCGCCGACTACACGGAACTTGCCGTGCGCGCCCTGCATACCGCCTACGGGCTGGACGCGCCGGCGTGACCGACACGCCCCCCGCGCCCGACTGGGCCTATGCCGAGATGGACCGGCTGATGGCGCGCGGGGCTGCCTTCTTCGGCACTCGTTACGCGCTGATGGGCGGGGCGATGTCCTGGGTCAGCGAGCGACACCTGGTCGCGGCCCTGTCCAATGCCGGGGCCTTCGGCGTCATCGCCTGCGGCGCGATGGAACCGCCACGGCTGGCCGAGGAGATCGCCGGCACGCAGGCGCTGACGAGCAAGCCCTTCGGCGTGAACCTGATCACCATGCATCCGCGGCTCGACCAGCTCGTCGATGTCTGCCTGGAGGCGAAGGTCGGGCATATCGTCTTCGCTGGCGGCATCCCGCCCGGCAGCGCGATCAAGAAGGCGAAGGATGGCGGGGCGAAGGTGGTCTGCTTCGCCCCCGCGCTGGTGCTGGCGAAGCGCCTGGTGCGCAGCGGCGCGGATGCGCTGGTGATCGAGGGTTCCGAGGCCGGCGGCCATATCGGGCCCGTCTCGCTCAACGTGCTGGCGCAGGAGATCCTGCCGCATATGACCGATGTGCCGGTCTTCGTGGCCGGCGGCATCGGGCGGGGGGAGGCGATCCTGTCCTACCTCGAGATGGGGGCGGCCGGCGCGCAGCTCGGCACGCGCTTCGTCTGCGCCACCGAATGCATCGCCCACCCGGCCTTCAAGCAGGCCTTCATCCGCGGCGCGGCGCGCGACGCCATGCCGACGGTGCAGCTTGATGAGGCCTTCCAGGTCATACCGGTCCGCGCGCTTCAGAATGCCGGCACGAAGCGCTTCCTGGAATACCAGGCGGAGACCATCCGCCGCTTCAAGGCGGGCGAGGTCGAGAAGGACGTCGCTCAGCTCGACATCGAGCACTACTGGGCCGGCGCGCTGCGCCGCGCGGTGATCGATGGCGATGTCGAGAACGGGTCGCTCATGGCTGGCCAGTCGGTCGGCATGGTCACGAAGGAACAGCCCGCCGCCGAGATCATCCGCGAACTGATCGACCAGGCCGCCGCGGCGATCGCCGCGCGGCGACGCAACGCCGCCTGACCGCGCGGCCGGCGGCCCGGTCCTTTGCGGGGACGACCCCGCGGGGGGCCTTTGCGGGAAAGGCCCCGCAAGGTAGAAGCCGCCGGTCGATCCTGGACCCCCATGAAGCGCACCCAACGCCCCGATATCACCGCCGCCGAAGCTGCCCGCGTGGGCGAGGACCTGCGTGAGGCGCGCCTGACCCTCGGCGCCAGTGTCGAGGACATGGCCGAGCATCTGCGCATCAACCGGCGCTATATCCATGCGCTCGAGGAAGGGCGCGTGAAGGACCTGCCGGGGTCGGCCTATGCGGTCGGTTTCGTGCGGTCCTATGCGAGCGCGCTTGGCCTTGACCCGGATGAGGCGGTGCGCCGCTTCCGTGACGTGACCGGCGGGACGACGACGAAGTCCGGCGAGCTGGTCTTCCCCGAGCCCGTGCCGTCGCGCGGCATGCCGGCCGGCGCGCTGGTGGCGGTTGGCGTGGTGATCGCGATCGGCGCCTATGTCGCCTGGTACAACTGGACCGGGTCGGGCAACCGGGTGGTGGATTCGGTGCCCCCCCTGCCGCCGCGCCTCGAACAAACCGCCCAGGAAGGCAGCCGGCTGCGCGAAGGCGGTGCGCCGCAGGCCGCAGCGCCGGCCGCCCCCGCGCCGCCGCCCGTCGTGGCGGCGCCCGCACCGCCCATCAATCCCAATGAGCCGCGCATCGTCATTCGGGCGCGCGGCGAGGCCTGGATCCAGGTGCGCGATACCCGCGAGAACAGGGTCGTGCTCGACCGGGTGCTGCGCACCGGCGAAACCTGGCCGGTGCCCAATCGCGAAGGCCTGGTGCTGACCACGGGCAAGGCCGAGAACCTTGATTTCGTGATGGATGGAGAGGCCGCGACCACCACCCTGACCGGCGCGACCGGCGTGCGCCGTGGCATCGCGCTCGAGGTCGACCGTCTGCGGGTGGCGGCGGCTGCGGAACCGGCGGTGCCGGCGCGGCCGGCCGGGGCGACGGGTCCCGCCGCACCGGCCCCGGCGGCGCCCCGCCCCGCCGCGCCGGCTGCGCCGCGCAACTGACGGCCCTTCCGAGGCCGGTCAGCGGCATGGCGCCTTTCGAAGCCTGCCCTGCATCGTCATATTGGCGGTGCCGCCGAGCCGAGGGATGATCCGTCGTCATGTCCTACCGCCCCTACCAGCAGATCGTTCGGCGCACCTCGCGGCAGATCGGCGTCGGCAAGGTCCGCGTCGGCGGCGACGCGCCGATCACCGTGCAGACCATGACCAACACGCCGACCGAGGACGCCAAGGCGACGATCGAACAGATCCGTCGATCCGAACTGGCGGGGGTGGACATCGTCCGCGTGTCCTGCCCGACCGAGGAAAGCACTGCCGCGCTGGCCGAGATCGTGCGCGAGGTGAATGTCCCGATCGTCGCCGATATCCATTTCCACTATCGCCGCGCCATCGAGGCCGCCCGGGCGGGTGCCGCCTGCCTGCGCATCAATCCCGGCAATATCGGGTCCAAGGAGCGCGTGAAGGAGGTCGTGAAGGCCGCGCGCGACCATGGCTGCTCGATCCGCATCGGGGTCAATGCCGGCAGTCTCGAGAAGCACCTGCTGGAAAAGTACGGCGAACCCAACCCCGAGGCGCTGGTCGAAAGCGCGCTGTGGCACGCCGACCACCTGCTCCAGGAAGGATTCGACGAATTCAAGATCAGCGTGAAGGCGTCGGACGTCTTCCTGGCGGTCGCGGCCTATCAGCAACTGGCCGAGGCCTGCGACCATCCGCTGCATATCGGCATCACCGAGGCGGGCGGACGGCGGGCCGGCACGGTGAAGTCCGCGATCGGGCTGGGTTCGCTGTTGTGGGCGGGCATCGGGGATACGCTGCGCGTGTCCCTGTCGGCGGAACCGGAGGAAGAGGTATCGGTCGGCTGGGAGATGCTGAAATCCCTGCATCTGCGCCATCGCGGGGTGAAGATCATCTCCTGCCCGTCCTGCGCGCGGCAGGGTTTCGACGTCATTCGCACGGTCGAGAAACTTGAGGAACGGCTGGCGCATATCGACCAGCCGATCAGCCTGTCCATCATCGGTTGCGTGGTGAACGGGCCGGGCGAGGCGCTGATGACCGATATCGGCCTGACCGGCGGCGGGGCCGGGACGCATATGGTCTATGGCGCCGGCAAGATGGACCACACCACGCGCACGGAGGACATGGTCGAGCACATCGTCGCGCTGGTGACGGCCAAGGCCGAGGCGATGGCGGCAGAGAAGCGCGCCGCGGCCGCGGCCGAGGTGAAGGCGCAGGCCGCGGAATGAGGGCGGCGGCGCAGGGTCGGGCCGTTGGGGCGGCGCTGCCCCTTCCAGACCACCTCGCCAGGGCCCCCCGGGTCCCTGGACAGCCGGGCCTTGGCGTCGTGACGGAGCGCGAATCCTGGGCATGGCGCCCGGACGAGCCTTGCGGTCGCATGCCGCCGGACCCCACCGTCGCGCCCGGCGCCACGTCGAGGTTTCCAAAGGCCTTAAGCCTTTGGTGGGGGAGGTCCGGAGGGGGCAAAGCCCTCTCCGGTCCGGCCCGCGTCACGCTGTTCCAGGTCCTGGTGCTGGCCGGCCTTGCCATCGCGCCCGCCGCCCGCGCCCAGTCGGATGAGTCCGGCGGTGGCGGCGGCGGTTCGGTGTCCTGCGTCGAACTCAACAGCCGGGCGATGGAGGCGACGCTGGTGATCCGCCAGCATGCCAGCGTCCTGTCCACCGGCCTCGACCCGGAGGGCAGGTCGCAGGCCATCGTGGTGCTGGCGTGGCTGGACCAGTGGACCGGCCGCCTGCGCGGACTTGTCGACGTGGCCGAATTCTCCTCCTGCCTCGACGATGGGGATCTGGAGACCTACCGGCGGGCCCTTGCGATGGCGACGCGGGTGGCCAATACCGCGCGGGATGAATTGCTGCGTCCGGTCCGTGCGATGACCCAGCCACAGCCGCCGCAGCGTCGCCGCTTCTAGACTCGATCACACCGGAACCACTGGCATGACAGCCCTTCAGCCCGTCCGCGGGACGCGCGACTTCATCGGCGACGATTTCCGGCGGATGCATCACGTGGCCAGCACGGCCCGCCGCATCGCGGCTCTGTATGGCTTCGAGGAATGGGCGACGCCGATCTTCGAGGATACCCGCGTTTTCAGCCGCGGCCTGGGCGATACATCGGACGTCGTGTCGAAGGAGATGTACAGCTTCGAGGATCGCGGCGGTGATTCCGTGACCCTGCGGCCCGAGGCGACGGCGGGGCTGTGCCGCGCCCTGGTCAGCAATGGCCTGACCCAGACGAACCTGCCGCGCAAGATCTTCTATACCGGGCCGATGTTCCGCTACGAGCGGCCGCAGAAGGGCCGCTACCGCCAGTTCCACCAGATTGACATCGAGGTGATGGGGGCTGCGGAGCCGCTGGCCGATGCCGAGGTGATCGCCTGCGGCTGGCATGTGCTGCAGGACCTTGGCATCGCCGATGGCACGATCCTCGAGGTGAATACGCTGGGCGATACGGCATCGCGTGAGGCCTATCGCGCGGCGCTCGTGGCCTATTTCACCGCCCACAAGGACGCTCTTAGTCACGACAGCCGCGTGCGGCTGGAGAAGAACCCGCAGCGCATCCTCGATTCCAAGGATGAGACAGATCGCGCCATCGTCGCCGGGGCACCGACCATCGACCCCTTCCTGACCCCGGATGCGGCGGCATTCTTCTCAAGCGTGGAGAAGCACCTGGCGCGCTTCGGCGTGCCGTTCCGGCGTAACCCGCGGATCGTGCGCGGGCTCGACTACTACAGCCACACGGCGTTCGAGTTCGTGACTGATCGGCTCGGCGCGCAGGGCACGGTGATGGGTGGCGGGCGCTACAACGGCCTGGTCGAGGAGATGGGCGGCCCGCCGACGCCGTGTGTCGGCTGGGCGGCGGGCATGGAACGCCTGTCCCTGCTGCTGGAGGATGGCGGCGTGACGCCGCCGGCACCGCGGCCCGTGGCCGTCATTCCTGTCGGTGATGCGGCGGAGGGGCCGGCGCTGGACCTGATGCAGGCGTTGCGGCGCGCCGGCGTGGTCGCCGAGATCGCCTATCGCGGCAACCTCAAGCGCCGGATGGAACGTGCCAATCGGCTCGGCGCACGCGCCGCGGTGATCCTGGGCGATGAGGAGATCGCGGCCGGCGTCGCGCAGCTTCGCGACCTCGATGCCGGCACGCAGGAGAAGGTGCCGCTCGCGGAGGTGCCGGGGCGGCTTGGATGAGCCTGCCCCCACGCCTCGACCGGCTGCTGTCCCGCGCGGAGGAGATCCGCCACATCCTGGAGACAGCGCCGGGTGCCGAGATCGGCGCGCTGTCGAAGGAATTGTCGGAGCTGGAGCCGCTGGTCGAGAAGGTCAGCGCGCTGCGGGTGGCCGAGCGCGCGCGCGACGACGCGCAGGCGATGATGGCCGACCCGGAGATGAAGGACCTCGCCGAGGCCGAATGGCTGGAGCAGAAGGACCTGGTCCCCGCGCTGGAACGCGAGATCCGCATCCTGCTGCTGCCGCGCGACAGCGCCGATGAGCGCAGCGCCATCCTGGAAGTCCGCCCCGCCGCCGGCGGGGATGAGGCCGGGCTGTTCGCGGCAGAGCTGTTCCGTGCCTATCAGCGCTATGCCGAGACGCGCGGCTGGCGCTTCGAACTGCTGGAATACGACGAGAGCGACCTCGGCGGCATCAAGGGTGCCACGGCCGAGATCAATGGCCGCGGCGTCTTCGCGCGGCTGAAGTATGAAAGCGGCGTGCATCGCGTCCAGCGCGTGCCGGCGACCGAGACGCAGGGGCGCATCCATACCTCGACCGTCACAGTCGCCGTGCTGCCGGAGGCCGAGGAGGTCGATGTGCAGGTCAATGACAGCGACCTGCGCATCGACACCTACCGCGCCTCGGGTGCGGGTGGGCAGCATGTGAACAAGACCGATTCCGCCGTGCGCATCACCCATCTGCCGACCGGCATCGTGGTGGCGATGCAGGAGGAGAAGTCGCAGCACAAGAACCGCGCCAAGGCGATGAAGGTGCTGCGCGCGCGGATCTTCGAGCAGCAGCGGGCCGCGCTTGCGGCGACGCGTGCGGCGGATCGCAAGGGGCAGGTCGGCACCGGGGATCGGTCGGAACGTATCCGCACCTACAATTTCCCGCAGGGGCGGGTGACCGACCACCGGATCGGGCTGACCCTGCACAAGATCGACCGCGTCATGCTGGGCGAGTTCGACGAGATCGTCGATGCGCTGACCACCGAGGACCAGGCGGCGCGCCTCGCCGCCGACGCGGCATGAGCGGCTGCGCCGATCCGGGCGGATCGGTCGGCGCCTTTCTCTGCCAGGCGGGCCAGCTGCTGCGCGCGGCAGGCGTCGAGGCGCCGCGGCAGGAGGCACGCATGCTGCTGGCCCACGCCATGGCCTGCCGGGAGGAGGACCTGCTTCGGGACCCGCGCGCGGCGGTGCCGGGCCCCGCCGCATCGGCCTTCGGCGCCCTGCTGCGGCGGCGTGCGGCGCGCGAGCCCATGGCGCATCTGCTCGGCCGGGTGGGATTCTGGACGCTGATGCTGGAGGTGAGCCCCGCCACGCTGATACCGCGCGGCGATTCGGAGGCGATCGTCGAAGCGGCGCTGGCTGCGTTCGACGGTACGGCACGGATCGGCCGGGTGCTCGATCTGGGGACCGGGACGGGGGCCTTGCTGCTCGCGGTGCTCGCCGAATGCCCCGGCGCCACGGGGGTCGGGGTGGATGTGGCGCCGGCAGCGGCGGCGCTCGCCGCGCGCAACGCCGCGGCCAACGGTCTGGGCGACCGCGCCGCCTTCCTGTGCGGGGATTGGGCCGAGGCGATCGCCGGGCGGTTTGATCTGGTGCTGTCCAACCCGCCCTATATCGAGACGGCCACCGTGCCGGGCCTGATGCCGGACGTGGCGCGGTACGAGCCGGCCCTCGCATTGGATGGCGGGGCGGATGGGCTCGATGCCTATCGGCGGTTGGTACGGGCGCTGCCCGGGCTGCTGTCGCCCGGCGGGCGGGTGGTGCTGGAGATCGGCCAGGGACAGCGCCCGGCGGTCGAGGCGTTGGCCGTCGCGGCCGGTCTGGAACCCGTTGCCGCGCGCCAGGACCTGGCAGGGATCGACCGGGCCCTGGTGCTCCGGCCGCTGTGATCCGGCGATGGGCCCAGAAAAGAGTTTGGCGGCTTGGCGCCCCGCCGCTATGGTCGTCAAAGCGGTTTGGATGCGGCGAAGTGCCGCGCCCGTACCGGACCAGGCAGTCAGCGGGCTTAGCCCGCGCCATGGTCGGGACCGCCTGGATGCAACAATGCCGACCGCCGGTTCGCATGGCTCGCCCCACCCGGGCCGCGATGCGCAAGGGCGGAGCGGATGCAGGACAGCGAAACACGATACGATGAACATCAAGCGCATGCGCGGCCGCGGCGGCAATCGCCACGGTGGGGGTGGCGGCGGCGGGGGCGGGCACTTCCGGCATAGCGGCAGCGGCGGCGGCGGCGGCGGCGGCGACCGCCAGCCACTGAACCGCAACCATGTCTTCGATTCGTCCGGCCCGGACATGCGCCTGCGCGGCACCGCGCAGCAGCTGTTCGAGAAGTATCTGCAGCTCGGCCGCGATGCGACCAGCGGCGGCGACCGGGTGATGGCGGAATCCTATTTCCAGCATGCGGAGCATTATTTCCGCATCCTCAACGCCATGAACCAGGCGGCGGCGCAGCATCAGCAGACGCAGCAGCGGCGCTTCCAGGGGCAGGGCGAAGGCGAGGGCGAGCCTCAGGGCGAGGCGATGGAGATCAACGGCCAGAACGGGCCGGAGATGCCCGAGGGCGACGAGACGGTGGGCGAGGCGCGCGAGCCGGCGTGATCGGGGCGCGGCGGAGGGTCTTCGGTCCTCCGCAGCACCCGGCCAGGGGCCAAGGTGCTCCTGGTTCGCGAAGGTCTGGCGCCGGGCTTCAGTCGGCCGGTGCCAGCGTCTCCAGCGCGTCGCCGATGGCAATGCGGCCGCCTTCCAACACCTCCGCATACACGCCGAGATCGGCGTGGCCGAAATGGTCGCGCAGCCAGCGCGGCGGCTTGGCATCGCGTTCGCCGGTGCTGGGATTCACCTCGGTCGCGGGGCAGCGGACGATGCGCTTGACCACCCGCAGCTTGGTCTGGCCGAGCTGGATCTCCTGGCCGATCCAGCCGAATTCGGCCCAGGGGCTGCCGCCCGAGACATAGACATTGGCGCGGAAGCGGAGCGGGTCGAGCGTCATGCCGCTCGCCTGTTCCAGTGCGTGCAGGCTCGACAGCCCGATGATCGAGACGACCTTCTTCGCGACATCGGAGAAGGAATGGCCGGGCGCTTCAAGGAAGCGCGGCGTGCCGCGGGCTTCCTCCGCAAGATAGGTTGTCAGGGCCGAGGCGATGGCGGCGCGGCCGGCCTCGCTGCGCGTGCTGGCCACCAGTGGCGACTGGCTCGGCAGGCGCAGCAGGAGGTCGCCGCTGCGGGCGTCGAAGGCGGAATGGACCAGGGCGAGTCGGGCATTCACCATCAGGCAGCCGAAATGGCGCTTGGGCAGCCAGGCCGGCGCGGCCAGGTCGAAGGGGGCGTCGCCCTGCGCCAGGGCGAAGCGGCGGTCCTCGGGCAGGGTCTCGCCTGGGGTGAGGGCGACCTCCTCCAGAGCTTCGGCGGTCAGGCCCTTCACGGGGTAGCGATAGATGGTCTCGATGCGCATGGCGCCCCCTTGAAGCAGATCAAGGACGAATACCACATGGTGGTCCATCAAGGCGCATCTGCTGCCCATCCGGGGGCAGGTGACGCCGTCCGCTCAGGAGAGGGACAAGAATGGACATCGAGAAGTTTACCGACCGGGCCAAAGGCTTTCTGCAGGCCGCCCAGACCATAGCCATCCGCGAATATCACCAGCAGGTGACGCCGGCGCATCTCGCCAAGGCACTGCTGGATGATGCCGAAGGGGCCGCCAGCGGTTTGATCCGCGCTGCCGGGGGCGACCCGGCGCGGGTCAAGCAGACGCTGGACGCGAACATCGCGAAGCTACCCAAGGTTTCGGGCGGCGGGGCCGGGCAGCCGCAATTCACTCCCGACATCGTGCGTGTGCTCGATGCTGCCCAGCAACAGGCGACCAAGGCCGGCGACCAGTTCGTCGCGCAGGACCGGCTGCTGGTGGCGCTTGCCGCCAGTGAGGGGGAGGTGGGCCGCGCCTTCCGCGATGCGGGGGCGAACCCCCAGCAACTGGACAAGGCCGTGGCGGATCTGCGCAAGGGGCGCACCGTGAACAGCCAGAACGCCGAGGAGAGCTTCGACGCGCTGAAGAAGTATGCGCGCGACATCACCGCCGCGGCGCGCGAGGGCAAGCTTGATCCGGTGATCGGCCGGGATGAGGAAATCCGCCGCTCGATCCAGGTGCTGGCGCGGCGCACCAAGAACAACCCGGTGCTGATCGGCGAGCCCGGCGTCGGCAAGACGGCGATCGTCGAGGGCCTCGCGCTGCGTATCATCAAGGGCGACGTGCCGGAGGCGCTGAAGACCAAGAAGGTGATGGCGCTGGACCTCGGCGCGATGGTCGCCGGTGCGAAGTATCGCGGCGAGTTCGAGGAACGGCTGAAGGGCGTGCTGCAGGAAGTGCAGTCGGCCGAGGGCGAGATCATCCTGTTCATCGACGAGATGCACACGCTGGTCGGCGCGGGCAAGGCGGATGGCGCGATGGATGCGTCCAACCTGCTGAAGCCGGCGCTGGCGCGCGGCGAGCTGCACTGCATCGGTGCGACGACGCTCGACGAGTACCGCAAGCATGTCGAGAAGGATGCGGCGCTTGCGCGGCGCTTCCAGCCGGTGTTCGTCGGCGAGCCTTCGGTCGAGGACACGATCAGCATCCTGCGCGGCATCAAGGAGAAGTATGAGCTGCACCATGGCGTCCGCATCACGGACGGCGCGCTGGTGGCGGCCGCGACGCTGTCGAACCGCTACATCACCGACCGCTTCCTGCCGGACAAGGCGATCGACCTGATCGACGAGGCGTCGTCCCGCCTGCGCATGCAGGTGGATTCCAAGCCCGAGGAGCTGGACGCGATCGACCGCGACCTGATGCGGCTGAAGATCGAGCGGGAGGCGCTGAAGAAGGAAACCGACGCGGCATCGCGCGACCGGCTGTTGAAGCTTGAGACCGAGCTTGCCGACCTCGAGGAACGCTCGCGCGAGATGACGCTGCGTTGGGAAGCGGAGAAGGGCAAGGTCGTCGAGAGCCAGAAGCTGAAGGAGCAGCTGGACAAGGCGCGCACCGATGTGGAACTGGCGCAGCGCGGCGGCGATCTGGCGAAGGCGTCGGAGCTGCTCTACGCGGTCATCCCCCAGTTGGAGAAGAAGCTCGCGGAGACCGGCGACAGCGACGCGCGACTGGTGAACGAAGCGGTGACCGAGGAAGGCATCGCCGGCGTGGTGTCGCGCTGGACCGGTGTGCCGGTCGAGAAGATGCTCGAAGGCGAGCGCGCCAAGCTGTTGCGGATGGAGGATGCGCTGCGCAACCGCGTCGTGGGTCAGGAGGAGGCGCTGGAAGCCGTCTCCAAGGCCGTGCGGCGGGCGCGGGCGGGGTTGCAGGACCCCAATCGTCCGATCGGGTCCTTCCTGTTCCTGGGCCCGACCGGCGTTGGCAAGACAGAGCTGGTGAAGGCGCTGGCGCAGTTCCTGTTCGACGATGAGCGCGCCATGACGCGGATCGACATGTCCGAGTTCATGGAGAAGCACGCCGTGTCGCGGCTGATCGGCGCGCCGCCGGGCTATGTCGGGTATGAGGAAGGCGGCACGCTGACGGAAGCCGTGCGCCGTCGCCCCTACCAGGTGATCCTGTTCGACGAGGTGGAGAAGGCGCATGACGACGTCTTCAACATCCTGCTGCAGGTGCTCGACGACGGCCGGTTGACGGACGGGCAGGGGCGGACGGTCGATTTCCGCAATTCGATCATCGTCCTGACCTCCAACCTCGGCAGCCAGGCGATCGCCGAACTGCCGGAGAATGCGGAGATCGACGCGGCACGGCCGGCGGTGATGCGGGCGGTGCGGGAGCGCTTCCGGCCGGAGTTCCTGAACCGGCTGGATGAGGTCGTGCTGTTCCGTCGCCTGGCGCGCGGGGACATGGCCTCGATCGTCGATATCCAGCTGCAGCGGCTGCTGAAGCTGCTGGAGGACCGCAAGGTGCGGCTGGAACTGGACGACAAGGCGCGGGAGTGGCTGGCGGAGGCCGGCTACGACCCGGTCTATGGCGCGCGGCCGCTCAAGCGCGTCATCCAGCGGAACCTGCAGGACCGGCTGGCCGGGCTGCTCCTGGAAGGCAGCATCAAGGACGGCGACGTGGTGCGCGTCACCGCCTCGCCGGACGGGCTCGAAGTGCGGCCGGACCTCGCTGCCGCGGCCTGAGGATCGGGCGGGCCGGCGGGTGATGTCGCCGGCCCGCGCCGCATTCAGTCGCTCGCCAGCGCGACTTCGTCGCGCGTGCCGAGGCCTGCGACGATACGATCCAGCGAGCGTTGGCGGGCGCGGAACGCGTTGAGTTCCACACCCGCGAGGCGCGTGGCCTGTTGCACATGGCGGGCCGGGTTCACCGTGCGGCCGCCGACCCCGACCTCGTAGTGCAGGTGCGGGCCGGTCGACAGGCCGGTGGAGCCGACGGCGCCAATCACGTCGCCTTGGCGGACCCTGCGGCTTGCCGTGATGGCGCGGCCGAAGCGCGAGAGATGGGCGTAGCGCGTCTCGACACCGCCGGCATGACGGATGCGTATCATGAGGCCGTAGCCGCCCTCGCGCTTGGCGGAAACGATGGTGCCATCGGCGGCGGCATAGACCGGCGTGCCCGAGGGTGCGGCGAAGTCGATGCCCTGGTGCATCCGGTTGAAGCCGAGGACCGGATGGCTCCGCAGGCCGAAGCCGGAGGAGATGCGCGCGCCATCCAGTGGCGTGCGGAGGAAGGAGCGACGCAGGCTGCGGCCCTGCTCGTCATACCAGTCGGTGCCGCCTTGCCGGTCCTTGTGGCGCCAGACCTCGAGCGTTCGTCCTGACAGTGTGAGCGTCGCCTGCAGCACCTGGCCGTGGCCGAGGATGTCACCGTCGCTGTCGCGGAAGCGGTCGAAGAGGATGGCGAAGCTGTCGCCGGGCTGAAGGTCGCGTTGGAAATCAACCTGGTGGCCGAGGATGCGAATTAGCGAGAGCGCCATGCCCGCCGGCACGCCGGAGCGCGTCATGGCCGGAAACAGGCCGCCATCGAGGGTACCCTCGGCGCGAACGAGGAAGCGGGTGCGCGGGGCGATCGTCTGTTCGTCACGCCAACTGCCATCGGACTGGCGCGAGGCGCGCACCGTGCGGCCGGGTTCCGGCTCGATCTCGATCTCCTGGAGGGCGGGCGCGCCGCCGGTGGACAGGCGGATGGCAATCTCATCCCCCGGGCGCAGGGCGGCCGGTCGGAAATGGCGGGAGAGGCTGGCGATGGCGGCATGCGCGTCGGCGTTGTCTACGCCGGCACCGTCGAGCAGGCCCGCCAGGGTGTCGCCGCGGCCGACGACCAGGATGCGTTCCTGGGGATCTGTTTCAGGGTCGGCGGCGGCGGGCGGTGTGGCTTCCGGAACAGGGATGTCGGGCGCCGGGATGGCAGCCACGATGACATCCGGCGCCGGCGCTTCCGATGGCGGCGGGTCGGCGGCGGCGAGTTCGGATGCGGGAGACCCGGCGGCGGTGGCCCCGGGTTGCGTCGTCATCGGCGTCTCGGCGTTCGCGGGAACTTCTGGAAGGGCGGTGATGGTTGGGCCGATCTGGACGGCCGGAGAGAGCGCGAGCAGCGCGAAAATGGCGGTGGCCGGGCGGAGCCGCATCGTCGGGGAGACCTCCTGGGCTGCGGTTTCTTGACGCTTTGGGCCATGAACCCGGGAGGAATGACAAGACGTTAATCCGTGATCTTCGAGTCTTTCGGGAGATCAAGTGGTTGAGATATGCGTTTGATGCATTGCACTGAGTTGTGTGAAACCCGTTTGACATGCGTTGGGGAGGTGGGTAGAAGCCCCCTCACGCCGCTGGTGTGGGGTGTTGACGAGGGGCCTGAGGGTCACTAAGTTGACTGCCCCGCTGAGGTTGGTGGGTTAATCGCTGGATTGTTGGATGGTTTCCTCGCCTGAGG
>NZ_JBDOQQ010000013.1:0-193161 GCF_039839775.1 Roseomonas sp. CAU 1739
CCCTGCCTCACCCTCGGCGGCGAAGCGGGCGCGCCATTTGCGCACCGTCTTGGCGGTCACGCCCACCGCCGCCGCAACGGCCGCCACTGATTGACCCTCCGAAAGCCGCCGCACTATCAGCATTCGACCATGCGGCGTCGTTCGGGCATTCTTATGGCTGTCCATCCGGGGCTCCGAGTTGCTGGGTGTCGGCCTCGCAACCACAGCCAACCAACTCAGCCCCGGAGGGACAACCTCCATAGCAATGACATCTAGTCCTGGCACTGGTGCCGCGGGCGGGCGTGGAACATCGCTGCCTGGTGCCCTTAACCAGCTTCAGCGACCCCGAGCCGCAGCCTGATGGCAAGAAGCCGCCGGCATGATTCGCCTTGTCGAAGGATCGACCCCTCGCCTTCTTCGCCGGCGTCTGGACGCCGCAGTGGAAGTCCGTGCGCAAGGTGAAGGAGGGCGAGGTGACGGCCGACTTGTTCGCCTTCCTGACCTGCGAGCCGAATGACGAAGTCGCCGTGCTTCACCCCAAGGCAATGCCGGTGATCCTGACGGAGGAGCATGAGCGCGAGACATGGATGACCGCGCCGTGGGAGGAGGCGAAGGCGCTGCAGTGGAGCGGCCCCCAATTCGACCGGACAGGCGGCATAGCCCGGAGGGCCTAGGTTCAAGCCTAGGCGCACGCCTATGTCGAAGCCCATTGAGCGCGTCGAGATCATCACCGGCATCCACCGCCGCCGGCGCTACACTGCCGAGGAAAAGGTCCGGCTGGTCGAACAGTCAATGCAGCCCGGCATGACGGTCTCCGCCGTCGCCCGGCTGCACGGCGTCTCGTCCAGCCTGCTGTTCCAATGGAGGCGGCGCATGGCCGAGGGTGGGCAGGAGGCGGTCAGGGCCGACGAGGAGGTCGTGCCCATCAGCCGCGTCCGGGAACTCGAGAACCGCGTCCGCGAACTCGAACGCATGCTCGGCCGCAAGACCATGGAGACCGAGATCCTGCGCGAGGCCCTCGAGCAGGCACGCCCAAAAAAACACGCGTGGCGCTTGCCCTCGCCGCCACCGGCAGGTTCCCGGTGAAAGCCGTGGCCGACACGATCGGCGTCGCCAGGTCCAACCTGATCGACCACCTCCACCAGCCTGAGCGGCCGCGGCGTGGCCCCTATCGCCGCGCCGAGGATGATGCTGTGCTGGCCGAGATCCGCGTCATCACCGACGCGCGCCCAACCTACGGCTATCGCCGCGTCACGGCGCTGCTCAACCGTGCGAGGCGCAGCTCGGGCGAGCCGCCGCTCAATCACAAGCGTGTCTTTCGCCTCATGCGCCACGCTTCATTGCTGCTGCAGCCCCACACCGGCCGGCGCGCCATCCGCGCACACGAGGGCACCGTCATCGCCGCGGCTTCCAACCAGCGCTGGTCCTCGGATGGCTTCGAGATCCCCTGCTGGAACGGCGAGGTCGTCCGCGTCGCCTTCGCCATCGACACCCACGACCGCGAGGTCATGGCCTGGGTCGCCACCTCCGGCGGCGGCATCAGTGGCGAGATGATCCGCGACATGATGCTCGACTGCGTCGAGCGCAGGTTCGATGCCCTGCGCACCCCGCATCCCGTGCAGTGGCTCGCCGACAACGGTTCCGCCTACACCGCCGGCGAGACCACCGACTTCGCCGTCGCGCTGAACCTCGTCGCCTGCTTCAAGCCGGTCCGCAGCCCCGAGAGCAACGGCGTCTGCGAGGCCTTCGTGAAAACCTTCAAGCGCGACTACGTCCGTGTGAACCCAAGGCCCGACGCCATTTCCGTCCTGCAGCGCCTGGCCGAATGGTTCGAGGACTACAACACCATCCACCCTCACAGCGGCTTGCGCATGCGATCGCCCCGTGAGTTCATCGCTGCGCAGTCAGCAACCCACGCCGCTTGTCCGGTTTGATGGGGGCAACTCCATGCAGCGACCTCTGCCGGATGGCTCGCTGACGATTGTAGCGCGGGGCGAGAAGAGGGATGGCTGACCTGGACGCGCAACCGGCCCCCGGCGCCGCCTCCCGACGAAACCGAGGCACAGATGCTTTTCTTGCGATCTCTAGACTCAAGCGTTATCAATAGGTTGGAGAATTTTCTTCATCGCACAGCTTCGATTAGAGCAAATTTTGGTATTTTGATAGTATTTTAAGACTTTATGTGGCTATTTTTTAGATGCATAAAGTTCGTAGCAAGGTCTTGTGCCCCCGGCTTTGCTAAAGGTGGCCGCCGCACTTAGTGACCTGAGTGCGGCGGCGCCTCCGGCTGACACGCTTCGTCGCGGAAGCGGAAAGGCGCTGTCACCCCAAGAACACGCCAGTCTGGATGCCCGCGAACAAGGCCACGGTCAGAGCTTGGACCGGCCGCTGCTGAATTCGCTCGACAGTCCGAATGGCGCATACCGCTGCCGCGTAAACGGCACTCTTCGTAGCATCCGCTGCTGCCTACGCGGCGCCCTGCGCACGTTCGGATACGCCGTCGATCTGGTCGGTGTTGCCGCTCATGGTCGTTCGCTCGTGGAGACACAGCAGCGCCCGAAGAGCCGCGCCGTTTGAGCCCGGCGCGAGAATGTCCGAGTTCGCGGCGGCGCGGAAAGGGTTGCGGGGCGCCGACTACGACATCCTAGAGCAGTGGTCGGAAACCAACGCAGCTTCCGGCCCAAACACAACGGCCGCAGATCCGGGGGCGGCCCGCGTCTGCATCGGCACCGTAGGTCGGCGGTAGTGATGGGCGGGTTGGTGCGAGGGACCGCGTTTCGGGGCAACTTGCCCCAGGCTTGCCCCCGGGTCTTTCGATGGTAGCGGCGGGCGGACTTGAACCGCCGACCCCGGCATTATGAGTTTCGTGCTCCGCGAGGCACCAACTGGCCCTGCTGGGACATTATACCAGTAATAACAAGCTATTAAATGTTCCCATGGGTTCCTATCGTCTCTGGTGATTTCACAGCGTCGCGGCTATTTTGGGACCCGGTTGGGACCCGGAAATTGTCGGGTCCCACACGGGGCCGACCATGACACCGACCAAGAAGCCGCTGACCGACGCCTATCTCCGCAGCCTCAAGCCGCCCGCGGAGGGCGACCTCCTGGTCCGCGATCCGGGCCACGCCGGGCTGGAACTGCGCATCCGTTCGGGCGGCGCCGCCACCTGGGCCATCCGCGCCAGGAAGCCCGACGGGGAGCGCGTGAGGGTCACCTTGGGCCGGTATCCCACCATCGGGCTGGCAGCCGCCCGCAAGGCCGCCACGGTCGCGCTGGCGGCCGTCCAGGGCGGCCGGAACCCGGTGGAGGAGAAGCGGCAGGCAACGGCAGCCAGGGAGGCCGCAGCGGCCGAGCCGACTGTGCAGGATTGCGTCGAGGCATGGCTGGCCGCCCGCGCCCCCACATGGCGCCCAAGCACCTACGAGACAGCCGAAGGGCACATGCGCCGCCTGGTGCTGCCGAAACTCGGCAAGCGAACCTTGCGTGGCACCATGCGCGCCGACTGGGTGGGGCTGGTGGAGGAGAAGCGGCGCACGCATCCTGGCGGCGCCGCGACCGCCTACAGGTGGATCCAGTCCTTCCTGAACGACGCGGAGGCATCGGGCTGGATCGACGCGCCGCTGCTGCCGAGGAAGGGCGCGCAGCGCATCGCGCCCCAGGGCGCGGCCCGCGAGCGCGCGCTCTCCGACGACGAGTTGCGCGACGTCTGGCGGGCCGCAGGCAAGCTGTCCGCGAAGCCGCGCGCCTTCGTCCGGTTGCTCATTCTCACCGCCGCGCGCAGGGAAGAAGTGGCGGGCATCCAGGCCGAGGAGATCGACTTGTCGGCCGCGACATGGATGATCCCCGCCGCCAGGTCGAAGAACGGCACAGCGCTGACCGTGCCCCTGTCGAACCTCGCCATGGCCGAGATCCATGCCGTGCTGCGCGAGGACGCGACCGGCCATCTGCTGGGACGCCACGCCTCGGGCAGCATGTCGGGCTTCTCCAAGATCAAGGCGCAGCTCAACCAGCTCCTGCCCGCCGACATGGCAGCCTGGCGGCTGCATGACCTGCGCCGCACGGCGCGCACCGGCATGGGCCGCCTGGGCGTGGCCGACACCGCCGCCGAGGCAGCGCTGAACCACCTCTCGGGCCGTAGCGCCCTGGTGCGCACCTATGACCGGCACGACTACGCCGCCGAGGCCACCCAAGCCCTGACGACGTGGCAGGGGCACGTCACGGGGCTGGCGGGTGCAGGCGCCGAGGTGGTGCCACTGCCGAAGCGGGTGTGAAGGGGCGCTCGTCGCATTAAGATTTCGTTAGAATAGGTGTGTGGCTGACCCTTTTTTGTATCGTTTGATCAAACCTAGTGTCGTTCAACACCATTTCCTTCCTTCCCGCCTGTAATGCGAAAGTAAATCGTAGTGGACGGTAGACATTCTGGTTGAATAGTTCGTGGTCCCCACCCCTGGAGGACCACAGTGAAATCCCCAGCAACCACCACCTCCCACGACGCGAAGCGGGCGCGCGCGCCGCGCCGCCCACGCGGGGATGTTCCCGCGCCGAACGTCATGCTCCTGAACGGCAGGGAGGTGGCGGCGATGCTCGGCGTAGGCGCCAGCACGGTCTGGCGCCTGACGCAGGGCGGGCAGTTGCCAAAGCCCATCTATCCCACGCGCCGCGCCCCCAGGTGGCACCGGGCCGAGATCGAAGCGGCGATCTCGAAGATGTCTCGCGATCCGGCGAAAGCCCCGCTCACGCAGGAGTGGGATGGCAGCCGCCTGCGCGCGGCCAGCGTGGATCCGATGTCATGAGCGGCGTCCTGGCGCCTGCCGCGCGCGTGGGCGTGCAGGTCGTGCGGGGCCAGCAGACGTGAACAGGCAGCAGCGCCGCGCCGCCGCAGCTGACGCCCGCCGCACCGCCACCATCCGGCTACCAGACGGCACGACCTTCTCAGTGCCGCGCGCGCCGGGCGACAAGGATGAGGCATGGCTGAAGGGTGACCGGGCGTGGTTCGTGGAACATCCGCGCCGCCGCTTCCGCGTGCGCGATGCCGCGCCCGACGAGTTCAGCCCCAGCACGCCGCCCGCTCTCCTGCGCGACATGGCAGACGTCCGCGCAGCGGGGAGGCGTGTGGTGATCGTGGTCGAGCAGATCCGGCCGGGCGTGCGTTCGCGTCGCCCCTTCCTCCTCGGCCCGCTTATCGAGATCGAGGGTCTGACCGAGGCGGGTATCCTGCGCCTCTTCCCTGACGTCGCCGACCCGCCAGAGTTGGTGCGCCGTGTGCGCGAATGCTTGGAGCGCGACGCGCCCACCTAGCCATGAACGAGAAAAGGCCGCCCGCCGACAGGCGGCCCCACGCAGCCGAGCAGCCCAATTCAAACGCCCTCAAGGGAGCGTCCCGTGGACAATACCACGCCGCCCGGTGCTCCGGGTCCGGTTATCGGGTTTGACCCCCGCCTGCGGCCCTTCCGCGCCAACGGCGACGGCAACCTCACCGTCATCCGCGCCATCAGCCCCGGCTTCGTCGGCAAAACCTACAGCCGTGACAAGGCGGGCGAGGAGCGGAAGGAGGCGGTCGCCACGATCTTCGAAGGCATCGGCTTTCCGCTCACTGTGCCCGACGCGGCGGCGATGCAGAGCCTGCTGGAGGTGCTGACCAAGGCAGGCGATCTCGCCGTGTGCAGCGGGCACTTCAACGACACCGACGGCCAGCCTTTCCGCATCGCGACCGCGAAGGGTTTGGCGAAGGAGCTGAAGGTCCAGCTCAGGGACGTGCCGGCCGGGGTGCAGGTGATCAACGGCGAGCGCGTCGCGGCGCGGCTGAAGCACGACCCCAGGGAGGAGCGACGGGCGCGCGGC
The DNA here is from genome assembly GCF_039839775.1 of Roseomonas sp. CAU 1739. NCBI lineage: Bacteria > Pseudomonadati > Pseudomonadota > Alphaproteobacteria > Acetobacterales > Roseomonadaceae > Roseomonas > Roseomonas sp. CAU 1739. The sequence continues at coordinate 5,821 of NZ_JBDOQQ010000013.1, forward strand.
ATCGAGGCGACCGAGCCGCTGCTGCTCGATGCGGACAACCCGGAAGGTATCCCCGAGGCGTGGGCCGTGCTCGACCTCCCGGCGCGTCTCGCGATGCTGGAGAAGATCGTGCCGGGCATCTCGGCATGCGAGCGCGTCGAGCTGCGCGGATCGACATCGCGCGTCGTGCGGACAGGCGGTGCGCCCGGCCCGCGCACGCATGCCTGGATCCGCGTCAGCGACCCCGACATGGTCGAGACGCTGCGCGAGGGCGTGCGCGTGCGGATGGTGAACGCAAACCTTTCCTTCCTCTCGCCGCGCCGGTCCAGAGAGACGGGTGGGATCATCGGCCACGAGCCTCGCACAGTGCTTGACCTCGCAACATGGCAGCACGGGCGCCTCGCCTTCTGCTCCCGGCCCGACGTGCGGATCGACGGCTGCAAGGTAGCCGATGCGGACGTCACCATCGTGAACGAGGGCGCCGGGCCGCTTGACATCTCCGGTGTTTCGCTGCCCGGCCAGGATGAAATGGACGAGTACAAGCGGCGCACCGGGCACGACATCAGCTACAGCCCGGGCGGCGGGCGCCTCCGCGTCGCGGTGTCGGGCGCCCTGACGCCGGATACGATCATCGAGCATCGCGGCCGGGAAAAGACGGCGCGCGAGTGGCTCTCGGAGATGAAGGAAGGGGACAAGCTGCGCTGCGAGGCGCCGTTCCGCGCCTCCAGCAGCGAGGCTGCCTTCCTTCTCAAGCTCACAGGCGAGCGCGCCTTCGTCTACGACGCCGGCACCGGCATCTCGTACTTCATGGGCACCCCGGCCGAGTTCGATTTCGCGGACCTCCCCGCCGAGCCGGGCGAGGATGCGGAACCGCATCCGGCGCCCGGCGATGGTGACGACGGAGAGGATGCCGCGGCGGAGGAGGAGGAGGAGGAGGACGAAGGTGTACCCGACGGGCTGCTCGACGGGCTGCGCGCGTATCCCGTTGTCGCGGCGCTGCTCGACTATTGCGACGCGCATCAGCGCGAACCCGCACCGGCCTTGCTAATCGGCACTGTCATCTCGGTACTGAGCGCGGCGGCCGGGCGTGGCTGGCGCCTCGACTACGCCGACCAGGGCCGCCTGAACCTGGTGGTGCTGGGTGTCGCGAGCAGCGGGCGAGGCAAGGACGCATCGTCCCGTGCCGCCGCGAAGGTCGTCGACGTTATGGCGCGGGACATGCTTCTCCGCGGCGCCGCCGGCAGCACAGCCGGGCTGCTAGACCTTCTCAGCGCGCCGCAGACCGGCGGCGAGCTGTTCTGGCTGCACACGGAAGCTGGCGAGGTGTTGCGCGGCATGTGCGGCGACCGGCGCGTCGGTCAGCACATGCAAAACTTGGGCGAAACCGTGCTCGATCTCTTCACATCGGCGACGAGCTTTTTTCAGGAACGCCCGCTCGCGCGCGACCGGCGCGCGCGGGGGCCAGCCCCGCTACCGCGGCGGATCCGGGAGCCATATCTGGCCGCGCTGTGGATGACGACACCTGAAGGCTACGACATGGCGCTGGATGGAACGGCCGCTGCCCAGACGGGCCGCGGCACCACCAACAGGCTGCTGGTGTTCCGCGAACACGGCGACGCAGATCCGGCCCTGCGTCGCCGGGGTTGGCGCGCGCCGGGCGCGCCGCCGGACGCCGTAATTCTATGGGCGCATGTCGTGCGCGCAGCGGGTCAGGACGAAGGGCTGCGCGTGATTGGCATCGAGCGAGGCGTGATGGAGGCCCTCGACGACGCAGTGCTGGTCAAGGAGCTGCGTGCACGCATCGCCCGGCTGCCCGAGCGGCGCCAGCGCATCGCCCGCGACGTGGCGGGACGAGCAGAGGAATTGACGCTGAAGGTGGCCGGGTTGTTGGCGCTGGCCCGCGTCGACCCGGTGCCTGTCATGGCCCGGGTGGAGCACAGCGAGGAAGGGATGGGGTTGGTCGAGCCCCGCCATGTCGTCGCCGCCGGGGTCGAGGCACCAGTCGTGACGGTGGTCGACTTCGCGCTGGCATGGCGGCTGGTGCGCTGGTGCATCGCAAGCGCGACCGGACTGGTCGTCGATGCCCACGAGAACCCCGACCGCATGCGCAGCGGCCCCGAGAAGTGCATGCGGCAGGCCGAGCGTATTCTGGTCGAGCAGCGGCAGCGTGACAGGAACAGGCAGGTGGCGGCGCGCGGATGGATGTCCCGCCGTGACCTCATGCGGCGCGGCGGCGGCACCATGCGGGAATGGACCGAGGCCCTGGGCACTTTGCTGGAGGCGGGCACCATCGAGGAGGGCCGGGTGCCGGTGCGCGGCAAGGCCGTTTCCCGCTACCGCCTGGCCCGCGGCGACGGCTGAGCGGCGTGTGGCCGGGCAGTGCGGCTTTGGCGCCGATCTCGGCGTCGGAAAAGCTCGACGCTATTCGACGCCGAGATCGACGGCCAGATCTGACGCAAAGCCTTACAAAGTATAGAGGAGAAGGGGGGGGGGAATGAGTGTCAGTGAGATTTCCACCCCCTGCCACCGTGCGGCCTGACAGGATCATTTCCCGGTGGTGTCATGTGTGTGTGTGTATGACCTCCCGCCGACGTCCGACGCCCTGGCCTTAAACCCGCAGGAAACTGCGATTTTGGCCGTCAAGTGGGCGTCGATCCGGTCCTCCGCGACAGCCGTCGCCACCGGCGGCCAAAACGGGCCGAAGCCGTGCGTAGGCGTCCACGGATGCCCATCCGGGGGCTGGAGGGCCTGTTCGCCGAGATCGAAGTTCGAGCGGCTTGTGCCCAAGCAGGTGGGGCGAAAAGGCGACTATCGCCATAACACTATCGATCCCCCCGAGCGCGATGGTTGTCGACGAAGTGGTCGGCGTGGTGGTCAGAGAAATGTGGTAATATGTTACCGCGACCTTTCCAGCTGCCGGAGCCGCTATGCCCCGTTACGACCCGCGCATGGACGCCGTGGCCGAAGGCCTTTTCCGCGGGCTGCCGGCCGAACACGCCGTAGTGCAGGCGGGGTACGCGACGACCACAGGCCGCCACAAAGGATCAGAAATCGCCAAGCGCCCGTACATCCAATTTCGCCTCAAGGAACTGCGCGGCGAGACGGTGCTGCCACCGCCATCCGCCACCAAGATTGTCCCGGCGTTCCGCCCCAAGCTGCGCCAGACCAGTATCTCGGCCCCGCTGTCGTCCACCGCGCGCCGAGCCGATGACATCCCCGTATCCCCCGCTGCACAGGACATCGCGCACGCTATCGAACTGGAACAGCCGACGACCTGCGTCCCGGCCATAGACTTCGGCATGGCCAGCCAGGCGGAGCTGCGGGCATGGTCGCTTGCGGTGCTTGGGGCGATCAGCCTCCAGGGCCTCGCCACAAACGACAGACGGGCGACCATCGCCGCCGTAGCTGAAGTCGGGCGCATCGCAGGATTAGCCACGCAGCGCGTCGAACTGGTGCAGCAAACATTCCTCGACAGGCTCCCCCGGCGCGAGTTGCAGCAACTGCGCGTTCATCTGCTCGTCCAGGCGCGCGAGCATGAGCAGGATGGGCGCCGCCTATCGTCCCTTAGCGCTGAGGATGCGCGGCTCGTCGGACTTGATCTGACCGACGCGGACATCGGTTCGGATGGCTTTGTCGTGCTCGCCTCCATGCGTGGCGCCGATGGGCGGCCTGAGTACCGCCTGCTGGCTGATGCCGACGACGATGCGGCCATCGTCGCCACCGCCGAAGCGCATGCCGACATCGGCCCCAAGACGCAGGAAGGATCGGCATGTACCGAAAATCCCCTCGACTGACGCGGCCTCAACCCGACATCGAACGCCTTCGCATCGAGGCGGTGACCGCGCCGCGCGACTACCCGTCACGGCTGCTGACCTTGCAGCATCTCGTCGGTCCAGGGCACGCCATCGAGCAGGCGGCGGCCGGGATGATGCGCCGCCTGGGCCGCGGCGACCGCCCGCTGCGGCAGGCGGCGCGGCTGCTCGCCTGCGTCGGCTTCACCGCTGACGGCAGGCTGCACGGCGAGCCACATCTGCGCCGCCTGATGGCGCAGTGGCTGTCGTATCAGACTGACAATCCGTTGGCCTGACCATGATCCGTTGCAGTTGGGCCGCAGGACCGCGCCGCCGGACCCGTTGCTGCGAGGCGCCGGGCAGCGCCGGGCCGTGTCTGCGCCGAACACGCCACACGCGGGCTCGCCGTACGACGTGCCGAGGCAGGGCTCGACGGCGACGCCGTCGGCTTCGACCTTTGTCCTGCGTCAGAACGGCCGCGCCCGCAGGCGGCGAGACGCCTCCGCCTGCACCTCGCGGAGCAGGGCCAGCGGCAGAAGGCGCTCGCGCGGAAGCGGGCCGAGGCGCTTCGGCCGATCCTGCTCGACCTGATCGGCGGCGGCGTCACCCTGGGCGGCATCGCCCCGCGCCCTGGCTGATCGCGGTGTTCCCACGGCGCACGGCGGGCGGTGGAACGGGCATCAGGTGCAGCGCTCGCTGCTGCGTCTCGGCCTTGATCTCAAAGCGGTGCCCATCGCGGCGGCTGAGCGGGTGCTGGCCGCATAGGGCCTTGAGCACAACAGTGAAGGTCGCTACACAGTTGTGTATGGACATCGCGCCGCGCCCAGCCGTCGCCTATATCCGCGTCTCGACCGAGCGTCAGGGCCGTTCCGGCCTTGGCCTCGACGCGCAGCGCGACGCCATCCAACGCTTCGCCGCGGCCGAAGGCTTCGAGGTCGCGGCGACCTTCACCGAAGTCGAAACCGGCAAGGGCCAGGATGCGCTGGAGCGCCGCCCCCGCCTACGCGCCGCCCTGGCGGCGGCCAGGAAGGCGAAGGCGCCCGTGCTGGTGGCGAAGCTCGACCGTCTCAGCCGCAACGTCGCGTTCATCTCGAACCTGATGACGCAACGCGTCCCGTTCATCGTCGCCACGCTGGGCGCCGACGCCGATCCGTTCATGTTGCACCTCTACGCTGCGCTGGCGGAGAAAGAGCGGGAGATGATCAGTGAGCGGACCCGCGACGCCCTCGCCCGGAAGAAGGCCGAAGGAATGCGTCTGGGCAACCTCGCGACGTTGCCGGAGGCCGCGGCGAAGGGGCGCGAGACGCAGCGGTTGGCGGCCGACCGGCACGCGGCGGAGGTCGTGCTGCCGCACGTCGAGGCGATCCGGCGATCTGGTGTCACCACGCTGGCGGGCGTAGTGGAAGAACTAACCCGGCGCGGTGTAACAACCGCACGGGGCGGCGCGTGGCACGTCACCACCCTGCGCCGCTCTCTCGTCCGAGTTCCCCTTGGCTAGTCATCACCCGGGCGACCAGCGGTCGCCATATCTGCTGGGGCCTCACAGAGGTCGCTTTCCCAGGCCGGGGCTATCCAGCAGCCAACCGCCGAACCTCCGTGCAGCGCCACACGAGGGGCGGCGTGCGGCATCCTGGCGCGTGGCTGCGTTTCTCGGAACGACCGCCGTCACCGACCCGCCCCGCGCTGCCCCCCCCCGTGCCCCCTCGACCCCAGGCAGGTGGAGCGGCCGGGGGTGTACCCCCTGCAACACCCCCCATCCCCATGTGTCTTCATGCCTGTCGCCGCCTGCAATTTTTGGCGGTGCGTTGTCGCGTGCCTACCGGGCCGTGGCCGACGTTCACGCCGCGGGGCGTCTACTGTGTGAGGCGCAATCGCCGATGTTTCACGGGATAGGATCTTCAGTAAAGGACGCCCAGCCCATCCTCGCCGAAATGCTGACGGCAAAGCTGCTACCGTCGGAAGTCTACATCTCGCCAAAGCCGGCGAAATGCTACATCATGAAATCAGCTTTTAAGTCGGGTGCGGAAACGTTTCTTGGATCAACCTTTCGCCGTCGAGTTCGACCTTGCCGAGCCAATCGTGATGGACCACGGCATCAATCTCGCCGGGCTACTGGCCAGACGTATCTATGACTTGGGCGACGACGACCCACTCCCAAAAGTTCCCCTTAAATCCGTCGATGGCATCTTCGCCGGATCGGATCTCTTAGCGGTCGGACCGGGCCTGGAGTTCTCGTTGCCCTTCGTGCGTTCGCTGCGGCCAACCGCGATGCAGCATGACCTCGCGCTGCATGACCGTCGGGGGAAGCGAATGACGCAGATCACCCTGCGCGACGAGCGCAAGAACCTCCTCGACCATCGTCGCGCCATCAGTGTCCCTTTGGTCGTCGCCTTCGGAACGGGCGACGCCGGTCAAGTCGAACGCCTGCTGCGGGGCATCACGCATATCGGGGCGAAGCGATCCGGCGGACATGGCGCTGTAGAGGCGTTCCGCATCACGCAGCTTGACCACCCGCACGCCGGGTTCGCCAACCGTGATGGTAAGCCAACGCGCGCCGTTCCTCTGCCAGTATGGCAGTCGATGAACCTGCCACCCGCGCCCGTGCGATATCTCGTCGCACGACTACCGCGGTGGTCGGCCCCCCGCGAACCTTGCGTCGGCCCGCGTGACTGGCGCATCGAGTTCGAAACACTCGACCGCGAGTTCGGCCTGTGACCGCTGCGGAACTGCTCGCCACCCGCGTCGCGCCCCTGTGGATGCCGACCGGAATGGTGGCGGGCCAACACCTCGCCTACGCGATGGCAGCGCTCGGTCAGCGGCATCGAAAAGCCGACGGCACGTCACTCACGCAGTTCAACACGGGCGGCCTTGTCGTGCGCGAGGCGACCATCCTGGCACTCACCGACTGCCACCCGATCAGCACCCCTGTCGCGCTGCAGCTGCGGCCGCCATCCAAAGCGCGGCTTGCCGTCATCGAAGACATCCGCGCGCATGGCCCGCCACTGCTAGCGGTGCTGTTTGCCAAGGGGGCGCTCGACATTCGCGCCTGGGCATGCAGCACGCCGGATGAGGTGGTGATCAACGGCGTTGCAGGGCCGGAGGAGACCGCAGCGATGGAAGATGTCGCGGAACTGCGCGCTCTGCCGGGTACGCCGCGAGATTGGCGCAGGATGGCGTCGCTCTGTGCGGATGCCCTCGCGGACTTGGCCAAAGCCCCAACCCTGCATGCCGAGGCCGACAAGATGGGCAAGAAACACGAGATCGCCCGCGAGCAGGTGCTGGATGTAGCCTATCGCCTTCGGCGCGCGACCGGCCTGACCTTCGACCTCGCGGCCACTGACGCATGACCGGAAACGCTAACACACCCCGCGTCATCGCCCGTGACGTGCTGCTTCAAATAGCCCCCGACGCTGACCGCTACGGGGTCCACGCCGCGCTGGACGCGCGATGGGGTCGCCGCGGCGAGGTTGGCTTCCTCTGGACGCTCGGGCGAGTAGAGGGCACGCGCGCCGCGCGCGTTCGCCTTCCGCCTGAGCATGCCGATGGCAATTCGGGCCTCCCGATCCTTGCCCCTGCGCTGGGTGCACGGTTCGGGTTCCGCCTCTGCGCGAACATCACCCAGAAGGATCGCAACACCGGCAAGCGGCGCTCCTGGGTGCGCGAAGACATCGCACCGCGCCGGGGATGGCTCGACCGCCGCGGGGCCGAACACGGCTTCAGCATCGAGGCGGTGCAGATTGACGTGGGCCGCTGCTTCATCCGCAAGGGGCGAGGCTTCTGGATCGACGAGACCCAATTTGCCGGGTCGCTCCAGGTCGAGAACGCTGAGGCTTTCACCGCCGCCCTCGCGGGCGGCGTCGGCCAGCGAGGCGCCTTCGGCTTCGGCCTGCTTGAAACCTTCGCCCCCTCACCCCGGACGGAACACGCATGATTACGCTGCTGCTCGACGGCACCATCACCGCCGTTTCGCCCATCGCCATCATCCTGCCCGGCAGCGAAGACCGGCGAACTCCGGCAGGCGCGCCGCGCAAGCGGCTGCTGCGGAACGGCGAGATGGTGGAAACGGTCTACGTCCCGCCCTCCAGCCTCCGGGGTCGCCTGCGCCATCTGCTGACCAGCGAGGTGATGCGCCTCCAGCACGAGCAGGACGGGCGCGTGTTCACGCCGGAGAACTACATCGACACGGCGCTGGGCGGCGTAAAGGACCGAAAGGCGGAGGGGGCCGATGAGCGCCTGGTGGATTTGGCGGGCATCCGCCAACTGCGCGAACGCAATCCCATCGTCTCCTTGTTCGGCTCGATGGTGTCGCGCGTCGCGGGACGCCTGATGGTGGGCGACCTGACGCCGCTTGATCCGGTGGCTTCAGTTCCCACGGGAAGGTCGGTACGCGCCGATCCCTTCGTCCGCAATCCAGCGGTGATCGGATTGCTCGACAAGGACCTGTTCGGCCAATTCACGCAGCTCAACGCGCTGCGCACGCAAGCTAATCGCGACGAAGATCAGAGCGAAATCGTCAAGCGTAGGGCTGTCGTTGCGAAGCGCGAGGGGCGCGCGAAGGATGACGTGGACGCGCTGGAACAGGAGGCGAAGGCGCTAGCGGAGAAAGCCGCGGTGGGCTTCAAGTCCGCTGGCGGTGCCGTGAACATCCAGCAACTGCTGGACGGTTACGATGTCATCCCCGAAGGCACCGTCATGGCTCAGCGCACGCGGCTGTTGGATGCGACGGAGACGGAGGTGGCGCTGCTTCTGCTTGCGTTGCACCTCTTCGCGCAGCGACCCCTGATCGGTGGCCACACGGCGCATGGCTGTGGCGAGGTGATGGGAAGTTGGGAGTTGCGTGTTGTCGAAGGGGGCAGCGAGCGCAAGGCCGGATCGGCGCTGATCGAACCATTCGCCGGGCTCTCGGTGGAGAGCGAGGACGGGCTGCTGAAGCGGGCGATGGATCGTGCACTGAATTTCAAGGAGGAGGCGTTGGGCTACGATTTCCGTGGTGCTTGAGATGGCCTTTCTCCCACCATTTCAAAGTGTTGGACTATGAGCGGATGCAGCCGCCCCGAATTTGGGGGCGGACTTCAGGAGCACCGCGGCGCACGGGCACATGCCTTCCGATGCAGCCGCCTCGAATTTGGGGGCGGACTTCAGGTATGCAGCCAGTCCGACCAGCGCGAGGGAGTATGCAGCCGCCCCGCATTTGGGGGCGGACTTCAGGGTGTCGGCGATGATGAATTCGCCCAGCGTCGATGCAGCTGCCCCGGATTTGGGGGCGGACTTCAGGTTCGTCGCGCCGAACGTGCAGGGCCGCGTGGGTGCAGCCGCCCCAGATGTGGGGGCGGACTTCGGGGTCTTGGCGTAGTCCTCCGGCATGAAGTTGATGCAGCCGCCCCGGATTTGGGGGCGGACTTCAGGACCCGCCCGCGACGTGTGCAACGGAGGAACGATGCAGCCGCCCCGGATTTGGGGGCGGACTTCAGGGGCATGCAGCCGGAGCAGATCCGGCGGAACGATGCAGCCGCCCCGGATTTGGGGGCGGACTTCAGGACAACGCCCGGCTGGCGCGCGAGCGGGATGGATGCAGCCGCCCCGGATTTGGGGGCGGACTTCAGGGTGTTGGTCAGGCCATACCAACCGTCCAGGGTGCAGCCGCCCCGGATTTGGGGGCGGACTTCAGGTACGGGGTGACCGATGCCGGCATCCAGCGGGTGCAGCCGCCCCAGATTTGGGGGCGGACTTCAGGTACATCCCGCTAACCTCAAGCGGCGTGATGATGCAGCCGCCCCGGATTTGGGGGCGGACTTCAGGTTCTGCTCGGTCCATTCATCGACCGTGGCGCAGGTGGCCGCCCCGATATGGGGGCGGACTTCAGGGATCCGACGACCGGATCCCGTCGGCCTCGGTGAAGCCGCCCCGAATTTGAGGGCGGACCTCAGGTACTATGCCCTCGCCTACATCATGCGGACGACGCAGCCGCCCCGCAATTGGGGGCGGACTTTAGGTACGACGTTCTGGAAGACAACATGGATCGAATGAAGCCGCCCCCGTGTTGGGGGCGGATTACACAGGCGGCACTGCAAGCGGCGCCGCCCACTTGCGACATGAACCCAGGCCCGTGCGAGACTGACGCATGGGCCTGGGAGTTCGCACCGCATGATCCCTGACTTCGGCGCGCTTTCGCGTGCTTTGAACCTTGAAGAACGAGCATTCCAGACGGCCCTCTCCAGCATGGTGAGCGACGCCCTCAAGCCCGGCACGCCCGTCACCGTCGCAGTGCAGGCCGGGACTGGCATCGGGAAGACTTGGGCGGTGACGCATCCGGCCCTCGCCGCCGCCGCGGCTGGGCGACGTGTCGTCTGGTCGACCCACACGATCTTCCAGCGCGAGCAAGTGATTGAGACCATGCGGAAGGCGCGCGGTGCCCTGCCCGACATTCCCGCCGTTGCGGAGCGCCGGGGTCGCTCTGACTACGTCTCGCCGAGCCGTACCAACCGCTTGCGGCATGCCCTGGAAGCTCGTGGCGAGGCCAAGGAGACGCTGGGGCTTCTCGACGACCTGGCAAGGGCCGGCGGCCTGTTGGCAGCCTTCACGCGCGAACGGGGCGATCTCCCAGTCGCGCCCCGCCTCGTCTGCTTGACCGCCGCTTGCCCGGATGAGGAACAGGCCGACTACGAGGCCCAGAAGCACGTGGCGGAAGGTGCGGGGATCGTGGTGCAGACCCATGCACTGACCTTGCTGCAGGCGCGCTTCGGACGGCTGACGGCCGACCTAATCATCTTCGACGAAGCCGACACACTGCCCAGCGTCGCAGCGGGCGCCGTCGAGACGCGCCTGCCGCTCGACGACATCGCCGTCCTGGCCGAACAGGTGAATGCCGGAACCGCGCCGCTGATCGACGCGCTCCGCGCACGCGCGAACGACCGCATCGTCTGGTGCGATCAGCCGATGTCGAAGTTGGTAATTGGCCTCGCGCAGCAGCTGAGCGCGCAGGCCCGCGCATCACGCGACACCGCCCCTGAGCTGGCGGAGGCACTCGACGACATGGCCGAGGAGCTGCGGGACTTTGGGCGTCGTGGACTACCGCCGACCGAACGCGACGGCGATGTAGAGGACCAGCACTCGCGCCGCGTCGGGGCCGCACTCATCGAGGATGCGGGACCCACTCTGGCAGTGGCCGCAGTCGATGCGGCGGGGTGGCTTGGCCACAGGCTGAAGGACCGCCAGGTGGTCCTGATGTCGGCCACGCTCGGTCGTCACGACGAAGAACTCGACGAAGTGCGACGCGCGTGCCGACGTCTGGGCTTCTTCGACGTGGCCTCTACCACCATCAGCCCTTTGCAGTTTGGCACGGTCAGGTTCCATCTGGCCGCGCGCGATATCCCGCCGCCTTTCAAGAATGACCGGGAACCCGACCCGCGTTTCTTCGACGTCGCGGCGGATATGGTGCGACAGGCGGCGCGGAATGGGCGAACCCTAGTGTTGTGCGCGAGCTTCGCGGATGTGGAGGAACTCGCGCAGCGCCTTGATAAAGGCGTGATTTTCCATCGGCGTGGGGAGCGGCTTTCGCCGCTGACAGCCCGGCTTGAAGCGGAACCGGGCGCGGTACTGGTCACGCCCGGCGCGTGGGCCGGTCTGGACCTGAAGGATGGCATCGAGAACGTCGTGATCGTGCGCCTGCCCTTGGGCCGCCCGGACGCGCTAAGACAGGAACTGCTGTCCCGCTTGCTGGAACGGCGCGGCATGTCCGCCGTCGACGCCAGGAATATCCTGGCCGCTGAGGCGCGCGGCGACGCCATGCGTCGCATGACACAGGGCATGGGGCGAGGCGTGCGCCAGCCTGACCATCACTGCGATGTGTGGATCGCGGATCCTCGCTTTCCACTTCCAGCCGGCATGGTCGCTGACGTGCGGCGGGGCATCACACAAGGCGCTGCGACGGGGTGGGAGGAGTTTGCAAAGTCCATCCCGCTTCGGTTCCGGCGGCCTTCTGGGCGCAGCGCGTACGACCGGGCAAAGGTGTTCCAGCCCGCTGCGATTGTCGCTACCTGAGGCCGCAGGTGATCTTCCTTCGGCTCGATGACCCGGATGCGACCCAGTTCCATCTGGCAGGTGCTGAACGCTTGGACGGGACGCGTTGCACCTTCACCGACACAGACGGGCAGGCACTTGGGCATGCCATCATCCGCATGGTTGCGCCTGACACGCTGGAACTGGCCGACGCGCAGATGTTCAGCGCTGGCCAGGGCTTCCGCGTGCTGCGCGAGGACATGGTGACTGCTGTCGCCGTCAGTCGCGGAGAAGTCGTCAGGCGCCGCGAGCAGGCTGCATTCCGGCGCCGCGTGGGCGAGGCGTGGGGATGGCGCTGCGCGATTACGGGCGAGACGGTGCGCGAGGTACTGGAGGCTGCGCACTTGCCGGGATCATCCTGGCGCGCGGGCGATAACCGAGCAGTGGACGGCATCCTCTTGCGGCTCGACCTGCATCGCTTGATGGATGCGGGGCTGCTTCGGATCGAAGGTGGCAGTGTCCGGGTCTCAGTGGGCAACTACGCCGCGCTGGACGGAGCCCAAATGATTTGGCCACGGCGTAAACCAAGGCGCGGAACGAACGATTAGTATGCACGGCGGGGAGAAGGTTGGAGAGACTTGAGCATCAAACCTGAGGGATATGTTTACATAATTCAAAACAGCAGGATGCGCGGTGTCCTGAAGATTGGCTTCACCACGAAAAGCCCTGTACTGCGGGCTACCGATATTCATGGATTTGGCGGCGTCGCGATGCCCGGAAAGACAGTGGTAATCTTCGAACTTTTCGTGCCCGACGCACGTGCTGTTGAAAAGGAAGTCCACTCCCGCCTTTCCAGCTATCGACAGAAGGGTTCCGCCGGCGGTCGGCGCGTACGGACTGAGTGGTTTAGCTGCTCTATCGATATTGCGCGGGAATGTATCCTGGAGGCCACAAGAGCGCTCGCCGGGCCGAGGGGAGGCCTTGGTCAATACGCCACGGGTATGGATGCTGTGCGGCGCGCGCAGGCGATGCACGATGAGATGAAGCGCGAGCGCCCGGGGGTGCCTCGTCCCGTAACCAGTCAGACGGATGTCGTGACGCGGGCTCTGGCCATGCGCCGGGAACTTGACGCAGAGATGCGCGCTAAGAAGCGGCGTTAAATGCCCAGCCTTCAGGACGAAGCTCGCCGGGCGTCGCCGAGCGGTTCGCCCTGCGGCACCTCGCGTCCCAAACACGATGAGTTTGCGTTGGGCGTCGATGGGAGACGGCGGTGCTGCTGGTGCCCAGTAGCGCGGCCAGCGTCTCGTACTCCTCCACCAATTCCTGTGCCCCTGAAGGCACCGCCAGCGGCTTTCCGCCGCCGCCCGGCCCCCTCTCCTCTCCCCGGGTCGGGCTTGCCCTGCAGTGCCTTCAGCGCGGCCTGGACGCGCCCGATCTCCGCTGCGATCCGGTCGGCGCGGGCGTAGCCGCTGGTCTGGGCGCGGCGGCTGCGCAGCTGCGCCTTGGCGGCCTGCAGTTCCTCGACGCTGTCGAGGCGCGCCGGCTTGTCCATGTGTTCGGTGTGGATGGTCGCCGCCTGATCAGACGGTGTCGCGGCGGCCGACAGGCTGCGCGGCCGGTGCAGCTCCGCCAAGGCGTCGGATCGAAAGTCGAGCTCGCTTCGCATGCTGTAGTCCTCGAACCATTCGGCCATGCGCTTAGCTTCCGGCGCCCTCCGGTGCGAGGACTGCATCGGTGCCCCATGGGCATTTCGCCCGCGCCACCCACACCGTCATGCCGTTCGGCGCGTATTGATCCTTCCGCATCTTCACCACACCAGGAGCGATCTCCGCCGCCTCGTGCAAGCCCAGTTCCTTCTGGACCCTCGATGTCGGGCCAGAGGGCACGTGTAAGCGGTTGCCGATTGGTTTCATCAGCAACCACACAGGCCCGTAGCTGCTGCGTTTGAGCCGGGCCGGTACGCGCACCTTGCCGCGCCAGAGCCCCGTAAATCGCCACACGCCGCCTTGACCGTCGAGTTCGGCCCGCAGCTTCTCCATCTGCGGAATTGCCTCAGCCCGTGCCTGCGCGAGCTTGTCCGCCCTCGCCTGTGCCATCGCCTTTGCCTCCGCGCTGGAGATGGAAGGCGCGAGCGCCGCTTTAGACCACATCGTCCGCACCATGGAGTTGAACCTGGCCTCAGGCATGGCTGTTGGCCAAAATGGTCGCGTCCGCACTGCTTCCGTCGCGCGGGCCGCAGCCAGGATCTCATCGAGGCACCGCAGCGCCGGTGCGTGCTGGGCGGATGATCCGCCCCACTCCAACTCGCGCCACGGTAGAACGAAGGACAGGGTTGGCTCCCGCACTGTGCCTTCCCGCATGACGCGCCGCGCCAGGAGCCGCACGTCAGGCCACAGAACCCCTCCGATCAGCCTCTCGGCGGCAATCGCGGCCTCCAGCACCTCCGGCCCGGCTATCCATGCGCCCGTACCGATGACATCCCAGTCAGACCTGGAGAAGGCGCCCCGGCCGCGCAGTAGGCTTGTCCAGGCAATAGCCTTGTCCTTCAGCCGCTCGGTCCAGACCTTCTCCGCAGCTACCCCAGCGAGACCAAGAAATGCCTGAGCGACTACTGTTTCCGCATGCGCCGCCTCGCACAGGCCCGCGAACGGAGTAACCCGGCGCACATTCGTCTTCTGATTGGGAGCCTTCCACACATGCAGCGCAGTAACGCCCAGACCAAACCAGAGCGCCATCGCCGCATGCCCGGCCTCGTGCAAAGCCGTCAGGCGTCTCTCGGACGCCACAAAACGCGCGTTCACCCAACCCTCACCGTCATGTTCAACGTATTGCAATCCCAAGCTCGTTTCGAACCCCGGTCGCATAGGCATAGATGTCGCGCCAACGGCCCGCGCAGCTAATGCAATTTCTGCAGGTGAAGGATGGATGCCGTCCATAATCCGCACGGCCGGTCAAAGGTCCCGCTTCTGGCCGGGCGCGCCCGTGGTTATCGGCCGTCGGGCCACGGCGATGCCGAACAGATACTGCGGTCCACCTTCCGCGCTATCGCTCCGGCGCTGATCACCCGCCGAGCCGGACAGCATCCATGACGCCAGCCGACGGCGCGCTCAACACGATTATGAAAAGAATACATATCCGTTCGCAATTCGGATCGAATATCTGAGGCCCCGCCGGGCCTGCGGCAATTGCTTGGGCGGGATTACCGGCGACGTGCGGCAGGGATCCTGCTCAGCACGAAGATCACCCGCGAAGTGAGAGAGATGTTCAAAACAATCGCTATTGCATGCACCACGGTGCTTGCTCTCGTTACCGCCGCTTTGTCACCCGCCTTCGCACAGGACCAGTGGCTCTTCAGGGAATTTTCGCCCGGGGGGCAATTCCCGGCCTGTGTCGGGGCAAGCTCGCCAACGACCTTTCGCAACACTGGGGTGTCGGTCACTGTGTAGTGGTTCGATGGAGACGACGCGCTGGTAGTTCAGGTCCACAACAGATACTGGAACATTCGCGCGCGTGCTGATGCGCCGATGGTCGTGCAGTTCGACCGGAATAGACCTTTCGAGGTATCGGCCGTGGGTTACCCGCCAAGCGAGACGCAATCCGGTTCCATGGTGCAGTTCCGCGTCGGCCGGAGCGAGGCCGGCATTCGCTTTGGAAACGAAATCGTCAACGGCAATCTCATGCGGATCGCCTTCGCCGCTCCGGACGTGCCGGTGCTGGCGGTGCCTCTGCGCGGATCAGCGGTTGCGCTTACGCAGATGCGCGAATGCCTAGTCCGGCGCGGCGCCTTCCAGTTCATGGGTCCAGCGCGCCGGACTGATCCTACGGTGCAGGCGCTGCCTGATCCGACTGCCCCGGCGATCTCGGCCGCTTCCGGCCGCCGAACCTGAGAACACCGGCGGCGTCGTGGCGGCTAGCCCACGCCCGGCCTGCAATCGCCTGATCCGTTTGCACCTCAACGGCGCGCCGCGTGCCGCGTGGCTGCTCCACCACCCAGGTTTGATCCGGGCGGGCGGGCGGTCGCCGGCCAACAGGATGAACCTGTCAGTCAGGCCCGGCTTATGGATGAATGTCCTAATACACTACGCCGCCATCGTGCTCTTGCAGGCGCCGCGCGGTGGCGACCTGCTCCGTCTCCCAGTGCGTCGGGTCGCTGCGCCACACGGTCAGGTCTTCCGCCGTCGCGAAGCGCCCATCGGTGCTGACGCTCATCGCGTGATCCAGCGCGTCGCGCGCGGTGCAGCCGCCAGCAATCAGGCTGCGCCCCCCCTGCCAGCGCCGACCAGCGACCCGGCCCACCGCGCAGCACGACGACGATGCCGTTGCAGCGAGCCGCCAGCCCGTGGATCAGCGCCATGATGGGCGCCCGCGCTGCCAGGCTCTCACAGCTCGGGCAGGGGCGCCTGGAACGCCGACTGGGGCGTCGCGGTGGCCGACAGGCCCGTGCGCCCTGACCGCCCTGCGGGTGCCTCCCTGGCCCGCCGCAGGGCCATGTCCTCCAGGCCTCCTTGTGCTGCTCGATCTCCATGCGGGCGGTGTCCGTCTCGCGCTGCAGCCGTTCGAGATCCGCCTCGTACAGCAGACCGGCGGTAAACAGGGCGCGCATCTCACTGGCGATCTGATCGTGGTCGGCCGTGGATCCAGGATGCATCGGCGTGCCGGCGAGCTGCTCGTCGGAAAGCTGCCTTGTATTGGGGGTATCGGCTTCTCGTTGGGACCCCGGCGGGACCCGAGAGACTATCGATGGTAGCGGCGGGCGGACTTGAACCGCCGACCCCGGCATTATGAGTGCCGTGCTCTAACCAGCTGAGCTACGCCGCTATCCAGCGAGGGCCGCGAGTTAGGCCGCGGCCCGCGCCCTGTCAACCGTCCCGGCCGCGCGCAGGAAGCCGCCGCCGAGGACGCGATCCCCATCATACATCACGCAGGCCTGCCCCGGAGCGACGATGCCGGGCGCAGCCAGAGCCAGCCGCGCCTCGCCCCTTGCCGCATCCCAGGCGACGACGGCCGCGCGGGGCACTTCGCGCGCGCGCAGCTTCACCGCGCACCGAACCGGGTCGGCGGGCGGATCGATAAGCCAGTTCACCTCGCCCACCAAGGCCTGCGTCGTCTCCAGCGCGCCGCGGGGGGCGAGCACGACGCGTCGCCGCCCGGCATCCACCCCGGCGACGTAAAGCCGTTCATCGCCGTCCCAGGACGCCGCGCCGAGGCCCCGGCCCTGCCCGACCGTGTAGCGGGCGATACCGGCATGGGCGCCGAGCACGCGCCCATCGGCATGGACGACCTCGCCGGGGGCCACGGCATCCGGGCGCAGCCGGGCCACCAGCGAATCGTAGCGACCTTCCGGCACGAAGCAGATGTCCTGGCTGTCGGGCTTGTCCGCGACGGCCAGGCCCAGGCGCGCCGCCACGGCGCGCACCGCCGCCTTGTCGGGGTATCCGCCCAAGGGGAAGCGCGCGAAGTCCAGCTGGTCCCGCGTCGTGGCCGCGAGGAAATAGGACTGGTCGCGCGCCGGGTCGGCCGCACGGTGCAGTTCGGGGCCATCCGGGCCATCGATGCGGCGCGCGTAGTGGCCGGTGGCCAGCGCCTCGCAGCCGAGGTCGCGGGCCAGGGCGACCAGGTCGCGGAACTTCACCGTCTGGTTGCAGCGGATGCAGGGGACGGGCGTCTCGCCACGGGCGTAGGTGTCGGCGAAGTCGCCGATCACCTCGCGCCTGAACACCTGCTCGCGATCGAGGACGTAGTGCGGGACGCCGAGGCGATCGGCGACGTCGCGCGCGTCGTGGATGTCCTGGCCGGCGCAGCAGGCACCCTTCTTCTGGATGGCCGCGCCATGGTCGTACAGCTGCAGCGTGGCGCCGACGACGTCGTGGCCTTCCTCGGCCAGCAGGCCGGCGACGACGGAGGAATCGACGCCCCCCGACATGGCGACCAGGATCTTCATGGCTGCACGGCGCCCGTCATGACGCGACGTCCAGCCCCTGCTGCCAGAAGCGCTGCTCCAGCCGCGCGGCCTCGGCGAAATCCGCCGCGAGCCGGGCGAAGCGTGCCTCGCCACCGTGGCTCACACCGAGCGCGTCGATGCGCAGCGCGGCGGCGCGAGCCATGGCCTGGTAATCCTCGGATCCGTAGGTATCGATCCAGGACTGGTAGGCATTGCCCTCCAACTGTCGCGCCGGATCGGCGAGCACGCGCAAGGCCACCTCCCCATACCCCACGGTGCAGGGCACCAGCGCCACTTCCAGGTCCAGGATGTCGCCGAACAGCCCGCGATCGAGCACCCAGCGGGTGTAGGAAACGGTCTCGGCGGATTCCGGCGTGGCGATCACCGCGGCCTCGTCCAGGCCCCAGCCGGCGCAGTACTTCAGGTGCAGCTTGGTCTCGTCGAGGATGGCAAGCACCGCGGCGGCCTTGTCGCGCATGGCGGCCAGGCTCTCGCCCTTGACCACGGCCAGCGCCTTCGCGCGGGCGAAATGGATCAGGAACAGGTAGTCCTGGATCAGATAGGTGCGGAAAGCCGGTAGCGGCAGCGACCCGTCCGACAGGCGCTGCACGAAGGGGTGCCACGTATAGCCCGACCAGGCATCCGCCGCGGCCGCGCGCAGCCGGCGGAACAGGCCGCCTTCCGCGCCGAAATCGGTCTCCCAGCGCGGCGCGGCCATCGCCTCAGCCGCCCGCGTTGCGGCTGCCGGCAGGCAGCTTCACCACCAAGCCGTCCAGCTTGTCGGTCATGATCAGCTGGCAGCCCAGGCGCGACGTCTCCTGCAGGTCGAAGGCGAGGTCGAGCATGTCCTCCTCATCCTCGGTCGGGCTGGCGAGCTTGGCGAACCAGGTCGGGTCCACCACGACATGGCAGGTGGAGCAGGCGAGTGAGCCCTCGCAGGCGCCCTCGATATCGACATCGTGGCGGTGCGCGATCTCGAGCACCGAAAGCCCGAGCGGTGCATCCACTTCCTTGCGCGACCCATCGCGCAACACGAAGACCATCTTCGGCATAGACCTACTCCGCCGCCCTGCTTGTTCCGGAAACCGCGCGCGACCATCCCTCCGCGAGCATCGCGGCGGCACGGTCCACATCGGCGGGCGAGGTAAAGCGTCCGATGCCGATCCGCAAGGTCGCGCGCGCCCGGGCATCGTCCAGCCCGATGGCGCGCAGGACATAGGAGGGTTCGACCTCGGCCGAGGAACAGGCCGATCCGGTGGAGACGCAGACGCCAGGTGCTGCCGCCATGATGGCCTGCGCCGAGACGCCGCCGGGGAAGGCGATGTTCAGGTTGCCGGTCACGCGCGGGGCCTCGGGCGCGTTGATCGTGATGCCTGGCACGGCGGCTTCCAGGGCGGCCAGGAAGCGTTCCCGCTGGCCGCCGATGCGGCCTGAATCCAGCATGTGCTCGATGGCGGCGATCCGCGCCGCTTCCCCGAAGCCGACCACCAGCGGGGCCGGCAGCGTGCCCGAGCGCAGGCCGCGTTCCTGCCCGCCGCCGGAGACCAGCGGCGCGATGCGCACGCGCGGGCGGCGGCGGACATACAGCGCGCCGATGCCCTTGGGACCGTAGATCTTGTGGGCGGAGAGCGAGAGCAGGTCGGCACGGATGTCCGCCACATCCAAAGCGATGCGGCCGGCCGCCTGGGCGGCATCGGTGTGGAACAGCGCGCCGGCCTCCTTGGCGATGGCGCCGATGGCGGCGAGGTCCTGGATCACGCCGATCTCATTGTTCACGGCCATGACGGAGACGAGCAGCGTGCGGTCATCCACCGCGTCGCGCAGCGTGTCGGGGTCGAGCAGCCCGTTGCCATCCACCGGCAGGAACACCGGCTCGAAGCCTTCCTCGGCCAGCGCCTTGACGCTTTCGAGGACGCATTTGTGCTCGGTTGCAACGGTGACGATGCGGCGGCGGTCGGAGCCCTGGGAGGCGGCGAAGCGCGCGGCACCCTTGATGGCGAGGTTGTTGGCCTCGGTGGCGCCGGAGGTCAGGACGATTTCCTTGGCGTCGGCGCCGATCAGGTCGGCGATGTGGGCGCGGGCCTGTTCGACGGCCTCTTCCGCGGCGCGGCCCATGGCGTGTTCGACGGAGCCGGGGTTGGCGAAATTCTCCTCCCACCACGGGCGCATGGCGGCGAGGACGCGCGGATCGACGGGCGTGGTGGCGTGGCAGTCGAGGTAAATGGGGCGGTTGGGCGGGGCGGTCATCGAGGCAACATGGGCTGAATGAGGGAGAAGTGGGAGAGCAACTTATGGTTGAAGAAGTCGTCAAAAGTGTCGGTTTTGGACAAATTGTCAGTTGGGGCGCGGCTGCCGAAATGGAACACACCAATGCTACGCGGCATCAGAGGTGCCATCCCATGGCTTGATGAGGACGAACTGATCCCAACGCAGCACCCTCCAGATCGGGGGCATCATGTTACTAGGAAATAATACTTAAAGCAAGCCCGAGGACGCACGTCTTCGGCGCATAAGTTTTGCTGCAACCGTTGCCATGATGTTTTACGATTGCGTCTGCTCTTCTCGAGCAATCGATACGCACCCTTCCCGGCCTGCTGCGAGGCTCGTCACGACATCGTTAGCACCTGAGAATGAGGCTCTTCATCCAGGCCATCGAACTCTCGAGTGCCCAAGCAGTCTGTTTTTCGTTGAATGCAGGCGGCGGTTGGCTTCCCGCCCCGTGACCGTGTGGGTTTCGCACGTGCTTAAAGAACGCCTTCAGCAATTCGGCTTCCCACGGCGCGATGAAACGGCCGTTTTGCTGGCTAACCAAGTTGTCGATGTAGGCGCTTGCGCCATTCTCGTTTCCGCGGGTCCATCCCTTCTGATCGCTGATGACCTTCACCACGCTTTCAAGTGCTTTGGCTACGTGGAACGCCGCGTCGGCACGGCGTCCATCAGCAGCGTGGAATGCCTCCTTCAGTTCGATTTCGGCGTTCGCCCAAACGGCGTCGCGCAGCAATGCCCAGCACGGCTCTGACAACCTGCTCTGGATGAGTCCATCCTGTGCAAACTGAAGAAGCCCGTTGTGGTAGTGAAATTCCAGCCCGGCAGCTCGCATCCTGGCGTTCAACTCCGTGATCGCCTGTTCGACCATGGCTCGTGCGGCTACGGCGTCTGGTGCGCCCACTTCCCGCCCCAGGATTCTCGCCAGTCCGGGCTTCCGCGCCGACGCGGCCTGTCGTGCAACCCGCTCCTCGATCGCACGGAACAGCAGCTCGACAAGACTAAGGCGAGACTTCAAAAAATAATCGGCACTGCCGTGGGAATCGTTCCACAGATCGTACGGCTGCAACAGGAAACCACCGCACACTGCATCGTACGTTTCCCCGTTTACGAGGCGACCGACGCCCAACTCGCGCGCCAGTGCGTTATGCACGTCACGGAAAAACTCGGGCTGCAGGGCGAGCGCGGGAGTCAAATCGCTGAAAACGATGTGGGCGACCTGACGAGGAAACGATGAAACTCCGGCGGAGGATGGTCCCGCCACCACAGTTGTTGCTGGTACCGGGTCATGAGGATATCGTGCAGCACTCTTTGAACTCTCCGGCCAAAGCGCTTCCTGATTACATTGCTCGTTCCGCTTATGTGAAGAAGCGATGAGGCGTGGGGTGGCGGAGCAGACCGGCGCTAGCGCCGCTCCTGAGAACCCAGCCAAGCAATAAAGCGACGTCCAGCACAGCGTCAGCCACCCTCTAGTCGTGCCGTACCCTGTGAGCGACTTCATCCAAGTCCGGTTTCGGGTAGGCTGCCGCTTGCGGCACAGGGGAAACGAAACAATGGCAGGCCAGGCCATCACCTTGAGGCTGACGATCGAAGACCCGTTCCCCGGCGTCGCCTACAGCCTTCAGAACAAGAAAAGCGAGCCGGTCGGAGAGGTCATCGCCGGCGACGACCCCATCTCCTTCGACGTACCGCTACGGATGGCGCCGGGACCGAGATTCCTTGGCGATTTCGTCCGTAGCGAAGGTCCGACTAGACGCTTCATCTACATCGCAATCGGCGTGCAGGCCGGCCAGCGTCCCTCGGCCTGGAGCCGGCGCGCCAAGATCGACATCCACCTGCTGCCTCCGGCGCTGCTGGACAAGGCTCTCGAGGGCAACGTTCTTGAGGCCCTGCTTCCCGGCAAGGCCAAGGACGGTGGACCGGCCTGCGCGACAGTGCCGCCCATCGGCGCCTGGCGGGTCGCCGAGTAACCACGGCCGAATGCAGCAGGCCGGACCGCCCGCCGCTTGCCGGGTTCCGCTGGCCGCGTATCGTGGCGGCAAGCAACCCCAGGAAACACCCGCGTGGCGCCCAAGATCCTCATGATGGAGAGCCCGCTCTCCGACATCCCGACCGCGCGGGAGATCGCTCCGCCGGGGATGGAACTCACCATCGCCACCTTCGGCAGCGACGCCTTCAAGGCCGCCATCGGCGATGCCGATTTCCTCGTCGGCTTCGGCAACAAGGCGATCGATCCCGGCTTCTATGCCGCAGCACCCAAGCTGAAGCTCTTCCAGCTCCTGTCCGCCGGCTACGACACCGTGGACATCGAAGCCGCGCGCGGCGCCGGCATCCCCGTTTGCAACAATGGCGGCGCCAATTCCACCGCCGTGTCCGAGCACGCGCTGATGCTGATGATGGCAACCTGCCGGCGCCTGGTCTGGCAGCATGACAGCGTGGTCAGCGGCCGTTGGCGCGGCAACAACCCCGGCTCGGTGAAGCTGTTCGAACTGCGCGACAAGGTGCTCGGCCTGGTGGGCCTGGGTGCCATCGGCAAGAAGGTCGCGCGGCTGGCCAATGCCTTCGGCATGCGCGTGCAGTATTACGACATCAAGCGCGTGTCGGAAGCCGAGGAGGATGCGCTGTCCGTCCGCTTCCGCCTGCTGAACGAGGTCCTGCGGACGTCCGACATCGTCTCCCTGCACGTCCCGCTGACGCCGGCGTCGAAGCACATGATCGGCGCGGAGGCGCTGGCGATGATGAAGACCACCGCCTTCCTGGTGAACACCTGCCGCGGCCCGGTGATCGACGAGAAGGCGCTGATCGCGGCCCTCGATGGTGGGGTGATCGCCGGCGCAGGGCTCGATGTGTTCGACCAGGAACCGCCGCCGGCCGACAATCCACTGTTCAAGATGGATAATGTGGTGCTGACGCCGCATTACGCCGGCCCGACCTGGGACAACCAGCCGGCGCGCTTCCGCAACGCCTTCGACAATTGCCAGCGCGTGGCGCGGGGCGAAAAGCCGCTCTGGGTGATCCCGGAATTGCAGTAGGGCCGGGGTGGGTCCGCATCCTCCTCGGGTGCGGGCCAGCCCACGTGTCGCGGTCGCGCGATTGGAGCGTGATCGGTTCGCGTTCGTTCACCCATCACGCTCCAACCTGTTGTTTGGGCGCGTGATTCAGACCTTCGGTGCATGCGCACGTAGGGCCATCACGCTCTAGTTGCGATTTACTCTCAATCGCGCTAACTGCCGGAGTGCCCGCTGACGTTCACGCGATCCGCAGCCGGGCGATGCGATGGGCCGCATCGAGCATCGGGCAGACCGCGGTGGTGGCGGCGAAAGGCAGTTGGAATGGCACGGGGAATATCGGCTGCGGCCGCGGCGTTGTGCGGGGTCCTGCTGCTGCAGGGCTGCGCCACCAGGTCGGGTTTCGAAGCCCGGATGGGCCAGTATGTCGGTCGGTCGGAAGCCGACCTTGTCGCCGCGCTCGGCGTACCCGTCCGCAGCTTTCAGGTCGGCAACCGCAGCTTCGTCCAGTATGAGCGCCGATTGATCACGGCGGACCGGGGCCCTGGGTGGGGCTGGGGCGGCGGGGTCGACGTCCAGACCTGGGATTGCGCCACCACCTTCGAGATCGTGGACGGCCGGGTGGCAAGCTTCACCAGCCGCGGCAATGACTGCCTCGCCACCGCTCCCTGACGAAACTCGCGCGCCCTCGACGCCGGCGCCAATAGCCAGAAAAAGGAGTGGGGGGGTGGCGGGGGGCGTGTCCCCTCCCCCCCTGACCCTACGCCGCCCGCCGCACCAGCCGGTCCCGCATCGCCTTCCACGCCGCCACGAACCGCTCGGCCGCGTCATCCGGCGCGTTCCACGGCAGCGACACCCGGATGGCGCAGGCGGCATCGGCACCGAACCCCATCGCGGCCAACACATGCGATGCCCCGACCTTGCCCGACGAACACGCCGCCCCGGCGGATACGCGCATGCCTGCGAGGTCGATCGCGATGACCTGGGTTTCCGCCGGCACGCCCGGCAGCAGGATGGAGGTGGTGTTCGGCAGGCGGGGCGCGCCCTGTCCGGGGAAGCGGGCCTCGGGCGCGATGCCGGCGATGGCGGTCTCGATCGCGTCGCGCAGGGGCGCCAGACGTGCAGCGGCGGCTTGCGTCGCGGCCTGGGCGGCGGCTGCGAAACCGGCGATGGCGGGCAGCGGTTCGGTGCCGCCGCGGCGGCCGCGTTCCTGGCCACCGCCGGCGAACAGCGGCGCCGGGTCGAGGCCCGGCCGCAGCAGCAGCGCGCCGGCTCCCTTGGGGCCGCCGAGCTTGTGGGCGGACAGCGCCAGGCTGTCGGCGCCCTGTCCCAGACCCTGGCTATTCGCGCCCTGTCCCAGGGCGACGCGCCCGGCCGCCTGGACGGCATCGACATGCAGCAGCGCGCCGTGCCGGCGGCAGAGCGCCGCGGCCGCCGCGATCGGGTGCAGCACGCCGGTCTCGTTGTTGGCGGCCATCAGGCAGACCAGGGCGGGGCCGCCGGCCGCCAGCATGTTGTCGAGGGCCGCGAGGTCGATGGTGCCATCGGGGTGGACGGGCAGAAGCGTCGCCTGGGGCGCGGCGCGCAGCACGGCGGGGTGCTCGGTCGCCCCTGCCAGGATGCGCCGGCCGGCGGACAGGCCGTGGATGGCCAGGGCGTTGGCCTCGGTGCCGCCGGCGGTGAGGACGACATCCTGCGGACGGGCACCGAATCGTGCGGCGATGCTGGTGCGCGATGCTTCCAGCAGGCGCCGCGCGGCGCGCCCTTCGGCGTGGACCGAGGAGGGGTTGCCCGGCAGGTCGAGCGCCGCGAGCACCGCCGCGCGCGCCTCGGGGCGCAGCGGTTCGGTGGCGTTGGCGTCGAGGGCGAGGCCTGCGGTCATGGCGTGGCGGGGGCGGCCGCCTCGGGTCCGGCGGGCGGGCGGGCGCGGCCGGTGACGCGGCCTCCGACCACATCGGCGAGAGTCATGGCGCCGAGGAACAGCCTGATCTGGTCGCCGAGCTCGGCCCAGAGGTCATGTGTCAGGCAACGTGTACCACCGCCGAGGCAACCTGGTCCGCCTTCTTCACAGCGCGTGGCGATGATGGGTTCGTCGGCGGCCTCGACGATCTCGGCGATCGGGATGGCGGTGGCGGGGCGCGCCAGGCGGTAGCCGCCGCCGGGCCCGCGCGCCGAGGCGACCAGGCCGGCGCGGCGCAAGCGGCCGAACAGCTGTTCCAGATAGGCCACCGACAGTTGCTGGGCCGCGGCGATATCGTTGAGGGTAACGGGCCGGCCGCCGGCGCAACCCTCGGCGCGGCACTCGCGCGCGGCCATTTCGACAAGCGCCATGACGGCGTAGCGTCCGCGGGTGGACAAGCGCATGGCCTACTCCGCTCCCTCCGCAACCCTGGTCCGATGTTCACACATGGGCGCTCTGTGGTGATTCTGTTATGCGATCGCGACACCGTTCCCATATAGTGCGGGAGCCCTGGGACACGGGAACCTCCCCCGGGGCGATATGGAATGCTCCCAGACCGTTGATTTTTCAGGAACGCAGCGATGCGGGCCGGGGTGTGGATCGACGCTATGTTTTCCGACTGCCCTAGTCAACATTGACGGGCAGCCACTTGAGCAATCCATGACGCGGCGCCCCCCGGCGCCGTCGTTGCGGGGTTCCCCACACTGCGGCAGGTCGCCGCCAATCCCAGCCCAGGCTCCTAGGACGGAGCGGGCCAGGGTGGTTCGGCCTGCGGCAAAGCGCATTGGACTGAAGATGCCCGAGGTCATGTTCGCTGGGCCGGATGGTCGGCTCGAAGGACGATACCACCACTCGAAGCGCCCCAATGCCCCAGTTGCCTTGATCCTTCACCCGCACCCGCTGCATGGCGGGACCATGAACAATCGGGTGAGCTACTCGCTGTACCAGCGCTTCCAGGCGATGGGCTTCTCCGTGCTGCGCTTCAATTATCGCGGCGTGGGTCGCAGCCAGGGCCGGTATGATGGCGGCATCGGCGAAGTGTCGGATGCCTGCTCGGGGCTGGATTTCCTCCAGGCGGTGAACCCGAATGCGTCGATGCTGTGGGTCGCGGGGTATTCCTTCGGGTCCTATGTTGGCATGCAGGTGCTGATGCGGCGTCCGGAAATGGGCGGCTTCATCTCCATCAGCGCGCCGGCCAGCCACTACGATTTCGGCTTTCTCGCCCCCTGCCCCTGCAACGGGCTGATCTTCCACGGGGCGGATGATGAACTCGTGCCGGAACCGTCGGTGCGGAAGCTGGTGGACAAGCTGAACACCCAGAAGGGCATCACCATCGACTACCGCGTGATGCCGGGTGCCGGCCATGTCTACACGCCGGAGCAGACGGAAAAGGTCGTGGACGCGGCCGAGGACCACGTCATGGGCATCCTCAACCGCGGCCGCATGGCGCTCGCCGCGGACTGACGCGCGCCGCGAGGCTGATTTCGTGCGGGGCCGCCGGGTGACCGGCGGCCCTTCGCATGTCTGGCGTCGGCCATCCCGGTCAGGGGCGGCGCCGAAGGCGGGAACCTCGGGCGGAACGCTGCACCGAAAGCCGGGGCCGGCGCATTGATCTAGATCACATTGCGTTGAGTGCTGGAAGCGCGCGGCATGGCCCTCACCCGGCATGCACCCGCGCCAGGAAATCCCGCACCAGCGCACCGATCTCCGCGCCGCGCGTCTCGAGCGCGAAATGGCCGGCGTCGAGCAGGTGGATCTCGGCGTCGGGGATGTCGCGGCGGAAGGCCTCGGCACCGGCCGGCAGGAAGAAGGGGTCGTGGCGGCCCCAGACGGCCAGCAGCCTGGGGCGGTGGCTGCGCAGGTAGTCCTGGATCCGCGGGTAGAGCGCGACATTCGAGCGGTAGTCGAGGAACAGGTCGAGCTGGATCTCGGCGATGCCGGGCCGGTCGAGCAGCGCCTGGTCGAGCGTCCAGGCCTCCGGCGCCAGCAGTGCCTCGTCATGCGCACCATGGGTGTATTGCCAGCGCGTGGCCTCCAGGGCGAGGAAGCCGCGCAGCGCAGCGCGGTTGGCCTCGCTGGGGTCCCGCCAATAGGCCTGGATCGGGTTCCAACCCTCGCTCAGACCCTTCTCATAGGCATTGCCGTTCTGGGTGATGATGGCGGCGATGCGTTCGGGATGGCGCAGGGCCAGCCGGAAGCCGACCGGCGCGCCATAGTCGAAGACCATGATGGCGAAGCGGTCGAGGCCGAGCGTTTCGGTGAAGCGTTCGATCAGTCGCGCCAAGGCGTCGAAGCCATAGGCGAAGGCATCGCGCGCCGGCGCGGCGGAGAAGCCGAAACCCGGCAGGTCGGGTGCGACGACATGCCACCGATCGGCCAGGCGCGGGATCAGGTGGCGGTACATGTGCGAGGAGGTCGGGAAGCCGTGCAGCAGCAGCACGGTGGGGCGGGACGGGTCGCCGGCTTCGCGGTGGAAGATCTCGACGCCGTCGATCAGGGTGCGGCGATGGCGGATGGTCATGGCGGGTTCTCCTGGGAGGCCGGCGCGGTGCCGGGCCGTTGCCGCCAGTTGCGCCTGTCCTCACCGCGGCTGAAGGCGCGCCCGGCGCTCTGGTCCGTTGCGGTTCGCGCAACGATGGCGGGCGTAACCGGCGGCCGCGCCACGACGAACCCCTTTGCGGCGCCTGCCGCGCCGTGCATCGTTGGGCGGCAACGATACCTCCGTGGGGAAACGACCGAATGACCGCCACTCGTCGCGGCGTGCTTGCCGCCGCACTTGCCGCGCCCGCCATCGCCCACGCGCAGGGGACCGGCTGGCGGCCGGACCGGCAGATCACCATGATCGTCGCCTATGCGGCCGGCGGGGGCACCGACACCGCGGCACGCACCATCGCCCGCTTCATGGAGAAGGACCTCGGCCAGCCCGTGGTGGTGCTGAACCGGCCGGGCGCAGGCGGCGAGATCGGGTTCAGCGAATTGGCCCGCGCGCGGCCGGATGGCTACACCATCGGCTTCATCAACACGCCATCCATCGTGACAGTGCCGATCGAGCGGCGGGCACGGTTCAGCCTGGATGACTTCGCGCTGATCGCCAACATCGTGGACGATCCCGGCGGCATCTGGGTGCTGAACGACAGCCCGTTTCGCGATTTCCAGGGCATGCTGGCGGCGGCGCGGGCACGGCCCGGCACCATCGGCTACGGCACCACCGGGATCGGGTCGGACGACCATCTCGCGATGCTGGCCATCGAGCGCGCCAGCGGCACCTCCTTCCTGCACATCCCCTTCGCCGGGTCGGCCCAGGTGAAGCAGAACCTGCTGTCCCGCGCGATCCCGCTGGCCGTGATGAACATGGCCGAGGGCATGAACGAATGGCGCCAGGACGTGATGCGCCCGCTGGTGCAGATGGGTGCTACGCGCTGGGAACCGGCGGCCACGGTGCCGACGCTGAAGGAACTCGGCCTTGATATCGTGGAGGGGTCGATGCGCGGCATGGCCGCCCCGGCGGGGATGCCGCCGGAGGTGATGGCGCGGCTTGCGCTGTCCGTGCGGCGCACGGTGGATGATCGGGAATTCCAGGCGCTCGCCACCCAGCAGAGCCTGCCGCTGCGCTTCCTGGCACCGGATGAATACCGCGCCGAGCTGCTGGCGCTGCGCGACCGCTACCAGGCGCTGTGGAACGCTCATCCCTGGAAGGAATGAGGCCGGTGCGTGACTTCCGCGGCGTCTGGCCGATCCTCTATGCCTTCTTCGATGCCGACGAACGGCTGGACCGCGCCGCGATGCGCGCGCAGGTCGAGGCCTGCATCCGCGGCGGCGCGCATGGCATCGCGGTGCTGGGGCTGGTCACGGAGTTCCACAAGCTGACGCTGGTGGAACGGCGCATGGTGATCGACTGGGTGCTGGAGGATGTGGCCGGGCGCGTTCCAGTGGCGGTGACGGTGAACGAACCCGGCGTGGCCGCCGCGCTGGAAGTCGCCCGCGCGGCGGAAGCGGCGGGCGCGACTTGGCTGGTATTGCAGCCGCCCCAGATGGCCGGGCTGAACGAGGCGGCGCTGGTGCGCTTCATGGGCGCGCTGGCGGAGGGTGTCTCGATCCCCTGCGGACCGCAGAACAATCCTTCCATGATGGATGTGGCGCTGTCGGCCGCCACGCTGCGGGTGCTGAACCGGCAGCATCCGCATTTCCGCATGATGAAGGGCGAAGGCCCGATCCTGTACGTGCAGCGCCTGATCGAGGAGACCGAGGGCGCCTTCTCGATCTTCAACGGCCTGGCCGGGCTGGAACTGACCGACACGCACCGCATCGGCTGCGCGGGGATGATCCCGGCCCCCGACGTCTTCGACGTGCAGGTTCGCATCTGGAACCTGATGGAGGCCGGCGACGAGGAGGGCGCGGAGGCGCTGCACCGGTCGGTGCTGCCGCTCGCGACCTTCATGATGATGCCGCGCACGGCGGAGCATTTCGCGGCCTATGGCAAGCCGTTCTTCGCGAAGCGCGCAGGGATCGCGCCGCCGCATGGCCGCCGGCCCTGCGTGGAACCGCACCCGCTGGGGGCGGCGATCCTCGATCGTCTGGGGCGCGGCCTGCCGTCCCTTGCCGGATAGCGCAGCGGCGCCGGCGCCTCGCGTCCTGGTCAACCGCGCGCCTTGCGCCACTCACCGGGCGGCTGGTGTGCGGTCCGCCGGAAGGCGCGCACGAAGCCGGCCGGCGAGGCATAGCCGAGCGCAGCGCTGATCTTGGTCGCCGGCATGCGCGTCGCGGCGAGCAACTGGCACGCGGCGTCGTGGCGCGCCTGTTCGAGCACGGTGCGGAAGCTGGTGCCCTCGGCCTCGAGCCTGCGGTTCAGGGTCCGCGGGCCAAGGCCGAGCGCGCGCGCCACCAGCGCGAGTGACGCCTCGCCGGCCGTCACCTGCGCCGCAAGCGCACGCCGGGCCTGTTCGGCGACGGCGGGCTGGGACCGCGCCCAGTATTCGGTGACCTGCCGCTGCAGGATCCGCCGCAGCGCCGCATCGGCGGTGCGCACCGGCGCGGCCAGCACTTCGGGCGCCAGCACGAGGCAGGTCTGCTCGGCATCGAAGGACACGGGAATGCCGAGTGACAGGCGATGGGGCGCGAGATCGGCAGGCGGGCTGTGGCCGAACCGGGCTTCCTCGCCCTGCCGCCCGCAGAGCTGCGCGATCATCCTGATGCCGATGCCCATCGCCGCGTCCTGGATCGCGGCGAGGCCGCGCAGCGGCTGCGCCTGCACGGCATAGCCCCAGAGCCCGACACCACCCTGCACCGTGAGATAGGTGACCGCACCGTCGATGTAGCGCACCTGGTTGACGCAAAGATCCAGGATCGCCTCCCGCACGGTCGGCGCGGTTCCCATCAGCCGGCCGACCAGGCCGAGGCTATGCAGCCCGCCGCGCAGGCCAGTTAGGAGCCCGACATGCGGGCAATTGCTGGCGGCGACCGCCGTCTCAAGCAGAGCGCCGAGGACGGGGAAGGAGATCCGATTCTCGGGGTCACGGAGCAGGTCGGGCTGCACCCCCGCGGCGGCCAGCACGGGCTTCGGATCAACCCCGAGCGCCAGCAGCGTCGCAGGAAGTTCGGCCGCGACCCCCACCCTGTGCGTTCCTGCCCTGCTTTGCGGGCCCTCAAGATCACTCGCCATTAGGTCAGCAGTCCCCTTCACCGGACATGAAATGAATTTCACGCGAGCATGTCGCAAACTGGCAAGTCGAAATGTCGCGGCCGGTGCGCTTATGCGCGCGCATCGCAGCCCCCTCCGTTCGCTGGCGGTGCGCCGAGAGAGGGATACCTGAATGCGCTACACAAACGAATCCACGCTTCCCGAAAACATGCAGCCGCTGATCATCACGGCGGCTCCCTTCGGTCCGCAGTGGCTGCCGGGCGATGCCGACATCCCCGTGACCTGGGACGAGCAGGTGCAGGCGGCGGTGGATTGCTACAATGCGGGCGCAACCATGCTTCATGTGCATGTCCGCGACCCCGCCACGGGCCATGGCTCGTTGGATATCGACCAGTTCAACTACTTCATCGGCCGGCTGCGCCAGGCTGTGCCGAAGATGATCCTGCAGGTCGGCGGCTCGATCTCCTTCGCGCCGAAATCGGCGGACGCCCAGGCGAAGTGGCTCGACTACGACACTCGTCACATGCTGGCCGAGATCGACCCGAAGCCGGATTGCGTGACCATCGCGGTGGGGACGACGCAGTGGGACATCATGGCCTCGATGATCCCGGACGACATCAAGGGCACGCATCTGGAGAACAATCCGAAGGTGCAGGAGCAGTGGAAGGGCATGTGGGTGGATGCCGGGCCGAAATTCTACCTCGAGCACCTGAAGCGCCTGCGCGAACATCGCATCCAGCCCTATTTCGTGCCGGGCCATATTCACCAGATGGAGCTGATCGAGGGGCTGATCCGCGCCGGCGCCTATATGGGCCCGCTGAACATGGCGGTCGCCGCCTATGGCGGCGGCACGCTCGGGCGCAACCCGTACCATCTGATGCAATTCCTGCAGGATGTGCCGCAGGGTGCGTCGGTGACGTTCTGGTCCAGCATGCGCGGCAACATCCCGATCCAGGCGATGGCGCTGGTCCTCGGCCAGCATGTGCGTGTCGGCAATGAGGACAATCTGTGGGGGCCGGACAAGACTCGCCGCACGGCGGTCCAGCAGATCGAAGGCACGGTGCGCATGGCCCGTGAATTCGGCCGCAAGGTCGCAACCGCCGAGGAGGCGCGCGAGCAGATGAAGATTGGCGTCTGGTACGACAGCGTCGAGGAGACGCTGCACAATATCGGCCTGCCGCCGAACCGCCGCGACGGCGAGAAGGGCTTCGTCGTCTACGACACGGACGGCAAGAAGGGCCTGGGCAAGACGGCAGGCGACAGCCACCCGATGGCCTATTGCATGGTCGCGCCGCCCGTCGCCGCGACAGCCTAACTGACGCCATCCGCGTCCCCGCCGCCCTCCTGGCGGGGACGCGCCCCCCTTCATCAGGCAGGTCACGATGAGCTTTCCCTTCACGCACGCCGAAGTCTTCGGCGAGGATCCAGCGGCGTTGGCCGAATTCTACCGCGCGGTGCTCGGCTGGACCGTCACCCAGGCCGACGGCGTTGATTACTGGCGCATCGCCGCAGCCCCCGCCGGCGCACCAAGCGCCTTTGCCGGCGGCATCGCGCACCGGCCGGATTTCATGCCGTCAGGCTGGCTTCCTTACGCGCAGATCGAGGACATCGAGACCTGCGTCGCGGAAACGACGCGGCTCGGCGGCAAGATCGTGCGAGAGCCGACCCCGGTGCCGCGCACCGGCTGGTATGCGGTGATCGCCGATCCCGAGGGCAATCGCTTCGCCGTCTTCCAGCACGACCCCAAGGCAATGCCGCTGCCCGAGCCCGACTGAACGGCCCGCAGGAGAAACGTGCGATGACAACCGATCCGATGGCGGAGCACGGCCCCTGGTCGAGCGCCGCGCTCAGCCTGCTGCGCGAATGGGATCCGGACTGGGTGGCCGATTGCGAGCGCATGACGCGCGCCGCCTGGCAGGCCGGCGGGCTGACGCCGCGCGTCGCGTCCCTGGTCGCGCTGGCCGTCGCTTGCGCCAGCACCGCGCTCGATGGCGACGGCACGCGGCGGCACATCGCCGCCGCGCTCGCTTCCGGAGCAACGCGGGCCGAGGTGCTGACCGTGCTCAAGATGGCGGCGCTGCTGTCCATCCATACCTGCAGCGTCGGCGCGCCGATCCTGCTCGAGGAAGCCAAGGCGGCGGGGCTGCCCGAACCGGTTGCGCCCGTGCCCGCGCCAGCGACGCCGGCCTGCGAGGGGTTGCGCGCTGCGGGCCAGTGGAACAGCGCCTGGGATCCCTTCTATCAGCTCGATCCTGCCTGGACGGATGCCTTCATGGCGACCGGCGGTGGCATCTATCTCGGTGGCATCGAGCCGAAGCTGGCGGAACTGCTGAGCATCGCCTTCGATGCCTCGATCCGCCACCTCTACGCGCCTGGCATCAGGCGGCACATCCGCGCCGCACTCGGGCATGGCGCGACGGTCGCCGAAGTGATGGGCGTGCTGCAGATCTGCGTCGCGCAAGGCGTGCAGGCGCTGAATGCCGGCGTGCCGATCCTGGCAGAGGCGTTGGCGCACGGTACCGAGTCGGCACGACCGTGAGCGCCGCCTCCGAGGCTCGCAAGCCCGTTCGTCGCGCGGCGGCGAAAGCAGTCAGAGAGGCTGCGCCCGTAGCGGCGGCCGCCGTCCGTTCCGCGGCGCGCTATGCCGACGGCACGCCGTTCGACGACGTCACGTATCTCGAGGCGAAGCTGATCCTGAAGCCGGAGCCGTTCACCTCGGTCCAGCGCTTCCGGGACTTCGCCAGATATGTGCGCAGGGTCGCGCGCCGCACGGATGTCGGCTTCACCGAGGACAAGACGCTGAGCGAGCGGCCGGAGATCCGCGAGATCGTCTTCCTCGATACGCCCGACTTCGCCTTGTACAACAACGCCTTCATCCTGCGTCGGCGTATCGCCTATGAGGACGGCTTCCCGGTCGGCGATCCCGAGATCGTCTTCAAGTTCCGCCATCCCGACCGCGAGCGCGCGGCCGCGATCGACGTGCGGCCGCAGATCGCCGGCAGGTTCAGGATCAAGTTCAAGGCCGAGGCGCTGCCGTTGAAGGACGAGGTGGGCGGCTGCCGCATCCTGTTCTCGCACAACTGCCAGTTCGGGCTGAGCCAGGCCACGGATGACGACAGGACATCCCTCGCGACGCTGTCGCGGATGCTGCCGCCGCTGACCACGCTGAAGCGTCGCGGCGGAGAGCAGGTGCAGCTGGTGAATGAGGGCATCGTCGAGGAAGTCCTGCTGCATCTCGGCGTGCTGGATTTCGGCAAGGGCGTGACCGCGAAGTGCGACATCGCGCTGTGGCGGACGCGCGGCGAGCACAAGCCGCTGGTCGGTGAGTTCGCCTTCCAGCTCAAATTCCCGCGCAGCGACGATTTCCGCGACAAGCCGAGGCAGCGCTGCGCGCAGTTCTACACCGCCCTTCAGCATGAGGTGGCGGATTGGCTGGCGCTCGGCGTGACCAAGACGGCGATGGTCTATCGCCTCAAGGGCAACCCGCCGAAGAGCCACGAGTGACCACGATGCCGGTATCCGACAATGCGTCGTCCGAGGGCGGGAAAGACGCCATCGGCGTCGCGCAGCTTTTCCTGGCCTTCCTGGCCATCGGCGCCACGAGCTTCGGCAGCACGATCCCCTATCTGCGCGCCAGCCTGGTCGAGCGCCGGGGGTGGCTGGCCGACAAGGAATTCGTCGAGCTGCTCTCGATCAGCCAGGCGCTGCCGGGGCTGAACGCGACGAACATGGCGATCCTGGTCGGCCAGAAATTCGCCGGCGCGCCTGGCGCCATCGCCGCAATCCTGGGCGTCTGCCTTCCCGGCGCACTGCTCATGCTCGCGGTCGGCATCGTCTATCGCTCGCATGGCGACCATGCCTGGGCGAGCGCCGCGCTTAAGGGGGTGTCGGCGGCGTCCGTCGGCCTGACCCTCAGCACCGTCCTCGGGCTCAGCCGGCGGTCCCTGGCCGGGCGCTTCGACTGGATCTTCATCGTGCTCACGGTGATCGCGGTGAACCGACTGCACCTGCCCGTGCTGGCCGCGCTGCTGGGTGTCGGGTTGCCGGCCGTCTTCTGGCATCGGCCCGACGCGGACGCCCGGCGGGAAGCGCGCCGATGACCGATCTCGCGACGCTGTTCCTCGTCTTCGCCTATCTGTCGCTGCTGACGGTCGGCGGTGGCATGGCGGCCTTCCCGGCCATGCATGTGCTGGCGGTGGACGTCCATCACTGGCTGACCTTTCCGCAGCTCGTGCATCTCTATGCCGTCGGGCAGCTCGCGCCCGGCCCAAACATGATGATGGTGGTGCCGATCGGCGATTGGGTCGGCGGCCTGCCCGGGGCGCTGGTCGTGCTGTTCGGCTTCTTCGGGCCGACCGCCCTGCTAACCTTCATGGTGGGGCGGGGGTGGCACCGGCTGGAAGCCTGGCCCTGGCGCCCTGCCATCGAGAACGGCCTGGCCCCGGTCTCGATCGGGCTGCTGCTCGCGGGGTGCTTCACCATGGCGAAGGGTGCGATCATCGACCTCGACACCGCCGCCATCGCGGTCGCGGTGCTGCTTGTCCTGCAACGCTACAAGATCAACCCGGCACTGCTCGTGATCGGCAGCGCGGTGCTTGGATTGCTTTCCTTCGAATGATTGTTGCAAGTGGGGCGCGAATCCACCCTGATGGAATTGGAAGGAATGATCGACGCATGAGCGATCCGACGACGCAGCAAGGCGAAGAGGCGCCGACGGGTTCCAGCCGGCACGAACGGCTGGAGAAGGTGAAGCATGTGGCGATGGAGGAATTCCGCAGCTACGTCGTCGCCACCGTCTATATCTGGGTGCTGCTGGGCATGTTCACCCTGCATGAGGAGATTGCGCTGCGGACGCATGGTGGCGTCACGCAGGCGCTGCCCTTCGCGCCGCATGGCATCGCGCTGATCAATGCGCTGGTGCTCGGCAAGGTGGCGCTGGTGGTGGAGAGCCTCAGGCTCGGGTCGCGCATCAAGGCCCAGCCGCTGATCTACCCGATCGTCATCGAGGCCTTCCTGCTGGCCGCTCTGTTCATCGCCATGCATGTGCTGGAGAGCGTCATCGCCGGATGGGTGCGTGGCGAGGCGCTGGCGGCCAGCGTGCCGGCGGTGGGCGGCGGCGGCCTGGCCGGTCTCGTGTTCTCGACGGTGAGCTTCTTCGTGGCGATGGTGCCGTTCTGCGCCTTCCGCCAGATCACCATCGCCATCGGCTGGCCGCGGATGCGTGCGCTGCTGCTCGGCCCGCCGCCGGGCGGGGCGGCCTGACGGCGCGGGCCCTCAGCCCTTCAGCGCCAACAGGTCGGCGATGTTGGCCGGGGTGATCAGCCCGACCAGCCGCCCGCCCTCCTCCACCGC
Source organism: Roseomonas sp. CAU 1739 (assembly GCF_039839775.1). NCBI lineage: Bacteria > Pseudomonadati > Pseudomonadota > Alphaproteobacteria > Acetobacterales > Roseomonadaceae > Roseomonas > Roseomonas sp. CAU 1739. The sequence goes on from NZ_JBDOQQ010000013.1 coordinate 41,753, forward strand.
GATGGCCGGCGCATCCCGCAGCCCGCGCATCGTGGCTTCGAGCGGCGCGCGGCGTGCGACGCGCGGGATGTCGCGCATGGCATCCGCGACCGGCGTTGCCGGCCCGCCCGCGCGCAGGGCGTGGATGATGGCATCGCGCGTCAGCAGCCCCATCAGCCGCCCCTGCCCGTCCACCACGGGGAAATCCTGCTGGGGGGTGCGCAGCAGCGCCTCGGCGGCGGCGGCGACATCGGCCTCGGTCGGCAGGGCCTCGAAGCGTGTCTCCATCGCATCCTCGGCGGCAAGGCCGCGCGTCGCGGTGCGCAGGGATTCCTCGGCACTTTCCCCCGCCGCGCCCAGCCAGACGAACAGGGCGATGAAGATCAGCAGCGGCGCGCCGAACAGCCCCAGGAAGCCGAGCAGGATCGCCACCCCCTGCCCGACCTGCGCGGCAAGCCGCGTCGCCGCCGCATGGGGCATGCGTAGCGCGAGTGCCGCGCGCAGCACCCGCCCGCCATCCATCGGGAAGGCCGGGATCAGGTTGAACAGCACCAGGAAGGCGTTGACCCAGAACAGCCGCGGCAGGAAGCCGGCGCGCGGGTCCTCGACCGTCAGGCCTTCGGTGGCGGACGGGATGCCCCCCAGAACCGCCGCCAGCACCAGGCAGATCGCGACATTCACCGCCGGGCCGGCGAGCGCGATGGCAATCTCCCGCCACGGTTCCTCGGGGATGTGGTCGAGCCGCGCCATGCCGCCGATCGGCAGCAACGTGATGTCCGGCGTGGCGATGCCATAGCGCGCGGCGGCGGCGGCGTGGCCGAGCTCGTGCAGCACGACGCAGGCGAAGACCAGGCTGATGAAGGCGATGCCCGCCACCGCGTCGCCGATGCCGCCGCGCGCCGCATGCGTCGCGCCGATCCAGGCGAGCAGGAGGAAGAAGGTGACATGGACGCGGATGACCGTGCCGCGCACAGTGCCGATGGGGAAGGACCAGGCCATGGGTTGCTCCTGCCGCGCGGTCAGGTGCGCGGGTCGTCGGGGGTCATCCTGACATGTGGCATGGCGAGCGTCCTGCCGATCGGCAGGCCCCGTACGCAAGCCCTACAGCAGCGACCCCACGATCCGCCCGCCCGTCAGCGGCCGCGGCGCCCCCGTCGTACCGGGGAAGGTGATCGGCAATTTGCGCGACACCCGCGCGGCCAGCAGCCCGAAGGCCTGCGCTTCCAGCGCATCGCCATCCCACCCCGCGACCTCCACCGGCCGCACCGGTTCTTCCAGCGCGCCCGCCAGCGCCTTCATGATCGCCGGGTTGCGCCGCCCGCCGCCGGCGACCAGCCATTGCAGCGGCGGTTCCGGGAACAGCCGCGCCGCCGCCGCGACGCACACCGCGCAGAACGCACACAGCGTCGCCGCGCCATCGGCGGCCGACAGTTCCGCCGCCCCCGCTTCCTTCAGCGCCCGGTCGAAATCCAGCCGATCCAGCGATTTCGGCGGCGGCGCCGTCAGGTAAGGATGCGCCATCAGCCGCCCCAGCACCGCCCCATCCGCCTGCCCGGCCAACGCCAGTTTCCCCGCCGCGTCGTAATCCTTGCCGGTGTGCTGGCGCGCCCAATCGTCCAGCGGACCGTTGGCCGGGCCGGTGTCGAAGGCCAGCATCTCGCCATCCGGACCGAGCCAGGTGACATTGCCGACCCCGCCCAGGTTCAGGATCGCCAGCGGCTTCGGCAGTGGCGCGGACAATGCGCGGTGGAAGACGGGCACCAGCGGCGCCCCCTGCCCGCCCGCCGCGACGTCAGCCGACCGGAAATCATAGGCGACGGTCATCCCGGTGCGCCGCGCCAGCGACACCGGATCGCCCACCTGCCAGGTGAAGGGCGTGAAATTGCGCCCCGCCACCGGCGGCCGGTGCAGGATGGTCTGGCCGTGGAAGCCGATCAGGTCGGCCTCCAGCCCCAGCGCCTCGACCGCCTCGGCATGGCGGTCGGTCAGGCGCTTCACGACGTCCAGCAGTTCCGGATCGTCGTCCCGCAGTGACTCCGCGCGGTCGAGCAGCCCCCGCAGAGCGCGGCGCAGCTTGGGGTCGTAGGGCAGGGTCAGGCGCGGGCCGAGACGGGCGATCGTCTCCCCGTCCGTCTCCAGATAGGCAGCGTCCACCCCGTCCAGCGAGGTCCCGCTCATCAGCCCGATGGTTCTCAGCATGCGGCTGACGTGCTAGCCCCCCAGCCCTTCCGGCGGAAGTCCCGGCGTGAACAGGATATGACAATGAGCGGCCCGAACAGCGATTTCCTGCGCATTGCCAAGGAGCGCGGCTACATCCACCAGACCTCGGACGAGGCGGAGCTGGATGCCGCCCTGCTGAAGGGCGGGCTTGTCGCCTATATCGGCTATGACTGCACGGCCGACAGCCTGCATGTCGGGCATCTGATGCCGACCATGCTGCTGCGCTTGCTGCAGAAGACCGGCGGGCGGCCCATCGCGCTGATCGGCGGCGGCACCACCAAGGTCGGCGATCCCTCCGGCAAGGATGAGGCGCGCCAGCTGCTGACCGAGGAAATCATCGAGGCGAACAAGGTCGGCATCCGCCGCACCTTCAATGCGCTGCTCGACTTCAACGGCGGGGCGCTGATGCTCGACAACGCCGCCTGGCTGGATGAGCTGCGCTACATCCCCTTCCTGCGCGATGTCGGGCGGCATTTCAGCGTGAACCGCATGCTGACCATGGACAGCGTGAAGCTGCGGCTGGAACGCGAGCATTCGCTCTCCTTCCTCGAATTCAACTACATGCTGCTGCAATCCTACGACTTCCTGGAACTGAATCGCCGCCACGGAGCGGTGCTGCAGATGGGCGGGTCGGACCAATGGGGCAACATCGTCATGGGTGCGGAGCTGATCCGCCGCATGGAAGGTGGCCACGCCCATGTGCTGACCACGCCGCTGCTGACCACCGCATCCGGCGCCAAGATGGGCAAGACGGCCGCCGGCGCGGTGTGGCTGAACCCGGATCGGCTGAGCCCGTATGACTATTGGCAGTTCTGGCGCAACACCGAGGATGCGGATGTCGGCCGCTTCCTGGCGCTGTTCACCGAACTGCCGATGGATGAGGTGCGGCGCCTGGGCGCGCTGGCCGGCGCCGAGGTGAACGAGGCGAAGAAGATCCTCGCGACCGAGGCGACCGCCCTGCTGCACGGACGCGAGGCGGCGGAGGCCGCCGCCGAGACCGCGCGGCGTGCCTTCGAGGAAGGCGCGGCGGCCGAGACGCTGCCGTCCATCACCGCGGCACTGCCGGCGGCCTTCATCGACCTGGCGGTGCAGGCGGGGCTTGCCGCGTCCAAGGGCGAGGCGCGCCGGCTGATCGCGCAGAACGGGCTCCGGCTGAACGATGCGGCGGTGACGGATGCGACGCTGACGGTGACACCCGCGGACCTGCGCAACGGGGCCGCGAAACTGTCGGCCGGGCGCAAGCGGCATGTGCTGGTGCGCACCGCGGATGCCTGATCGGTCAGCCAGATGGGTCAGGGCTCGCCCGGCACGCCATTGAAGGGCATCAGCGGACCGTCATCCTCCGTCTGCTTGATGTAATGCGGCTCGTTTCGCAGGGTCGCCATCAGGTTGCCTGCCGCCTGCCCTGGCACCTTGTAGCCGCCGGCGAGAATGCCGGCCGCCATCGAGGCCGCTTGCCGGCGCATGAAGGCGCCTTCGGCACTCGGGCCGCCGATCGGCGGAAGGCCCTTCGCACCGCGGAACACCGCCTCGGCGACATAGGCGATGGCCTCGGACCGCTCGCGCGGCACGCTGCCAATGGCCTGGAGGTCCATATGCGCGTGCGTGGCTTCGTGCAGCAGCAGAGAGGCCGGGTCGTCCTTGCTGACGTCGAAGCCCGGCGGCAGCCGGAACTCGTTGTAGCGAAGGTCGTAGGAGGCGCCCGCACCCTCGTTCAGCGCGGTGTCGATGCGCACGCCGATGCGCCCCTTCTTCACCGCCTCCGCGATGTCCGTCTTGTAGGCGGAGGGATAAACCTGGAAGCCGTCGAACTCGAAGTTCACCTTATCGATCGCGGTGTCGCTCTGGAGGAAACCGACGACATCGTCCTTGATGGCCATGGGGTTGTCTCCGATGCGCGGTGCGGGATGGCTCGGCGCAAGCGAAACATGCGCCTTTCATCACGGAAGCGCAGCGAAATACATCACGGCACCGTGAGGTTCCCAGCGGAAGAGATGGACAGCCGGCAGTCGCGGCGCGGAGCACCACTCCCAAAACCAAACGCGACGCCAGGAAGCGTGCCCCATGCCGGCTCACGCCCCGCATCGCCTTGGCGCATGCCGCAACGCCCTGCGTTCGGTCGTCTCGCCGAAGGCACGTCGTTGGGTCGTCGCTCGCGCTTGCCGCCGCGCTACACCCCCGTGAAGGGCAGGATCATGTGCCGTGCCCTCTCGCTTTGGACCCGATCCGCCGGATCGAGCACCACGCGCCCCGCGGGATCCCGCCCGGCGAGGACCTCCGCCAGGTCCGCCCGCGCCTTGTCGTCGTTGCGGTAGTACTGGTGCTCGACGATGTCCCATTCGGTGCCGCCGACCTCAAACAGCTGCGGCTTGGATGCCGGCGCGTGCAGCCCCAGGAAGTAGTCCACCACCGTCACGCCCGGCGGCAGCAGCGACAGTTGCGCCGGGCCGAAATGGCCGAGCCGGCGGGACCCGTCATTGGCGATGCGGCTGGCGATGGCGAGCGTGCTGTCGCGGCTGGTCACGACCGTCACGCCGCTCGCCAGCAGCGCGATCTCGCTGAGCGGCTCCTGCGGTTCCAGCGAATTGTGCGGCACGTCGGAGGCGACCAGCACGGCGTGATCGAAGGTGCCCGCCATGGGCGCCGTCAGCAGGCCATTGCGCATCACCGCAAGGCCGGCAGCCAGCGCAAGGTTGCCCATGCTGTGCGCCAGCAGGACCATGCGCGGCAGGCGGCGGCGTTTCTTCGCCCGCAGCCGGGCGCGGTTGATCTCCCGCAGCAAACGCGACAGCGCGCCGCCGGCGGCGATCGCATCCGTCTGGTCGGAGCGGTATTGGGAGATTGCCGCACCGACCAGCGCGGCGAGTTTCTGCGGGTCGATCACCAGCCCGTCCGACGGCCATGAGAAGGCGAAGGGCGCGAGCGGGACCTGCCCGCTGTAGAATTCGGTAATCTGCGCGGCGCGTTCGATGGCCGAGCCGAAGCTGTTGGCGAAGCCATGCACGAAGAACAGCGCGACCGCACCGCGATCCACCGCGTTGTCGAGCCAGGCGTCCAGCAGCTTGGCGGCGGAGCCTGCATCCGGGTCGGCGAAATCGTCGTCGCCAGGGATCTCGGGGTGCGCCAGCAGGCGGCGGCGGGCTTCGGTCTGGGCGGGGTCGCCGATCATCTCGACGGCGGCCTTGCCGAGCCAGAGCCTGCGATTGTCCGGCACCTCGCCGCTGATGGCGTCGAAGGCGTCCGAATTACGCCGCCGGTTGGTGGCGTAGAAGACGACGAGGGATTTCGGATCGGCTGCCGCGCGAGGGGGCATGGCTTCGTTCCTCCGTTGGAAGGAAACCTGCACCCGCGCGGCCGCGCCAGGCAAGCCAATGTCGAGGCTCGCCTGTGACGCGGTTCACAAGGCCGATGCGCAGCGGCCGCGACGGGCTACTCGAACCGGTTCGCCTTCGGGAAGCCGTTGGGCGGCTGCTTGCCGGCGCCGGCACGGTTGCCGGCCCAGGGCCGCAGGTCGGTCTCCGTGCGGGTCCGGCCGCCCAGCGTCCAGGTCAGGCCATCGGCGCGGCGGAACACCTTGGCGTCCGACAAGCCGCCGTCGCGATAGGCCTGGAGCTGCACGCCGCGACCGCGCGTCATCTCCGGCACCTGATCGAGCGGGAAGACCAGCAGCTTGCGGTTGTCGCCGATCACCGCGACGGCGTCGCCATCGACCGGGGCGCAGACCGATGCCTCGACCGGCGGATCGACGTTGAGCACCTGCTTGCCGGTGCGCTTTTCGGCCAGCAGGTCCTCCCCCTTCACGACGAAGCCCTTGCCGTCGGAGGCGGCGAGCAGGAAGCGCTTGCCGTCCTCATGCACGAACATCGTCACCACCGCGTCCTCATTGGTGAGGTCGACGATCAGGCGCACCGGCTGGCCGTCGCCGCGGCCGCGGGGAAGGGTGTCGGCCTTCAGGGTGTAGGCTTTTCCGTTGGTGGCGAAGATGACGATGCGGTCGGTCGTCTCCGCATGCATCGCGGCGAGCAGCCCATCGCCTTCCTTGAAGCGGATTTCGCCATCCAGCGGAATGTGCCCCTTCTGGGCACGGATCCAGCCCTTCTCGGACAGGATGACGGTGATGGGCTCGCGCTCGACGAAGGCGGTCTCATCTACCAGCACAGCGGGCAGGATGCGGCCTGTTTCGGTACGGCGCTTGCCGAGCGGGCCGTCGCCGAACTTCGCCCGCGTCGCGGCGATCTCCTCGCCGATCGCGTCCCAGCGCTTCTTCTCGGAGCCCAGCAGGCCCTGCAGGCGCTTCTGCTCGGCCGTCAGCTTCTTGTGCTCCTTGCGGATCTCCATTTCCTCGAGCTTGCGCAGGGCGCGCAGGCGCATGTTGAGGATCGATTCCGCCTGGAGGTCCGTCAGTTCGAAGCGCTTCATCAGGGCAGGCTTGGGCTCGTCCTGCTCGCGGATGATGCGGATCACCTCATCGAGGTTGAGATAGGCGATCAGGTAGCCGTCGAGGATTTCGAGCCGGCGCGCGATGGCGGCCAGGCGATGTTCGGTACGACGGACCAGCACGACATGGCGGTGGTCGAGCCAGGAGCGCAGCACCTCCCGCAGGCCCATCACGCGCGGGGTGCGGTTGGCATCGAGCACGTTCATGTTGAGCGGGAAGCGGGATTCCAGCGCGGTGGCGCGGAACAGCGTCTCCATCAGCACGGCGGGTTCGACGGCGCGGGTCTTGGGTTCCAGCACCAGGCGGACGACGTCGGTGCTTTCGTCGCGGACATCGCCGAGCAGCGGGAGCTTCTTTTCTTCCAGAAGCTGGGCGATCTGCTCGATCAGCTTGGCCTTCTGGACCTGGTAGGGGATCTCGGTGACGACGATCTGCCAGGTGCCGTTCTTCAGCGCCTCGCGTTCCCAGCGCGCGCGGACGCGGAAGCCGCCGCGGCCGGTTTCGTAGGCGTCGCGGATCGCGGCTTCCGGTTCGACGAGGACGCCGCCGGTGGGGAAGTCCGGGCCCTTGATGTGCGCCAGCAGATCGGCGTCCGGGTTGGCGATCAGTGCCAGCGCGGCGTCACAGAGTTCCCCCGCATTGTGCGGCGGGATGGAGGTCGCCATGCCCACCGCGATGCCCGCCGCGCCATTCGCCAGCAGGTTCGGGAAGGCAGCCGGCAGGACGATCGGCTCGCGTTCCTCGCCGTCATAGGTGGCGCGGAAATCGACGCTGTCTTCCTCGATGCCTTCGAGCATCGCCTTGGCAACCTCGGTCATGCGCGCTTCGGTGTAGCGCATGGCCGCGGCGTTATCGCCGTCGATATTGCCGAAATTGCCCTGGCCTTCGACCAGCGGGTAGCGCGCGGCGAATTCCTGGGCGAGGCGGACCATCGCCTCGTAGATCGAGCTGTCACCGTGCGGGTGATACTTGCCCATCACGTCGCCGACGATGCGGGCGCACTTTTTGAAACCAGTCGCCGGGTCCAGGCGCAGCTGGTGCATCGCCCAGAGCAGGCGGCGATGGACGGGCTTCAGCCCATCCCGCACATCCGGCAGCGACCGCGCGGTGATGGTGGACAGCGCATAGGCGAGGTAGCGCTCGGACAGGGCGTCGGCGAGCTTCGTTTCGCGGGTGTGACCGCCCTCGGGCAGGTCCTTGATGTCGTCGGGCATGGGGCTGATTCGCGCTTCGTTCTCGTCAGGCACGGCTTACACGGATGCGGCCAGCGCCGCCACCCGATGCGCCAGCCGATGCCGTGCCTCCGGCACCGGACGGTGGCGGGCCCCGAAGGCGTCGCGTTCCAGGAAATGGCCCGTCAGGCGCAGGCCGGCGTCCCAGCCAGCGGGGTCGCCGGCGGCCTCATCAGTCAGCAGGAAGCCCGGCAGGGCCAGCAGCCGGTCACCGTAGGGCGCGGCTGCCTCGGCGGACACCGCCCGCCCCGTGCGCGGCGAGACATGGGTCAGCCCGTCCCGCACCCCGGTCACGGCGCAGGCCGACAGGTCCAGTCCGTAGCCGAGTTCCGTCAGCACCAGGGCCTCCCAACGCACATAATCGGCCAGCACATCCTCCGCGCCACCCGCCAGATGGGCGATGACGGACACCAGGGCGTGGAACGCGCGCGGATGCGCTTCCCGTTCCGGCAGGGCATCGGCGGCGATGGCGCAGGCCGAGGAGAGCAGCGCCAGCGCCAGCGGGTCCTCCATGGCCAGTGCGGCGGCCGGGTGCACCATCTCCCCGGACAGCGCGCCAAGCTGGTCGGCCAGCCGTGCGATCCAGCGCGCCTCGATCAGGTTGCCCGGCAGCCAGAGCCCGGCCTGGGCGCGGGATGCGCCTCCCTTCGCCAGGCCCGCATGCCGGCCGTGCTCCTCGGTCAGCAGGGTGACGACGGCACCGCCTTCGCCATGCGGACGGACCTCCAGCACCACGGCGGGGGCGGCCCATTCCACGCTCATGGCCCGGGCGTCACCCCATGTCCTCGAGGCCGATCGCCCTGATCCGCGCCCGTTCCTCGTCCCAGCCGGTGCGTTCCTTCACGTTCAGGAACAGGTGCACCGGGCGTTCCAGCAGCTTGGTCAGTTCGATCCGCGCGGATTGCCCGATCGCGCGGATGCGCGACCCCTTGTCGCCGATCAAGATCGCCTTCTGCGTGGCACGGGAGACATAGATCGTGCAGTCCACCCGCACCGAGCCGTCATCATTCTCCGTCCACTGCTCGGTCTCGACCGAGGCATGGTGCGGCACTTCCTGGTGCGTCTGGCGCAGGATCTGCTCGCGCACGATCTCCGCCGCCAGCATGCGGTTGGGCAGGTCCGACAGTTCGTCCTCGGGGAACAGGTACGGCCCCGGCGGCACCGCCGCGGCCATGTGGTCCTGCAGCCGATCCACCCCCTCGCCTTTCTCGGCCGAGATCATGAAGGTCTCGGCGAAGGGCAGGATGGCATTGAGTTCGGCGGTCAGCGGCAGCAGGCGTTCGCGCGGGATCAGGTCGGTCTTGTTCAGCGCCAGCCAGACCGGCTGGCGCGACTTGGCCAGTCCTTCCGCGATCTTGCGCACCGCATCCGTCAGCCCGGCCCGCGCATCGACCACCAGCAGCGCCACATCGGCATCCTGCGCGCCGCCCCAGGCGGCGGCGACCATCGCGCGGTCCAGCCGCCGGCGCGGGGCGAAGATGCCCGGCGTATCCACCAGGATGATCTGCGCGCCGGCATGCATCACCACCGCGCGGATGCGGAAGCGCGTCGTCTGGGGCTTGGGCGAGACGATGGTTACCTTGGTGCCGGCGATGCGGTTCACCAGGGTCGATTTCCCGGCATTGGGCGCGCCGACGATGGCAACCAGGCCGCAACGCGTCGTGGTCATGCTTCGACCCCCAATAGCCAAGCCTCGGCCGCGGCGAGTTCCGCCGCACGCTTGGAATCACCCGTGCCTTCGGCCTCACGGCCCGCGGCCAGCACGGCGATAACGAAGAAAGGCGCGTGGGACGGGCCGGCTGTCGAGACCACGCGATACTGCGGCAAACCAAGCCCACGCCCCAGCGTGTATTCCTGCAGGCGGTTCTTGGCCGAGACCGGCGGCTTCACATCGGCATCGAGCAGCGCAGCCCAATGGCGACGAACGACGCCGCGCGCCGCCTCAAGCCCGCCATCGCGATAGATCGCACCGAGCAGCGCCTCCACCGCATCGGCCATCACCGTCTGGCGGGCGCGTAGACCCGCGCGTTCCTCGCCCGGCGGGATGCGGATGGCCTCGGCAAGGCCCATCGCCTCGCCAACCCGGGCCAGCGCCTCGGCCGCCACCACGGAGGACAGCCGGCGTGTGAGATTGCCTTCGCGCTCGGCGGGAAAGCGGTCGATCAGCCATTCGGCCATCAGCAGGCCCAATACGCGGTCGCCCAGGAATTCCAGCCGCTCATTCGAATCGAGCTGGCCACCGCGCGCATCGGCGGCGCTGCGATGCGTCAGCGCTTCCGTCAGCAGCGCTGGATTGGCGAAGCGGTGGCCGAGGCGGTCCTCGATCCCGCTCATCGGACGCCGGAGAAGATCCGGCTCCAGCGGATGGCGAAGGGCCAGGCCCAGACCTCCCACCAGGAGGCCGAGCCATCCACCGAGAAGAAGATGAATTCCGCGCGGCCGACCAGGTTTTCGATCGGCACGAAACCGACGGCATTCATCGCCCGGCTGTCGAGGCTGTTGTCGCGGTTGTCGCCCATGGCGAAGACATGGCCTTCGGGGACGCGGAACTCCACGGTGTTGTCGAACGGCCCGTCATCGGTCGATTCGAGGATCTGGTGCGAGACCGGGGGCAGACCGGCCGAGCCCGGCAGCGTCTCGCGATACAGGCGCACGGTGATGCGCGGCCCATCGCCTTCGACCGTATAGGGGCCGAGGCTTTCGCGCGGCACCTGTTCCCCGTTCACGTAAAGCCGCCCGGCGCGCACCTGGATGCGGTCGCCCGGCAGGCCGATGATGCGCTTGATGTAATCCGTGGTGCCGTCGCGCGGCAGCTTAAACACCGCGACATCGCCGCGCCGCGGCAGCGACCCGAAGATGCGGCCGTTGAACAGGTTCGGGCTGAACGGCATCGAATGCCGCGAATAGCCGTAGGAGAACTTCGACACGAACAGGTAGTCGCCCACCAGCAGCGTCGGGATCATGGACCCCGATGGGATGTTGAAGGGTTCGAAAGCGACGGTCCGGATGCCGATCGCGATCAGCGCGGCATAGACGATGGTCTTGACGCTTTCCAGCCAGCCGCCGGTCGCCTTCTTCTTCAACATCGTATGGGGTGCTTCGACGGCCTGGTCAGGGGTGGGCACCGCGTCGGGCGGCGCGGAGGCGGCAGGGAAAACAGCGGGGGGGCGCGCTGTCAAGGAAGCGGCACGGCGGTGATGACCACCATGGCCTGCGCGTAGGGGAACTCATCGGTCATGGTCAGCGCCACATCGGCGCGGTGGCCGGGCGGGGTGATGGCGGCGAGCCGTTCGGCCGCCCCGCCCGTCATGCGCAGCGTCGGCTGGCCGGAGGGCAGGTTCACCACGCCGAGGTCACGCCAGAACACCCCGGCGCGGAAGCCGGTGCCGAGCGCCTTCGACGCTGCCTCCTTGGCGGCGAAGCGCTTGGCGTAGGTGGCGGTGCGGATGCGCTCGGTGCGCCGTTCCGCCTTGGCGCGCTCGACCGGCGTGAAGATGCGGTCGAGGAAGCGGTCGCCATGCTTCGCGATGGTCTTTTCCAGGCGGCGGATGTCGAGGACATCCGAGCCGATGCCGATGATCATGGGTGGTGCGGTGCCCCGGGCGGGAAGGATGGGCGCGGCGGTGCGCTGGTGGGGGCGCTCAGCGGGGCAAACCGGAAGGGGCTTTGCCCCCTCCGGGCCACCCCCACCAAAGGCCATGGGGCCTTTGGAATGCCGTCACCCGGCGCCGGGCACGGCCGATGGGCCGACATGAATGGGTGTGCGGCGGGCACGGTGCGCGGGCGGCGGGCGCGGCGCGGCCTTGCCATCGTGTCGTGACCGCACCGCTCGCCGCCAGGTATCGGTTTCCAAAGGCCCACTGGCCTTTGGTGGGGTGGCCTGGAGGGGCAAGGCCTCTCCAGCCTTTCTTCGCCCCGCATCATCCCTTCGCCCGCTCCACCTGCGTCACCCCCGTGCAGGCCCGCAGCGCGGCGAGGATCGCGGCCAGGTGCGCGGTGTCGCGCACCTCCACATCCACCAGCACCTCGCACCAGTCGCCCGCCCGGTTGACGATGCGCAGATTGTTCACCGCGCCATCCTGCCGGGCGATCGCCGTGGTCAGGCTCGCCAGCGCGCCGGACTTGTTCTCGGCCGTCAGTTCGATGCGCCCGACATGGGTGCCGCGGACGCCATCCTCATATTCCCAGTCCACGTCGATGAAGCGTTCGGGTGTGGCGGAGAAGGCTTCAAGCCCGTGGCAGTCATTCTTGTGGATGGTGACGCCGCGGCCGGTGGTGACGATGCCGACGATGCGGTCGCCGGGCAGCGGATGGCAGCAACCGGCGAAATGCACGGCCATGCCGGCGACCAGGCCGGTGATGCCCATGGCCGCTTCGCCGCGCCGAGGGCTGGTGGGCCGCTCGGCCTTGCCTGCCGTCAGCAGCGGGCCGGTGCCCAGGCGCCCGCGCGGCCGCGCCAGCGGCATCTGGTCCACGCTGCGCGCCGGCGTGCGCAATTCGGGCACGGCGGCGGTCAGCACGTCGCGCGGCGTCAGGTTGCCCGAGGCGACGGCCACGCACAGCGTCTCGAAATCCGGCTGCTTCAGCGTCTTGACCGCGGGCTCGACCAACTTTTCCGAGAAGTCGAGGCCAGCGGCGCGGAATGCTTTGGCGATGGCCGCGCGGCCTTCTTCCTTCTGCGTCGCGCGCTGGCGGGCATGGACGAAGCGGCGGATGCGCGCGCGCGCCTTGCCGGTGGCGACGAAGCGTTCCCAGGCCGGGTTCGGCGTGCCGCCGCGCGCGGTGATGATCTCGACCTGGTCGCCGTTTTCCAGCGGGTGGCGCAGCGGCACGATCTTGCCGTTGACCTTCGCACCCACCGTGTTGTCGCCGACCTGGCTATGCACCTGGTACGCGAAATCCACGGGCGTCGCGCCGCGCGGCAATTCGATCAGGTCGCCCTTCGGCGTGAAGCAGAAGACCTGGTCGCGATGCAGTTCCAGCTTGGTGTGGTCGAGGAAATCCTGCGGGTCGGAGGCGGATTCGAGGATTTCCAACAGGTCGCGCACCCAGGGGTAGCGCTTGCGCGTGGTGCCGCCGCCTTCGCCCTGCTTGTAGATCCAATGCGCGGCGACGCCGAATTCGGCGATCTCGTGCATCTCCCGCGTGCGGATCTGCACCTCGATCTTGGCGTTGCGCCGTTCGGGCACCGTCACGCCGGTGTGCAGCGACTGGTAGCCGTTGGTCTTGGGCGTGCTGATCCAGTCCTTGAAGCGGCCGGGCACCACGCGATAGGCGGAATGGATGCCGCCGAGGGCCGCGTAGCAATCGTGCTTGTCCTTCACGATGACGCGGAAGGCCATGATGTCGGACAGCTGCTCGAACGCGACGTTCTTGCGCTGCATCTTCAGCCAGATGGAATAGGGCGATTTCTCGCGGCCCAGCACCTCGACCTGCTCGACGCCGTTCTCGGCGAGCACGCGGCGAAGATCCTGCTCGATCTCCTCGATCAGGTCGGCCCCCTGCCCGCGCAGATAAGTCAGTCGCGCGGCGATGGTCTGCCAGGCATCGGGGTTCATCTCCCGGAAGGACAGCGTCTCGATCTCGGTCTTCAGCGCGTCCATGCCGATGCGTTCGGCGAGCGGGGCGTAGATCTCGATCGTCTCGCGTGCCGTGCGGGCGCGCTTCTCGGGGCTGCCCTTGCCGCCCAGGGTGCGCATGTTGTGCAGCCGGTCGGCGAGCTTGACGATGAGGACGCGGATATCCTCGCTCATGGCGAGGACCAGCTTGCGGAAATTCTCCGCCTGCTTGGTGCGTTCGGATTGCAGTTCGAGGCGCGTCAGCTTGGTGACGCCATCGACCAGCCGGGCGACTTCCTTGCCGAAGCGCTTCTCCAGCTCCGCCAGGGTGACGCCGGTATCCTCGACCGTGTCGTGCAGCAGCGCGGTCGCGACCGTCGCGGCGTCAAGCCGGTAGCCCGCCAGGATGTCGGCGACGGCAAGGGGGTGGACGATGTAGGGCTGGCCGTCCTCGCGCCGCTGTGGCGCATGCGCCTCGGCGGCCAGCGCGTAGGCGCCCTCGATCAGCTTGAGGTCGGCCCGGGGGTCGTAGGCGGCGACCTTGCGGGCGATTTCCGCGCCGGGATTGGTCGCCTCCTGGGTGCGCAGGCCCTCGGGGGCCTGTGCGGGGCCGGATCGTCGGGTGCCGATGGCGCCCTGGCCCATGCGCGGCTCCCTCACGCCATGGACGCGCCGCGCGGCGTGCCCGAGCTGCGGCTGCGGCCCGCTCCAGCGGTCACCCCACCAGCATCCTGGATGGGTGGCCGGGTGGGTGTGCGGGCCGGTGCCGTCATGCAGGAACCCCTAGCGCTTGCCGCCCAGTTCCGCGGCGATCGCCGCTTCGATGTCGTCGGGCGAGAAATCCTCGGAGGCAGCTTCCGGGAGGGTTTCCTCCTGGACTTCCATGATGCCGAAGATGTTCTCGTCGGTGGCGATGATGTCCATCACCTCCTCCTCGGCGGGCTCGGGTTCCGGCGCGCGGGACAGCGACTTGATCAGGTCGCCTTCCAGGCCGGCCAGCTCCACCTTCTCCTCGGCGATCTCGCGCAGGGCGACGACGGGGTTCTTGTCGTTGTCGCGCTCGACCTCGATCGTCTCGCCACGGGCAATGTTGCGTGCGCGCTGGGCGGCGAGCAGGACGAGTTCGAACCGGTTCGGGATCTTCTCGATGCAGTCTTCGACGGTGACGCGCGCCATGGAGGCTCCAAACACGTTTGGGGGCGCGCGGAAGTGGGTCCGTCGCACCCGGAAATGCCGGTGAACCCTCCACATAGCCATGGGCTCGCTGCACTGCAAGGCGAAAGCCGGTCAGGCCGACGGCAGGCGGCGGATCTCCTGCGGATCGAGCATTGCGATCAGGGCCTGCACGCCCTTGCCCAGCACCGGATGCACCCAATCCGGCGCCACCTCGAAGAGCGGCCGCAGCACGAAGGCGCGCGCGGCAGCCCGCGGATGCGGCAGGATCGGCGCCGGCCCGGGCCGGACCCGGCCGCCAATGTCGATCAGGTCGAGGTCCAGCACGCGCGGCGCATTGGGATACGGGCGGGCGCGGCCGGCCTGGTCCTCGATGGCGTGCAGCGCGGCAAGCAGCGCCCCGGGTTCCGCCACACCCTCCAGCCGCGCCACGCCATTGATGTAGGGCGGCGATCGGGGGTCGGGCGGGATCGGCGCCGATTCCCACCAGGAGGAGACTGCTGCGACCCGCATGCCGGGAATGCGGCCAAGCCGGCCGACCGCCCATCGGCAGGTCTCGCGCGCCGTCGTGCCGTCCGCCCGTGGCAGGTTGGCCCCGATCGCGACCAGCGCGGTCTCAACGGCCATGGCGGGCCGCCGGACCATGACAGCCCCGCGCAAATTGTGTAGCGGGCACACGGCCGGGCCTATCCGGGCAGCGGGCGGAGTATGCGGAAATGGCTGGCACCATGCGGCGATCGGGCGGGGCGGAACGGGTTGGGGTGTTCGTGGATGGAGCGAATCTCTACCACACCTCGCGCGCGCTGGGCTTCGAGATCGATTTCGCCCAGTTGCTCGACTATTTCCGCGGCGGTACCTACCTCGTGCGCGCCTTCTACTACACCGCGCTGATCGAGACCGAGGACTACTCCCCGCTGCGCCCGCTGACCGATTGGCTCGCCTATAATGGCTGGCAGGTGGTCACCAAGCCCGCCAAGCAGCAGACCGACCCGACCGGGCGGCTGCGCCTGAAGGGCAACATGGATGTCGAACTCGCGGTCGACATGCTGGAGATGGCGGTACATCTCGACCATGTCGTGCTGTTCTCCGGCGATGGCGACTTCCGCCGGCTGGTGGAAGCCGTGCAGCGGATGGGCGTGCGGGTGACCGTGGTGTCGTCCACCCGCGCGCAGCCGCCGATGATCGCCGATGAACTGCGCCGGCAGGCCGACAGTTTCCTCGACATCGCCGACATCGCGCCCGAGATCGCGCGGCGGCAGGTGGAACCGCGCGGCCGCGCCGCCGCCCCTGCCCCGCCCGCCAGCCCGGCCGCGGTGCCCCAGGCGGCACGCCCCACGCGCGCGACGCCGGCCGATCCCTACGCCGACGTGGTGCCACCGGAGCCGGAGGCGTGATCGAGGCGCCGGCCCGCGACTGCCCGCTCTGCCCACGCCTGGTCGACTACCGCACCGCCAACCGGGCGGCGAACCCGGCATGGCACAATGCGCCGGTGCCCTCCTGGGGGCCGGTGGACGCGCCGCTGCTGGTGCTGGGCCTCGCACCCGGGGTGCGTGGGGCGAACCGCACCGGGCGGCCTTTCACCGGGGATTACGCGGGCAAGCTGCTGTACGGTACGCTGCTGAAATTCGGCGTGGCGCGCGGCGAATTCCGCGAGGACCCGAATGACGGCATGGAACTGCTCGGCTGCCGCATCGCCAATGCGGTGCGCTGCGTGCCGCCCGAGAACCTGCCGACGCCGGCCGAGATCCGCACCTGCAACGGATTCGTGAAGGCGGAACTGGCGGGGATGCCGGCGCTGCGCGCGGTGCTGGCGCTGGGGGTGGTGGCGCATGGCGCGCTGCTGCGGGCCAAGGGCATCCCGGCGGCGCGCTTCGCCTTCGGCCATAGCGCGATCCACGTCCTGCCCGATGGGCTGCTGCTGGCGGATTCCTATCATGTCAGCCGGTACAACACCTCGACCCGGCGGCTGACGCCGGAGATGTTCGAAGCGGCGGTGCAGGCGCTGCTCACGCGTCTCGAAGGCTGATCCCAAGGGGGCCGGCGTGCATCCGGGCCTGCCACGCCTCGTTCACGACCGGGCCGTCGGCAGGCTGGCACGGCACGCGCCCGCCGAGACAGGCGGGATGGGCGTGCGGACTGCCGGCCGCGGCGAAGGACCGGCCGATGACGCGGACCAGCGCATAGCCGGCCAGGAAGATCAGTGCCCATAGCGCCAGGGCGATGATCATGCCGAGGCCCACGCGGACATGGCGCGGCTGATGGTTGAGGCGCCTGACGGTGCTGTCCCTGGCAAGGCTGGCCGGGCCGGCGTCCCGCGGCGAGGACCCCGGCGCGGCGCGGGCGCCGGGACCCGCCGGTGGCTCGGCGGCGCCATCCGCCCGGCTGCGGGCGCCTTGCCCGTCGGCCCGCCGCCAGATGGCGAGGCGTGACAGTATGGTTGTCAACCGAAGCGGGGCAGGCATGGCCGCACGCCCTCCATCGGCGATGCTGAGGTGCAGAGTTTCGTTCTAATTGGGGAACTGGGTCCCCGGCATCGGCGATTGGTGCCGCAGGATGACTGTTGACCATCGCCCCCATCGGAGTTGTGACCTAGATCACAACCCTCAATATTTTCAATCTGTTTTTCGCTTCAGAATTCTTCATGGACACCCCGGATACTTGATCGATCCGGTCATGAATTGTTCATGAAATAGAACGTATCGGCCGAATTCCTGGGTATTTTGGCCCGATGTACCTGCTCATTCGCCATTATCTGGCATGACAGGAATCCTCGTTGCATTCAAATACCAAAACGAAATAACGCACCGCGCGAATGCTATGAGGATACAGACAACGCGGCCTGGATCGCCCGCAGCATCTCGATGCTCTCCGGTTCGACGCCGGTGGCGAAGCCGCGGACCGATCGACCGTCCCGCCCGACCAGGTATTTGTGGAAATTCCAGCGCGGCTCTCCGCCGCCCTGCGCGGCCAGCCAGCGGAACAGCGGGATCGCCTGCGGCCCGCGCACATGCGACAGCGCCGCCATCGGGAAGTCGATGCCGAATTGCGCGTCGCAGAATTCGCGGATCTGCCGATTATCCGCGCTTTCCTGGTTGAAGTCGTTCGACGGCACGCCGAGCACGGTCAGCCCGCGCGCCTGAAAGCGTTCGTGCAGCCGCTGGAGGGCGGCGTATTGCGGGGTGTAGCCGCAGAAGGACGCAGTGTTGACCACCAGCAGGACCCGCCCACGCCAGGCGGAAAGGTCGTGCTCTCCGCCTTCCAGCGAGGGCACGCGGAAGGACCAGGCCGTGGTCGGAGCGGGGCCGGCGGCCATCAGCAGGGGCGCGGCCAGGATCGCGCGGCCCAGCATCGCGCGGCGACATGCATCAGCCATACCGCTCCTCCGTCCAGGGATCGCCGTGGTTGTGATAACCGCGCACCTCCCAGAAACCCGGACGGTCCTCGGCGAGCAGTTCCACCCGCGTCACCCATTTCGGGCTTTTCCAGAAGTACAACTTGGGCAGCACCAGGCGCACCGGGCCGCCATGCTGGCGCGCCAGGGGTGCGCCTTCCCAGGAATGGGCGAACATCACGTCGGCCTCGGCAAATTCATCGAGGGCGAGGTTGGTGGTGTAGCCGTCATAGCAGGTCAGCGAGACGAAGCGGGCGGTGGATTTCGGCCGCGCGAAATCCAGCAGGTCGCGCGCCAGCACGCCGGCGAAGCGGTTGTCGTAGCGCGACCATTGGGTGACGCAATGGATGTCGCGCACCATCTCGGTCTGCGGCAGCGCCATGAAGCCGTCCCAGTCGAGCGCGAGGCGATTCTCGACCAGGCCTTCCAGCCGCAGGCGGAACTTGTCCTTCGACACGTCCGGCTGCACGCCGAGGTCGAGCACCGGCCAGTCCTTCACCAGCATCTGGCCCGGCGGCAGGCGATCGCGCGTCGGATCGGCATGCGTGCCGGTCAGCAAACGGCCTTCCTCGGCCCAGCGTTCCTTGGTGCGGATCAGCTTGTCCTTGACCGCGCCGGTCAGGGGGATGTCGTCCTCGGCCATGGGGACCTCCTTACCGGCATTACGTGCGGCGCAGGCCCCCGGATGCAAGGGCCGGAAAGTTGCCAGATCGCGCTAACCAGACCTCGGGCGGCTGCGCGCCCGTGGCCGTCGTGGCTACTCCCGCCCCTTGTTGCGCATCATCCGCGACTTGTCGCGCTGCCAGTCGCGCTCGGCGATGGCGGCGCGCTTGTCGTGCTGCTTCTTGCCCTCGGCGACGCCGAGCAGGATCTTCGCCAGCCCGCGTTCGTTGAAGTGGATGTCGAGCGGGACGATGGTGGCACCCTCGCGCGCCATGGCACCCGCAAGGCTGGCGACCTGCTTGCGGTGGACCAACAGCTTGCGCGGCCGGCGCGGTTCGAAATGCGACACGAAGGACCCGGCCTGCCATTCCGGGATGTAGCAATTGAACAGCCACATCTCGCCGTCGCGCTCGCCGGCCCAGGCTTCGGACAGCGTGGCGCGGCCGGCGCGCAGGGACTTCACCTCTGGGCCGACCAGCATCAGGCCGGCCTCGATCGTCTCGCCGATCTTGTAGTCGTAGCGGGCCTTGCGGTTCTGCGCGGCGATGCCGTGCGAGATCAGGCCCTTCTTCTTCGGTGGTGATGTCATTTTACTCTGCCCTCAAACGGCGGGCGGCGGCCATCCGGCCGCCTTGCCTTCGCGCCCTGTACTGTTTGCGCCGGGAACCCCGGTTGGTCTGGGCGCGGTCGCGCTTTGCGCTCGCGGCCCGAGGCACGGCCCCGGGCTGTTTGGTCTTCACATGGCGTCAGTTCAACAGCCCCACCGAGACCATCGCCTCGCGGACCCGTGCCTTGCTCGCCTCGCCGACCGGGGCGAGCGGCAGGCGGCAGTGATCCGTGCTTTTCGCCAGCAGGGACGCGGCATACTTCACCGGGCCCGGCGAGGTCTCGCAGAACAGCGCGTCGTGCAGCGGCACCAGGCGGTCCTGGATCGCCATCGCCTCATCGAGCTTGCCGTCGCGCCAGGCCTTGTGCATCTCGGCGCACAGGCGCGGGGCGACGTTGGCGGTCACGCTGATGCAGCCCACCCCGCCCGAGGCGTTGAAGGCGAGCGCGGTGTGGTCCTCGCCGGACAGCTGGATGAAATCCTCGCCGCAGGCACGCTTGGTGTGCAGCGGGCGCGTCAGGTTCGCGGTCGCATCCTTCACGCCGACGATGTTCTTGTGCTTCGCCAGCCGCCCCATCGTTTCGACCGACATGTCCACCACGCTGCGGCCGGGGATGTTGTAGATGAACATCGGGATGTCGGCGGCATCGGCGATCGCGGAGAAGTGCAGGAACATCCCTTCCTGCGTCGGCTTGTTGTAGTACGGCGTCACGACCAGCGTCGCATCGGCCCCCGCCTTCTTCGCGTGCTGGGCGAAGTCGATCGCCTCGGCGGTCGAATTGCTGCCCGCGCCGGCGATCACCGGCACGCGGCCACGCGCGGCGGCGATGCACATCTCGACGACGCGCTTATGCTCGCCATGGGACAGCGTCGGGCTCTCGCCGGTGGTGCCAACCGGGATCAGCCCCTCGGTGCCCTCGGCGATCTGCCACTCGACCAGTTCCTGGAAGGCTTTGTCGTCCACGGATCCGTCGGCACGCATCGGCGTGATCAGCGCGACCATCGAACCCCTGAACATGACTGCGTCCTCCATCTTCTTCGGCAGCAAGGGCGCAACCTAGGCGCCACCCCCGGCCGGGACAAGGTCGGCGGGACAAGCGACCGGTTGTTCGGCTAGGAAGGCAGCCATGCGCCGCCTGCTCCTCCTCGCCCTGCTCGCCCTGCCGATTCCCGCCACCGCCCAGCCCTGGGCGCCCGAAGGCGCCCGCGTTGCCGGCCGCCAGGCGCTCGCCGCCGCCTCGGCCGGGCGATGGGGGGAGGCCGACAGCTTCGCCGCGGTGGCCGACCCGCTCGCCGCCAAGATCGCGCTGTGGATCCGGTTGTCGAATCGCGCCGCGCCGGCGTCGGCGGCCGAACTCGTCGCCTTCATTGCCGACAATCCGGACTGGCCGTTGCCCGATGCGCTGATCCGCCGGGCCGAGGTGGCGCTGGCCATCGATTCCGACGATGCCCTGGCGCTGCGCCATTTCGCGCGCAACCCGGCGCGCACCCTGCAGGGCACGCTGCGCCAGGCGGAGGCCCTGGACCGCGCCGGTCGCAGCGCCGAGGTGCAAGCCACCCTCCGCCAGGGCTGGGCCGATACCCCCGGCGACGCGCTGTCCGAGGAGACGCTGCTGCTGCGCTTCGGCAGCCAGCTCACCGCCGAGGATCATTGGCGCCGCTTCGACCGGCTCGCCTTCGCGCGCGACTACGCCGGCGCCGGCCGCGCGGCCGCGCGGCTGGCCGGCCCGCAGGCGGCCGCGGCGGCCACGCGGCTTGCCCTGGTGCAGGACAATGACAGCGTGCTGTCCGCCACGCCGACGGATATCGGCTGGGCCTATGAGCAGGCGCGGCTGCTGCGCCGGCGCGACCGCGACGCCGAGGCCGCCGCCGCCTGGGTCGCGGCGGAGCGCTTGCAGCCCGGGCTCGAGGGCGCCAACGCCCGCGCCGTCTGGGCGGAACGGCAGGTGCTCTCGCGCAAGCTGCTGCGGCTCGGCCAGGACCGCGAGGCCTATCGCACCGCCGCCGCGCATGGCCAGGCGACGCCGGGCGAATCGCGGCAGGAAGGCGAGTTCCTCGCCGGCTTCATCGCCCTGCGTCGGCTGAACGACCCGGCCACGGCGCAGCGGCATTTCGTCGGCGTTGGGGAAGGCAGCCGCTCGGTCATCACCCGCGCACGGGCCGCTTATTGGGAAGGCCGCGCACTCGCCGCCCGTGGTGATGCCGCCGGGGCGAGGACGCGCTTCGCCGCCGGTGCGGAGCTACCGGTCGCCTATTACGGGCAGCTCTCGGCGCTGGCGCTGGGCGAGGATGCGGCGCGGCTGTCCGCGCGCATCGCCCGTGCCCCCGCCCCACCCGTGACGCAGCCGCGCGCGGTGGATTTCAGCGGGCGGGAGTTGGCGCGCGCGGTACTGACCCTGGCCGATCTCGGCGATACTCGCCGCGCGAGGATCTTCCTGCTGCGGTTGGAGGATCTCGCCGCCGATGGCACTGACCGGATGCTGGCGGCGCGGCTCGCCGTCCATATCGGCCGGCCGGACCACGCGGTGTGGGTGGCGCGCCGCGCCGGGGCGGCGGGGGACATGATCCTGCCCGAAGGCTGGCCCACCCCCTATCGCCCGCCGGTGACCAGCCCGGAGCCGGCCTACATCAACGCCATCACCAGGCAGGAAAGCAATTTCGATACGGAAGCGGTGAGCGGCGCCAATGCGCGCGGGCTGATGCAGCTGCTGCCGTCAACCGCCGCGCTGGTCGCACGCCAGCTTGGCGTCGCGTATCAGGTCGGGCAGCTCACCGCCGACCCGCAAGCCAATATGCGGCTTGGCGCCGGGTATCTGGACCAGATGCTGAACCGCTATGCGGGTGCGCTGCCGCTCGCCGCCGCAGCGTACAACGCCGGCCCCGGTCGGGTCGACCAGTGGCTCGGCACCTATGGCGACCCGCGCGGGGGCGATGTCGACATGCTCGACTGGATCGAGCAGATCCCCTTCACCGAGACGCGCAACTACGTCCAGCGGGTGGTCGAGAACGTCATCGTCTATCGCGCCGCCGACCCTGCCGCCGCGACGCGGGACCATCCCCTCGCCCCGTATCTGCGGCAGGCGCGGTGACCGGGCAACGCGTCGAGATCCCGGCCCATGACGGGCTGCGCCTGGCGGCGAGCGTCTGGCCGGGCGACCCGCGACGCACGGCACTGTTGTGCCTGCCGGGGATCTGCCGCACCGCGCTCGACTTCGCCGCGCTGGCGGGGCGCCATGCGGGGCGGCGGCGGGTGGTGGCGCTGGATTATGCCGGGCACGGCGAAAGCGCGCGCGCCGGCGAAGCGGAACGCTACCGGCCGGAGGCGCTGATCCGCGACGTGCTGGATGCGATGGCCGCGCTGCACCTGCATCGCGTCGCGCTGATCGGAACGTCCTTCGGCGGGCTTGCGGCCATGGCGATCGGCGTGATGCGGCCGGGCGCGCTGGCCGCCGTGGTGCTGAACGACATCGGGCCGCATATCGAACCGATGGGTCGCGCGGCGGTGGTCGAACTGATCGGCTCCGATCCGTCATTCACCTCGCTGGAGGCCGCCACCACCTGGCTGCGGCAGCGCCACCCGCCCCTGCCCGCGCTCGACGAGGCAGGCTGGCGCGCCTTCACCGCGCGCACCTATGGCCAGGCCGAGGACGGTCTGTGGCATCCGCGCTGGGACATTCGCGTGGGCCAGCAGGCGGTGGGCGACGCGGCCGGCGCGCCGCCCGACCTGTGGCCGTATTTCCACAGCCTGGCGCGGCTGCCGCTGATGCTGGTCTGGGGGCAGGAAAGCCACCTGCTGACGGCCGATACCGTGGCTGCCATGCGCCGGGCGCGCCCCGACATGCGGGTCGTCTCGCTGCCCGGCACCGGGCATGCGCCGACGCTCGAGGAAGCCCCGGTGGTGGCGGGCATCGACGGCTTCCTGGCGGGGCTGGCGTGACGCCGTCGATGCTGGTCGCGACCGTGGGCGGCGTCGGGCGGCTGCGCCCGGCGCCGGGCACCTGGGGTTCGCTGGTCGCCCTGCCGGCCCTGCTGCTGGGGCGCGAGGCCGTGCTGGTCCTCGCCGTGCTGGTGGGCGCGATCGGCTGGGTGGCGGTGTCCGCGGTGCTGCGCGGCCGCCCGGCCGAGGATCCGGGCTGGATCGTGGTGGATGAGGTGGCGGGGATGCTGGTCGCCCTCGCCGCGCTGCCGCCCGATGCCGGCTGGATCGGCGCGGCGGTGGCCTTTGCGCTGTTCCGCGCCTTCGACATCATCAAGCCCTGGCCGGTATCCTGGGCCGATGGGCTGCATGGCGCGACCGGCGTCATGCTGGACGACATCCTGGCCGGGGCGATCGCCGCGGCGCTGCTGCTGCTGTTCGGCTTCGTGCTGCCGGGGGTGCTGTGACCATGCTGCCGATCGGGACTCTGGACCAGGCGCGCGACCTGCTGGCCGCGCTGGAAGCACGCGGGCTGACCCTCGCCACCGCGGAATCCTGCACCGGCGGGTTGATCGCCGCGGCGCTGACGGCGATCGCCGGATCGTCCTCGGTGGTGATGGCGGGCTTCGTCACATACTCCAACGCGGCGAAGATGCGGATGGTGGGGGTCGGCGCCGCCGCGCTCGACACCCATGGGGCGGTCAGCGAACCGGTGGCGCGGGAGATGGCCGAGGGCGCGCTGCGCGAGGCGCGGGTCGATGTCGCGCTGTCCTGCACCGGCATCGCCGGGCCGGGCGGGGCAACGCCGGGCAAGCCGGTCGGGCTGGTGTTCATCGGCTGTGCGCGGCGCGATGCGGCGACTGTCGTGGAACGCCACGTCTTTCCGGGTGATCGCGCGGCCGTGCGCGCCGCGACGGTGGCTGCGGCGTTACGCCTGGCAATGCCGGGCTGATACCGGCCAGCCTTTCGGCCGACGTGGTGCGAGGATCCTGCTGGCGCGGGCAGCCGCCACACCGGCATTGCGCGCCTGCCGGTCAACCGCATGATCAACAAAGCGCGCCGGCATGAGACGCGACTGCAACACCCGCCGCGCACGTCTTGCGCGAATCGCAGTGCCGCTTGCGCGCGTCGCCGGCCCGGTCGCAGAATTGAGATATGGTTAAGGAACCGATACGGACCCTGCCGTTGCTGCGCCGGCGCGCCATGCTCGCCGGGCTTGGCGCGGCCGCGATCGGTGGCGGCACGGCGCGGGCCGATGTGCTGGGGTATGGCGATGCTCCTCCGGCGCCGGCGCCGCCAGCCGCCGAGCCGCCGCAGCGCGACCGCTGGCTGTGGCTGCAGAACAATGCCGGCGAGGAGATCGCCGTCGCCTATCGCACCGGGCAGGACTACAACATTGCGGCACTGGCCAGGCTCCAGGCGCTGTTCCGCGACCTGCGCGAGGATGCGCCGGGGCCGATCCCGGGGCTGCTGCTCGACATGCTATCGCTGGTCCAGGAACGGCTGGGCTATACGCGGCCGCTGCGGCTGATCTCCGGCTACCGGACGCCGGCGACCAATGCCACGCTGCCCTATGCGGCGCCGAACAGCCTGCACATGCGCGGCATGGCGGCCGACATCGTGGTGCGCGGCGTGCCGCAGTCGGAGATCTGCAGCCATGCGATGGTGCTGTCCCAGCATCTCGGCTTCATGGGCATCGGCTGGTACGGGTCCTTCACCCATATCGACATCGGGCCGAAGGCGTCGTGGACGCGGATGCTGAACTGATCCGGCGCGATCGGCGCCGTGCGACGGCTGCCGCAGCAAATCATGGTCATTTGTCGCCGGCAGGCATAACGCTTTGTCCTCGATCCGTTCAGGGATGGAGGCTTCCATGGACGAACCCAAGCGGCAGGCACGCAACGCGCAGCGGCTCGGCGATTGCCGCCCGGCCTTCGCGGCACGGCTGGCACGCACGATCCTGCGATGGGAGGATGGCGGATTGCGGCCGCGCACCCAGGACGCCTGGCACGCGATCGAGCACCGTGTGATCGCCTTCAACACTGGCCATGCGCAGGTGACGTTCGGCTTCCACAACGTCACGGGGCTGGCCGGGCAGAAGGCATCGCTGGCGGCGGACCTGCTTGACGACACTGCGGCGCTGAAGCCCGGAGCGCCCCATATCCCGCGCCTTGCCGCCGCCGCGCGCACCGAAGGGCTCGATACCGACGTGCCGTGGGGACTGCCGGCAGCGCTGCGCGCCGGCACCGACGCAGCCGGCGACTTCAAGGCCCCCGCCAAGGTCCGCCCGCAGCCTCGCCATGTCGAGCCGACCGGCATCGCCATCGAGGAGGCCATGGCAGGGAAACTGCCGACGTGACGGGCATCGTCGCGGCGGCGGACGCCTATGACGACTGGCTGCGCGACCAGCTCGGCGGGGATGCCATCGAGGAGGATCTGGCCGACCGCCGTCGCAAGATGGCCAAGGGGCCCTTCCCGTTCTTCCGCGCGACGTATTGGCGCTGGGCTGAAACGGTGGGCAAGGACTGGACACCCGACCGGCCCGGCCAGGCGGTGCTCGCCGTCGGCGATATCCATCTCGAGAATTTCGGGACCTGGCGCGACGCCGAGGGGCGGCTCGCCTGGGGCGTGAATGATTTCGACGAGGCCGCCGTGATGCCATGGCCGCTCGACCTGCTGCGGCTTGCCACCAGCGCGCTGCTGGCGCGGGACGCCGGACCGGCCGTCGCGGGACAGGCCGATGCGCGGGCGATCATGGCGGGGTATCACGCCGGGCTCAGCATTCCGCGTCCGATCGTCCTCGACCACGACTTCGCCTGGTTGCGGGGGCAGGTCATGGCGGTCCGCGACGAGAAGGCCTGGAAGAAGCAGGAAGAGGCGCGGTCGGAGTTCTGGACCAGCAAAATGGCCCCGCCCGACCCGATGCCGGATCGCCGCCCACCGGCCCGGATGATCGAGGCGCTGCTGGCCTCCCTGCCGCCGGGGGCGTCCATCACCGGCGTCTGGCCGCGCAGCGCGGGGGCGGGCAGCCTGGGGCGGCCGCGCTGGGTGCTGCGCGCCGATTGGCAGGGCGGCCCCATCCTGCGCGAGGCGAAAGCGATGCTGCCCTCCGCCTGGCTGCGCGTGGTGCCGGCGGCGCCCTTCCTGTGCCGCGCCGCCGAAGTCGCGCAGGGTGCCTATCGCGCCCCCGATCCCTTCCTGACCTTCCATGACGGGGTCGCGGTGCGTCGCCTGTCGCCGAACAACAGCAAGCTCGAGGCGAAGGATCACGCTGAACGGCTGCTCGATCCGGAGATGCTCGACGCCATGGGCCGGGATCTGGCCGGCATCCATGCCGCCACGCCGGGCGCGGCGGCGCATATCCTGGCGGAGATCGCTCAGGGCAAGCCGCTCGACCTCGCCGGGCAGGCGCTGGCGGCGGCTGCGGACAGGCTCGCTGCCCGCGCACGCCAGGAACAGGCGACGCTGCGCCGAGCCATGAAGGACTGACGGCCGCCGCCGATGCGGGGCAGCGGCCGCCGGTGTCAGGCGGCGGCGAGAGCCGCCCTGATCTCGCCGATCGCGTCGTCGATCATCGGCGCGGTGACATCCAGATGCGTGCAGGCGCGCACCCGGCCGCCGAGGCCCGACACCGCGACACCGCGCATCTGCAGCTTCGCCTGCAGCGTCGCGACATCCATCCCCGCGCCCTTGATGTCGAAGAACACCAGGTTGGTGTCGGGTTCCTCGACCACCACGCCGGGGATCTGGCGCAGGCCACGGGCAAGCGCCTTGGCGTTCGCGTGGTCGTCGGCCAGCCGGTCGATGTTGTTGTCGAGCGCGTAGAGGCAGGCAGCGGCGCAGATGCCCGCCTGGCGCATCGAACCGCCCAGGCGCTGCTTCCACCGCCAGGCGCGGCCGATGAATTCTGCGTCGCCGCACAGCACGGCGCCGAGCGGGGCGCCGAGGCCCTTGGTGAAGTCGAGCCACACGCTGTCGTAGTTCGCCACCATGTCCTTGGCCGCGATGCCGGCACCCACGCAGGCATTCATCAGCCGCGCGCCGTCCATGTGGGTGGACCAGCCCTGTTCGTGGGCGACATCCGCGACCGCGTTCAACTGCGCCAGCGGCCAGATCGCGCCGCCGCCGATATTGGCGGTCTGCTCGACCTCCAGCAGGCGTTGGGGCGGGGCGTAGCGGGTCTTGGGGCGAACCGCGCGGCGCACGTCGTCAGCGGTGAACATGCCGCGCGGGCCGGTCATCGGCATGATCTGCACGCCGGTCAGCGCGGCATGGGTGCCGCCTTCGGAATGCAGGATGTGGCTGGTCTCATGCGCGATGACCTCATCGCCCTTGCCGCAATGGGTCAGGATGGCGATGACATTGCACATGGTGCCCGACGGCAGGTACATCGCCGCCTGCTTGCCCATCAGCGCGGCCATGCGGTCGCACAATTCGTGCACCGTCGGGTCGTCGCCATGCTGCTCGTCGCCGACCTCGGCGCGCATCATCGCGTCCTTCATCGCAGGCGTCGGGCGCGTCTGCGTGTCGGAATACAGGTTGATGCGGGTGGGCGGGGCGCCGGCGGGCGGGCGGTTCGGGGCATGGACCATGGGGCGCGTCTTCCTGCGATGCGGTTGCGCGGAGCATGCCCCCGGCGCCACGATCCGGCCAGAGGGAGGACCCCAGCCATGGTCGAGATCCGCAAGGTGACGCTGCTGCGCGAACAGGCGTTTGCCGAGATGGGCCACGCCGCCAAGCGCCCGGTGGTGCGCGCGGTCGCCCTGGTGGCGATCCAGAATCCCTTCGCCCGGCGCTTCATCGGCGACCTGACTGAGTTGGTGGATGCGGGTGCCGCGCTGGCGCAGCGTTTCGCCGGCGACCTGGTGAAGATGCTGGACGGGCCGGCGGTGTCCTATGGCAAGGCGGCGATCGTGGGGTCGATGGGGGAATTGGAGCACGGCCATGCCCTGCTGCATCCGCGCATGGGCGCACCGCTGCGCGCCGCGATCGGCGGCGGGGCGGCGCTGATCCCCTCCGCGGTGAAGTTGGGCGGGCCGGGGACGGCGATCGACGTGCCACTGGGCCACAAGGACGATGCCTGGTCGCGCGGGCATTTCGACGCCATCACGGTGATGATGGGCGATGCGCCGCGGCCCGAGGAGATCGTTGTGGTGATGGCGTTGGCGGATGGCGGGCGGCTGTTGCACCGGATCGGCGAGGGGGCGCCGCGCTGACCCCTTCCGCGAATCGGTTCGCGCGGGCAGATGGCACCCCTGTAACGAAAGGGAGACTGCCATGGCTGGGGGCGCTCATGTCGATCATGGGTCCAACAAGGGTGTCGCGCTGCTGATCGCGGTGCTGGCACTGTTCCTCGCGCTGGCGGAGACCGGCGCGAAAAGCCAGCAGACCCAGGCGATCAGTTCCAATATCGAGGCCGCCAACCTGTGGGCCTTCTTCCAGGCGCGCACGATCCGCCAGACCACGGTGCGCACGGCGGCCGAGCATGCCGCGCTCGGCCTGCCGGTGATGCCCGAGGCAGCGCAGGCCGCCATCGCCCGGCAGCAGGAGGCCTGGCGTGCCACGGCCGCGCGGTGGGACAGCGAGCCCGAGACGGGCGAGGGTCGGCGCGAGTTGATGACGCGTGCGCGCTCGGCGGAGGAGAAGCGCGACCGGTCGCTGGCCGCCTACCACATGTACGAGATCGGCTCGGCGGCCTTCCAGGTCGGCATCGTGGTGGCCTCGGCGAGCGTGATCACGGGCGTCGCCTTGCTGGCGGTCGCGGGCGGCCTGCTGGGGGCGATCGGCGTCGGCTTCGCCGCGTTGGCCTTCTTCGCGCCGACGCTGGTGCATTTCTAGAGCGTGATTGGTTCACATTCGTTCACCCATCACGCCCTAACCATTTGTTTGATCGCATGATTCAGACCTCCGATGCATTCGCACCTGGGGCCATCACGCTCCAGAAGCCCGCGGGGTCCGGGGGGCGCGTACGCCCCCCGGCGGGGTGCAGGGGCGGCGCCCCTGCCCTTCCTTCACCCCGTGGAAAAATGGCGCCCCCAGACCGGCGCGATCGCCGGACGGGCCGCGACGGCCCGCCCCAGCGTGGCCAGCCGCGGGCAAGCTTCCGGCAGCCAGGTCGCACCCTTGAGCCAGCGCGACAGCACCGCGAGGTAGATGTCGGCGACGGTAAAGCGCTGCCCCAGCAGGAAGGGTGCGGCAGGGTCGCCGGCCAGCCCTGCCTCGGCTTCCACCAGCCGCCAGAGGTCGCGGTACATCTCGAGCGCGCGGGTGCGGATCGGCGCCGCGTGGGTGGGGTCGGGGCTGAAGCGCTCGGGGTAGTCGAAGCGGGTGACGTGGGGGTAGCCCTCGGCGCCGGCGACCATCATCCAGCGCAGGGCGCGGGCGCGGTCCGATGAACCGGGCGGTGGCAGCAGCGCGGCGTCCGGATGGCGGTCGGCGAGCGTCAGCAGGATGGCGATGGATTCGGTCAGCACTGTGCCGTCGGGCAGCAGCAGTGTCGGGATGCGGCCCATAGGGTTGATGCGGCGGTACGCGCCGGCGCGTTGCGCGTCGGTGGACAGGGGAACCGCCCGCAATTCGACCGGGGCGCCGATCTCGGCGAGCGCCATCTCGACGGGGGCGGAACCGGAGCCGATGTCGCCATAGAGGATGTAGTTCATGGTCGCAGCTTGACTGCCGCGTGCGGCGCCTGCCAACGCAAATCCCTGATGGCGCCATCAGGCACGTTGAAGGGCGGGGTCGACGTCGATGGCGGCCTGCAGCGCAGCAGCGAGGCGCGCGAACGCCGCGCGGTCGGCGCGATGCGACAGCCGGCGGGCAAGGTCGGGGCCCGGATCATAGGCCAGGCCGACGACCACATCGCGCCCGCCCTCGCTGCTCACGGACAGCCAGAAACGCTCGGTGCCGGCTTCCACCCAGGCGCCGGCGCCGTAGTCCTCGCGGATGGTCTCGCCGACAGTGGCGGCACCGCCCCCCAGCGCCACGCCAAGACGGGTGGCGAGCGTCGCCGCGGCGACCGGCCGGCCCGCTTGGCGCAGCGCGATCGAGAGGTCGAGGCCGCGATTGGCCCGCGCCGTCGCGCGCATCCTCAGCAGCACGAGGACCAGGACCGCCCAGGCGAGCGCCATGATGCCGGTGAACCAGGGCGAGGCGCGCGCCATCGGCACATGGCCCGGCGTGACGAGCGCCCGAATGAGTTCCAGGACGATGGTGCCCGCGAAGACCGCCATGGCGATGACGAAGCAGAGGGCCGGCAGGCCGAGAAGGACCAGGATGACGGGACCGCTGCGAGGTGAATGCCAGGCCCGATGCAGCCGATCCCGCAACGCCACCGCGGTCAGCCGGTGGAGGGTGCCGGCGAGCCTGGCGCGACCGGTGCGCTGCTGCGGCCGTACAGCGCCATGGCGCGGCGTTCGAAGGCGCGCACCATCAGGCGCACCGCTTCGTTGAACACCACGCCGATCGCCATCTGCAGGATGCGGCTCTTGAACTCGAAATCGACGAAGAACTCGACCTCGCAGCCCTGCGGCGTCGGGCGGAAGCGCCAGTGGTTGTTCAGGTAGCGGAAGGGGCCGGTCTCATAGGTGACATGGACATGCTCGGGGCGTTCCAGTGCGACGCGGGATCGGAAGGTCTCGCGGAACATCTTGAAGCCGATGGTCAGGTCGGCGGTCAGTTCCGTCTCGCTGCGCGTCAACACCCGCGCGCCGACGCACCAGGGCAGGAATTCCGGGTAGCGATGCACATCCGCCACCAGGTCGAACATCTGCTCGGGCGAGTAGCGCAGGATCTTGCGCTCGGCATGCGTCGGCATGTCAGGCGCGCGCCGCCGGGCGTTCCTCGCGCGCCACGCGCAGCGTCTCCTCCCGCGCGCTTCGCAGCTTCTCCTCCCGCGCGCTTCGCAGCGCGACAAAATCGCGATCGGCGTGGTAGCTGCTGCGTGTCAGCGGCGTGGCGGAAACGAGCAGGAACCCCTTGCCGCGCGCGGCCGTGGCGTAGTCCTCGAACTCGTCCGGCGTGACGAAGCGGTCGACAGCGGCGTGCTTCACGCTGGGCTGGAGATACTGGCCGACAGTGAGGAAATCGACATCCGCGCTGCGCAGGTCATCCATCACCTGCAATACCTGGAGCCGTTCCTCCCCGAGGCCGACCATGATGCCGGACTTGGTGAAGATCGAAGGGTCGAGCTGCTTCACCCGGTCGAGCAGCCGCAGCGAATGGTAGTAGCGCGCCCCGGGCCGGATGGTCGGATACAGGCCGGGCACGGTTTCGAGATTGTGGTTGAACACATCCGGCCGCGCTTCGACGACGACCTCCAGCGCGCCGTCCTTGCGCAGGAAGTCGGGCGTCAGGATCTCGATGGTCGTCTCGGGCGTGTTCGCACGGATGGCACGGATGGTCTGGGAGAAATGCTCCGCGCCACCATCCTTCAGGTCGTCGCGATCCACGCTGGTAATGACGACGTGGCGCAGGCCGAGCGTGGCCACCGCCTCCCCCACCCGCCGCGGTTCATCGGTGTCGAGCGGCTTGGGGATGCCCGTCGCGACATTGCAGAAGGAACAGGCGCGCGTGCAGGTCTCGCCCATAATCATCATGGTGGCGTGACGCTGCGACCAGCACTCGCCGATATTCGGGCAGGCGGCCTCCTCGCACACCGTCACCAGATTGCTGTCGCGCATCAACTTGCGCGTCTCGTGGTAGATCGGATGCGTCGGCGCTTTCACCCGGATCCAGGACGGCTTGCGCTGGATCGGGTTGTCAGGGCGATGCGCCTTCTCCGGATGCCGGTCGGCACCCGTGCGGGGCGTGCGATGGTCGATCTCGATACGGGTGGTGCTGGTCATCAAGGGCCTCAGGGATGGCCATATAGGGGGTGGACCAGGTTTCGGCGAGGCTTAAGGCCGGGGGAAAGTATTCCCCCGGGACCCCCTTCTATTTTTGTCCGTTGCACTGTCGCACCGGGCGCGGCACGACCGCACGATCAGATGTGCAGGACCTTGCCGTAGGCGTCGAGCACGGACTCATGCATCGCCTCGGACAGGGTCGGGTGCGGGAAGACCGTCGCCATGAGTTCGGCCTCGGTCGTTTCCATCGTGCGGGCGATGCCGTAGCCCTGGATCATCTCGGTGACCTCCGGGCCGACCATGTGGGCGCCCAGCATGGCACCAGTCCTGGCGTCGAAGACCGTCTTGATGAAGCCTTCCGGTTCACCCAGCGCAATCGCCTTGCCATTGCCGATGAAGGGGAAACGGCCCACGCGAACCTCATGGCCGGCGGCCTTTGCGGCTGCTTCGGTCAGGCCGACGGAGGCGACCTGCGGGCGGCAATAGGTGCAGCCCGGAATATTGGTCACGTCCATCTCGTGCGGGTGGCTGCCGGCGATGCCCTCGACCACGATCACACCCTCATGCATCGCCTTGTGGGCGAGCCAGGGCGGGCCGGCCAGGTCGCCGATGGCATAGACGCCCGGTTCGCCCGTGCGGCCATACCCGTCGATGACCACATGGGTGCGGTCCACCTTCACCTTGGTGCCCTCAAGCCCGAGATCCTCGACATTGCCGACGATGCCGACCGCGGAGATCAGCCGGTCGGCCTTGATCTCGGTAACCTTGCCATCGACCTCGATGATGGCGGCCACGCCGCCGGCTTCCTTGCGGACACCCTGGACCTTGGCCCCGGTGATGACCTTCATGCCCTGCTTGGTGAAGGCCTTGGCGACGAAGGCGGAAACCTCGGCATCCTCGACCGGCAGGATGCGGTCCAGCACCTCGATCAGCGTCACCTCGGAGCCCATGTTGAGGTAGAAGGACGCGAATTCCGACCCGATCGCGCCGGAGCCGATGACGATCAGCTTCTTGGGCAGCGCATCGGGCACCAGCGCCTCGCGATAGGACCAGATCAGCTTGCCGTCCGGTTCCATCCCCGGCAGCACGCGCGCGCGCGCGCCGGTGGCGAGGATGATGTTCTTCGCGGCGACCTCGGCGACCGGCTTGCCGTCCTTGGACACGGCGATCTTGCCGGGGCCGGCGAGCTTCCCATGCCCGTCGAACACCGTGATCTTGTGCTTCTTCATCAGCCCCTTCACGCCGGAGGAGAGCTGATTGGCGACGTTGCGCGACCGCTTGATCACCTTGGCGAAGTCGAAGCGCGGATTGTCCACCGCGAAGCCATAGTGATCGAGGCTGTGCAGCATGTGGTTGATCTCGGACGCCTTGAGCAGCGCCTTGGTCGGGATGCAGCCCCAGTTGAGGCAGATGCCGCCGAGATTCTCGCGCTCGACCAGCGCGACCTTCATCTTCAGCTGCGCGGCGCGGATCGCCGCGACATAGCCGCCGGGGCCGCCGCCCACCACCATCAGGTCGAATGTCTCGGCCATCACCTTGCCTCCGCTGCCAGGGACCTGAGCGCATCGCCGGCGAGGCGGCGCGTGATCCATTCCTTGAGAGTATCCGCGCCCATCGCGTCATAGGTCGCGATGGCCGGGGTGTTCCAGTCGAGCACGTTCCAGGCAAGCCGCTTGCCACCTTCGGCCAACGTCTGCTTCGCCAGTTCCGCAAACAGCGCCTTGGCGATGCCGCGCCGGCGGAACTGCGGTTCGACCCACAAATCCTCCAGCCAGCGCCCATGGCGGGCGAGGAAGGTGGAGAAGGTCCAGTGGTACAGCGCCATGCCGGCGGCTTCGCCGTCGATATCCGCGATCAGGCAGCCGGCGCGTGGCGGGCTGCTGAAGATCGCGGCGTGGTAGTCGGCCTCGGTGCCTGTCACTTCGTGTGCAAGCTTCTCATACTCGGCCAGCGCGCGCACGAAGCGCGCGATGGTCGGGACGTCGGCGGGTGTGGCGTCCCTGACAGCCAGGGACGTCACAGCATCAGGCTCAGCGGATCCTCGATGGTGCGCTTCAGCGCCTGGATGAACTCCGCCGCCAGCGCGCCGTCGATGACGCGGTGATCGACCGACAGCGTGCAGGTCATCACCGTCGCGATCGCCAACGCACCATCCTTCACCACCGGCTTCTGCAACCCGGCGGACACCGCCAGGATGCCGGCCTGCGGCGGGTTGATGATCGCGGAGAAGTCGCTGACGCCATACATCCCCATGTTCGAGATGGAGAATCCGCCGCCCTGGAACTCATCCGGCTTCAGCTTGCCGGACTTCGCCCGTGCGGCGAGGTCCTTCATCTCGTTGCTGATAGCAGCGAGGCCTTTCTTGTCGGCCCCCTTCACGATGGGCGTGATCAGCCCGTCGGGGATCGACACCGCCACCGAGATGTCGACGTCGTGGTACTGGATGATCGCGTCGTCGGTCCACGACGCGTTGCAGGACGGGAAGCGGCGCAGCGTGGCCGCCGTCGCCTTGATCACCAGGTCGTTGACCGACAGCTTGTAGGCGCCGGGTCCATCCTTCGGCGAACGTGCATTCAGATCCGCGCGCAGCTTCAGCAGCGCGTCGATCTCGATATCCATCGTCACGTAGAAATGCGGGATGGTCGCCTTGGATTCCGACAGGCGGCGGGCGATCACCTTGCGCATCGTGCTGTTCGGCACGGCGGTATGCGCGGCGGTGACGACCAGCGGCGCGGCGGCCGGCTTCGGCGCGGGTGCAGCGGCCGCGGGTGCCGGCGCAGCAACCGGACCGCGCGCCAGCGCAGTCTCGATATCCGCCTTCACGATGCGGCCATTCGGGCCGGAGCCCTTCACACCGGCCAGGTCCAGCCCCGCCTGCTGCGCCATGCGCCGCGCGAGCGGCGAGGCGAAGACCCGGTCCCCGCCCGACGGCGGCAGCGGCTGCGGGTTCAGCGCGACCGGCGCGGCCGCAGGTGCAGCGGCGGCCGGTGCGGGCGTGGCGGCAGGTGCCGGCGCGGCGGCGGCCGGCGCACCGGACGGCACGGCCTCCCCTGCCTCGACCAGCACCGCGATCACGTCGTTCACCTTCACGCCTTGCGTACCATCCGGCACGACGATCTTGCCGAGGATGCCCTCATCCACGGCCTCGACCTCCATCGTCGCCTTGTCGGTCTCGATCTCGGCGATGACGTCGCCGGACTTGACGCGATCGCCTTCCTTCTTCAGCCACCGCGCGAGATTGCCCTCCGTCATGGTGGGGGAGAGCGCCGGCATCAGGATATTCGTGGCCATGTGCTGGTTCCCCCGCCCTTACTTGTAGGTCACGCGCTTGGCCGCCTCGACCACCTGTTCGAGGCGGGGCAGCGCGAGCTTCTCTAGGTTCGCGGCATAGGGCATCGGAACATCGAGGCCATGCACGCGCACCGGCGGCGCATCCAGGTGATCGAAACAGGTCTCCATGATCTGCATCGCCACTTCCGCGCCGATGCCGGCGAAGGGCCAGCCTTCCTCGAGCGTCACAAGGCGGTTGGTCTTGCGCACCGAATTGGCGATCGTCTCGGTGTCCAGCGGGCGCAGGGAGCGCAGGTTGATCACCTCCGCGCTGATGCCCTGTTCGGCCAGCTTCTCGGCGGCCTGCATCGCCATGCCGACCATGATCGAGAAGGCGACGATGGTCACGTCCGTCCCCGCCCGTTCGACCTTCGCCTTGCCGATCGGCACGATGAAATCCGGATCGGTCGGGCAGTCGAAGGTGTGCCCGTACATGATCTCGTTCTCGAGCACGATGACCGGGTTCGGGTCGCGGATCGCGGCCCGCAACAGGCCCTTCGCATCCGCCGCCGACCAGGGCGACACCACCTTCAGCCCCGGGCAATGCGCGTACCAGGATGCGTAGCACTGCGAATGCTGCGCCGCGACGCGCGATGCCGCGCCATTCGCGCCGCGGAACACGATCTGGCAGCCCAGCTGGCCACCCGACATGTAGAGTGTCTTCGATGCCGAATTGATGATCTGGTCGATCGCCTGCATCGAGAAATTGAAGGTCATGAACTCGACGATTGGCTTCAGCCCGGTGAAGGCAGCGCCCACCGCCATGCCGGTGAAGCCATGCTCGGTGATCGGCATGTCCATGACCCGCTTCGGGCCGAATTCGTCCAGCAGGCCCTGGCTGATCTTGTAGGCGCCCTGGTACTGGGCGACCTCCTCGCCGATCAGGAACACGTCCTTGTCGGCACGCATCTCGGCGGCCATGGCGTCGCGCAGCGCCTCGCGCACCGTGATGGTGGCGGTCGGGCCCCAATCCTTCTCATCGGGTGTGGCCGGCGCCTTGGCGGTCGCCGGCACGGTCACGTCCGCGCGCTGCGCGGTGCCGGTCTCGGCGATCATCTTCTCGTTCTCACGCGGGTTCTTGTTGGTGATGCCATGCATGGTCTTGGCCGCGGCATCGGCCGCCCCGCCATCCAGTTCCGCAATCGCGCTGTTCACCGCGACACCCTCGGTGCCCTCGGGCACCAGGATGGCGGTGACGGTGCCTTCGTCCACCGCCTCGACTTCCATCGTCGCCTTGTCGGTCTCGATCTCGGCGATCACGTCGCCGGACTTCACCGCGTCGCCGACATTCTTCAGCCAGCGCGCCAGCTTGCCCTCGGTCATGGTCGGCGAGAGCGCCGGCATCAGGATCACGGCGCCCATGTCACTTCGCCTCCACGAGAATATCCGTCCACAGCTCGCTCTCGGGCGGCTCGGGGGATTGCTGCGCGAAGTCGGCGCTGTCCTGCACGATCGCCTTCACCTCGTCGTCGATGACCTTCAGCTCTGCCTCGGTCACCGCGAACTGGTCCACCAGCATCTTGCGCGCCGTCTCGATGCAGTCCGACGTCTCGCGCATCTTCTGCACTTCCTCCCGCGTGCGGTACTTCGCGGGGTCGGACATGGAATGGCCGCGATAGCGGTAGGTCTTCATCTCCAGCAGGTACGGCCCCTTGCCGGCGCGGCAATGGGCGGCGGCGCGATCGGCGGCCTCGCGCACCGCGACCACATCCATGCCGTTCACCTGCTCACCGGGAATGCCCCAGGCCGCGCCGTTCTGCGACAGGTCGCGCGAGGCCGAGGCGCGCTCGACCGAGGTGCCCATGCCGTACTTGTTGTTCTCGATAACGAAGATGCAGGGCAGCTTGAACAGCGCGGCGAGATTCAGGCTCTCGAACACCTGGCCTTGGTTGGACGCACCCTCGCCGAAATAGGTCACGGCGATGTGACCGTCCTCGCGGTACCAGTTGGCGAAGGCGAGACCGGCGCCGAGCGACACCTGCGCACCAACGATGCCATGCCCGCCATAGAAGCCCTTCTCGCGGGAGAACATGTGCATGCTCCCGCCCTTGCCCTTGGAATAGCCGCCGATGCGCCCGGTCAGCTCCGCCATGACGCCGCGCGCTTCCATGCCGGTCGCCAGCATGTGCCCGTGGTCGCGGTAGGAGGTGATGACCTGGTCGCCCGGCTTGAGGCACATCTGCACCCCCACCACGACCGCTTCCTGGCCGATATACAGGTGGCAGAACCCGCCGATCAGGCCCATGCCGTAAAGCTGGCCCGCCTTCTCCTCGAAGCGGCGGATCAGCAGCATGTCGCGATAGGCGCGGAGCAGGTCGGCCCGCGCGATCGGCGGTTCCTTCCCCTTGCCACGGCGCTTGGTGGTTGTCTCCGCGGCCTGGGCCATGGCGCGTCTCCCTCGGGAAGGCTGTCTGCTGCCTATTAGGCGCCAGACGGCTTTTTTCGCAAGTCGAACCGCACGAAAATCCTTCTATTGCAACGCAATAAGACACTTAACTAAATTTCAGTTAAGTCCTTCTAACACCGCGATCTGCCGCCCGTTCAGCGCCCCGGCAGGCCCTGGACCTGGCGATCGCGCGGCGCCGTCACCGTGTAGCCGAAGCGGATCCGGCGTTCCTGTTGCGGCGCCAGGGTCAGCGTCCAGGCGACCACCCCGGGGCGGTCATCGACATCGCGAGCGCTCGGTGCCGGATCGGCCTGCATGGCGACCGTCAGCTCCGCATCGGAGGAGACGGGCACCTGATCCTGCACCGTCACCTCGATCGGCCGGGCGTGGAAGCTGCGCAGGGTGATCAGCGCCTCGAAATTCTCGGTGCTGGTGCGCCCGGTCAGCAGGCTGCCTTCCTGGGCACGCCGACGGGCCTGGGGTTCATAGGCGACGCGGATGCGGTCATCGGCACCGAAGGCGAGCGACACCTCCTCCCCGGCCCGCAGCAGCGGCAGCGCGGCGCGGCCGACAAACACGCCGTCGAGGAACAGCGAGGCCGCCCCCGGCAGGGTGGGCGCCGAAGCCGCATGGGCAAAGCGGGCCTGCAGGAAGGCGCGCGGCGCGACGCGCGGCACGGTGAAGGCGGACACGACCGCATCGGCGGACATGTCGGCGATACGCACCCGCCGTTCGGAGCCGTCCGCGCGAACCGTGGCGCGGCCGGGAATGACGTATTCCACCGCGAAGCCGGCGGCCTGCAC
Organism: Roseomonas sp. CAU 1739; assembly: GCF_039839775.1. Taxonomy (NCBI): domain Bacteria; kingdom Pseudomonadati; phylum Pseudomonadota; class Alphaproteobacteria; order Acetobacterales; family Roseomonadaceae; genus Roseomonas; species Roseomonas sp. CAU 1739. The sequence continues at coordinate 80,292 of NZ_JBDOQQ010000013.1, forward strand.
CGTCGCGCCAACCACCTGCACTTCCTGACGTGCCGCGGCCACCGGGGCCGGGGCGGCGGCCGGCATCGGCGCGCGCGACGCCGCACCGCCGAGCACGCCGTCGCGCGCCGCGCGTTCGCGTTCCAGCCGTGCCGGATCGACCAGCGCGATGCGCCAGGGCGACAGGCTCGGCGCCGCCGTGCCTTCGGACGGCCGGGCGGTGGACAGGGTCAGCGCCACATCGGTCCAGTCCTCGCCGCTGGACTGGGCGACGATCGCCTCCTGCCGCAGCGCGACGCGGCCGGCCTGGCTGTCGAGCCGCACTTCATAGACCGGCAGCCAACGCGCGCCGCGGATCTGGTAGGTGATTTCGAGTTCTATGCGGGCCGGCGCCGCCGCCTGCACGCTGACGGCGATCTCCAGCGCGCCCGGGGGCGGGCCGCCGAGCGTGCCGAGTTCGGCCTTCAGCGCATCACGCCGCTGCTCGGCGCTGCGGCGGTCCAGTTGCAAGCGGCGCGTGGCCTCGGCCGCCTCGGCGGTGCCCTCGCGCACCGCATCCCAGGCGGCGCGCCAGGCGGCGGGATCGGCCGACAGGCGCGGCGGTGGCTCGTTCGGTGCCGTCGGTTGACGCTGCGCGGCGACGAAACCGCCGGACAGGCGTTCAATCAGCCGCAGCTGCGCCGCCTGTGCGGCGATCTGCACGTCGAACGCGGCGATCGCGTCCTCGGCCTCGCGCAGCCGCGCCTCCAGCCCGGCACGGCGGGCATCGACGTCGCGCCGGTCGAAGCTCGCCTGGCGCAGTTCGACGGCGCCGATCGACACCGATCCGCTGGCCTGGCCGCGTGCCGTCACGCTGTCCCGCAGTACGCCCGCCGGCACGCCGGAAAGCACCAGGATGCTGTCGCCCGCCGGCACATCCACCGCGCCGCGACGGGTGACGGTGGCCTGTTCAGGATAGACGGTAACGGCGGCCGGCGGCGCGGTCAGCGCGACGCGGGTAGGCTCCTGGCCAAAGGCCGGCCATGCCAGCGGCACCAGGGCAAGGGCGGCGAGGATCGAACGTCGCATGGTGGCGGCCTCCGCGTTTCGCGGCAGGATCGACCCTTGATGCCGCACCGTGCAAGCCGGCCGGCGTGACGTGGCGCACCCGTCAGTAGAGACGGCGCTCCGGCGAATACGGCACGACGATCTCATCGCGCCCGACCATGTTCAGCAACGCGCGGGCACGTTCATCGAGCTGGTCGCGGTCGACGCGGTCCCCGCGCAACCCGGTGACGCGGCGTTCCATCGCGTCGCGATCCGCTTCGGCGCGCGCCAGTTCCGAACGGGCCGCGGCGATGTCGGCCAGGCGCTGTTCGCGAGCGATCAACCCACGGTCGCCATGCATGGCATGCCAGGCAAAATAGCCCGACAGCGCCAAGAACAGGCACGGCAGCGCGATGGCCTGGATGACTCGCCTGATAAAACGCAACGAACACACCTGACGTTTGGCGACGCGCCGATTCTAACCACCGCGACGAATCCGTGTCACGCGCTTCGTCCAGGAAATCATCGCGCCGCCCAAGAATTTTGCAGGCAGTGCGATGAAATGGACTCACCCCATGGCCGTCAGCGCCGCAGCAAGCCCCGCCCGGCATAGCGCGCCGCACTGTCGAGCGCCTGCTCGATGCGGATCAGCTGGTTGTACTTGGCCAGCCGATCCGACCGCGACAGCGACCCAGTCTTGATCTGCCCGCAATTGGTCGCAACCGCGAGGTCGGCGATGGTCGCATCCTCGGTCTCGCCGGAACGATGCGACATCACGGCGCGATAGCCGGCGCGATGCGCGGTCTCGACCGCCTCCAGCGTCTCGGTCAGCGTGCCGATCTGGTTGACCTTCACCAGGATGGCATTGGCCGTCTGGCGCTCGATGCCCAGGCGCAGGCGCTCGGGGTTGGTCACGAACAGGTCGTCCCCGACCAGCTGGACCTTGCCGCCGAGACGGTCGGTCAGCGCCTTCCAGCCGGCCCAGTCATCCTCGGACATGCCGTCCTCGATGGACACGATCGGCCATTTGGCGGTCAGCGCCGCGAGGTAGTCGACCATGCCGCCGGCATCGAGGGTCTTGCCCTCGCCTTCCAGCTTGTAGGCACCGTCATGGAAGAATTCGGTCGCGGCGCAGTCGAGCGCGAAGACCACATCCTCGCCCACGCGATGACCGGCCGCCTCGCAGGCCTTGGCGATGAAGCCGAGCGCCTCGTCGGCCGAACCGATGTTCGGTGCGAAGCCGCCTTCGTCGCCGACATTGGTCGAATGGCCGGCGTCGTGCAGCGCCTTCTTCAGCGCCATGAACACCTCGGACCCGATGCGCACGGCGTCCGCGATGGTGCCGGCGCCGACCGGCATGATCATGAATTCCTGGATGTCGATCGGGTTGTCCGCGTGCTTGCCGCCATTGATGATGTTCATCATCGGCACCGGCAGGGTGCGCGCGAACACGCCGCCGACATGCCGGTACAGCGGGATGCCCAGTTCCGACGACGCCGCCTTGGACACCGCCAGGCTGACCGCCAGCATCGCATTGGCGCCGAGCCGCGCCTTGTTGGGCGTGCCATCCAGCTCGATCATCGTCTCGTCGATATGGACCTGGTCGAAGGCGTCCATGCCGGAGATCGCGTCGAAGATCTCGCCCTCGACATTGGCGATCGCCTTGAGCACACCCTTGCCGCCATAGCGGGACTTGTCGCCGTCGCGCAGTTCCACCGCCTCATGCGCGCCGGTGGAGGCGCCGGAGGGCACGATGGCGTGGCCGCGCGCGCCGCTTTCGAGCACGACCTCGGCCTCGACGGTCGGATTGCCGCGGGAGTCGAGCACTTCGCGGGCGATGATGTCTGCGATGGCGGCCATGCGGGCGGCTCTCCGGTCGGTCAGGGATGCGGGTGGCTACACCGGGCGGGGCGGGGCGCCAAGTCCCGGAGAGGGCTTCGCCCCCTCCGGACCTCCCCCACCAAAGGCCGGTGGGCCTTTGGAAACCGTCACCTGGCGCCGAGCATGGAGGTTGAGCCGCATCAGGCAAGCCGCGCATTGCACGATCCTGGGCAAGCTTCCGGGTGTCACGCCCATCTCGTCATGGCATCACCGCCAAGCCCGGCTCCGGAGCCGGCTGGCCCCTGGCGGGGCGGCTTTGAGGGGCCGCGCCCCTCCAGCCTTCACCGCGCCTGCGCCGCCAGCGACTGCATGCGCGCAACCTCCGCGCCGAACGCCTCGACCCCCGCGGCATCGCCCGCGCCGGCCGCGGCATGCGCCGCCGGCAAGGCGCCGAGCATCCTGTGCAGTTCCGCCCCCGCCACCTCCGGCGGGTCGGCTGCCAGCCGCGCCTGCGCGGTGCGCCAGATCTCCATCCGCTGGTCCGGCCCCAGGCTGCGGTCGTTGCGCACGGTGTTGAGCATCGCCGTCTGCGCCGCGCGCCAGGCCTCGTTGCGCTGCGCCAGCGCGCCACGCAGGCCGCTGCGCTGGTCACTACCGACCACGGCGCGCATCAGCAGCACGGCATCGCCCATGGCCTGCTGCCGCGCCGACGCCAGGCTGGCCACGTCGCTGCCCGGCGGGGTGGGCTCGGCCAACAGGGCGAAACCGGCCATGCCGCGCCGGCGCACCGCTTCGGACGGCCAGCGGCCGGGCAGGCCGCGCAGCGCCGCGAGGCCATCCTGCAGACGGCCCATCAGCGCCGCGCCCAACTGGCCCTCGGCCAAGGGCTGACCGCCGGAAAGCGCGGCCAGCCGCTGGGCTTCCAGCGCAAACAGCTTCATGCCCGGATCGAGCACCGCCCCGGCTGCCGGCGCCGCGGGGGGTGGCGCTGCCGGCGGCATGGCGCCGGCCGCGAACCGCAGCGAGGAGGCTTCCTGCACCTCCTGGCGTTCCCGCCGTGCCAGATGGTCCACCACCTGGCCCGCCGACTGGTCCGCGGCCGCCACCAGCGTTGCGAAGCGGCCTGCCGGGCCCGGCGGCACCTGCGGTGCGGCGACGCAGCCCGCCACCAGCCCCGCCATCAGCAAGGCAAAGCCCGGCACGATCCTGTGACGATACGGCGCGACAGCCATGGTTCCGGACTCCGTCGGGGGCGGGAGCCTGCGGCAGGGCTCCGGCATGGCGCAAGCGCCGCCGACCGCGATTCCGCGTGAGCGCGAAACCGCCTAGTATCCCCGCCGATGATCGACCCCATCCGTTCCCTCGACGACCTCGCGCCCGGCCAGTCCTGGGACCTCGGCACGCTCTCCCTGCCGCTGGCGGAGGTGGTCGCCTTCGCCGCGCGCTTCGACCCGCAATACTTTCACCTCGATGCCGAGGCCGCGAAGGAGAGCCTGTTCGGCGAGCTGGTGGTGAGCGGCCTGCACACCCTGTCGGCCGTCTTCGGCCATCTCATGGGCAGCGGGCTGATCGCCGGCATCTCGATCGGCGGCAACCAGATCGACAGCAAATGGCCCGCCCCGCTGCGGCCCGACGAACCGGTCGCCGTGCGTGTCGAGGTGCAGGAGATCCGCCCGTCGCGCTCCGGCCGCCCGCTCGGCATCGCCAAGCTGCGCTATACGGCCAGGCGCGTGGCCGATGGAGTGCTGGTGCTCGACGCGGTGGGGACGCATTTCCTCAGGCGTTGAAGGGCAGCGAACGAAGGGCGCCGTCATCGGTCGCGATCGCGACCAGCAGCTCGGGCGCGTCCGCGCCTTCCCCGGCCCAGCCTTCCAGCACCAGGTGGCGCGGCCCCGGCAGCACGCTGCGCAGCCGGGTGATGGACAACGCGGCGCGCCAGGTGGGGCGGCCATCGGCACCGACGCGCGTCAGGGTCAGCGCCTCCCCGGCCGGGCCGGCGAGGACCAGCAGGCCGGGCGGGCCGGTCAGCGCCAGCGGGGTTTCCGTCCCGGCGGTCAGGAAGCCGGCCCAAGCGAGCCCGGTCGTGCCCGGCACCGTGGACAGGTCCACCACCTGCTCCGCCTGTCCCCAGCGGTTCGGCAGGTTCGCCGGCCAGCCCGGCGGCGCGACCGACCCCATGCGGACCGCGCCATGCCACATCTGCTGGCCACCACCGCCCGACGGCATCGCCGCCGCCGGCAGGAAAAGCCGTTCGGCGCGCGTGGCGGCCAATGGGGCAGCCAGCTTGGCCGTCTCGGCCGGAAGCGCGAGCCAATCGGTGCCGACCAGCGCCTCGGCAATGCGGAAGGCGGTCGCCCCACCGGGGCCATGGGCCGCGCCCGGATTGATCTGCGGCAGCGGCCGCGGTGGCGGCAGGTTGGCCGCCGAGGCCAGGAAGTCGCGCGGGTCGAAGCGCCAGGCGCGGGGCACGGGGCCGCCTTCGAGGACCAGGGCATCGGCGGTGCGGAACGACCGCCGCATCGCGGTGCCGAGGGCTTCCGCCAGCGCAGGGTTCAGTTCCGCCAGCCCATCGGTGTCGGCCAGCACCTGGCCATCCACCGCCGAGACCGCACCGAGCCCGTCGAGCCACAGCCAGATCGTCGCCCCCTGCTCGGCGATCAGCCCCGCATCGGCCATGCCGCCAAGCGGCACCGAGGCGAGGTGGACGGCGAAGCGCGGGTCGAGCCCGGCCGTACCAAAGGCCAGCAGTTCAAGGCGTTCGCGCGGCGCCGGGGCGTCGGGCGGGTCGGCCGCGTCCTGCTCGCTGCGGCGGGCCAGGGCGTAGATCACGCCCTCCCCGCGCAGCGTCGTGCGCAGCAGCGGCGGCACCAGCCGGCGCGGGCCGAGGCGTTGCGGCCCCTGCGCGGGCGTGCCGGGGGACAGCAGGTAGACGCCGAGGCCGCCGACCAGCAGCGCCGCGGCCCCGCCCAGCACCAGCCGCCGCGCGAGGCGGCCGCGCGGCGGCGGCGGGCCCGCCGGGCCTGGCCGGGCCAGCAGGATGCGAACCGTCTCGTCGCTGTTGCTCGGCGGCGGGACCGTCACGGCGTCGGATGGTGCGCGGCAGGCATCAGGGCGAGGATGCGGCGCACGGCCCGCGCCGCGCAAGCGGGCCGGCGCCTCGGTCTCGTCATCGGCAGGAACACGATCCCCCGGTGCCGCCGAAATTGCGCCGGGCGAAATTCTCGGCATCGCTGCGCGTGCTGAAGGATGGGCCCATCGCGCAGAAGCTGGACCCCCGCGCGATGCGCATCTGGTCCGGATCGCGGCTGTCGACCGCGATGCGGCCGCTGTCGCAATAGACCCAGTAGTCGGCGCGCGCGGCGGCGGGGGCGAGCATGACCAGTCCCACGGCGACCGCCGCGATGTGGCGGGGCATCATGGCCAGCGGCGCGTCAGCGGCAGGAACAGGAGCTGCCGGGGCCGCCGAAATTGCGCTGCGCGAAGTTCTGCGCATCCGACAGGAAGCCGAATTTCGGACCCATCTGGCAGGTGCCCGAACCGCGGGCGCTGGCCATCTGCTCGGGGTTGCGGCTGTCCACCTCGATGCGGTTGTTCGCGCAATAGACATAGTAGTCGGCGCGGGCTGCGGCCGGGGCCAGCAGGGCGGCCATGGCCATGGCGGCGAAGACGTATCTCATGGTGCGATCCCTCCGGTACTGTCGTCCCCCTCCGGAGGATGGGACACGCGACGGCCGCGCGGCAAGCGCGCAACGATCCACGCCGGCCGCGAGCCCGGTCGGCGGCGTCGCAATGACCGGCAGCCGTGCGGCTTCCGCCTGAGCGGGTCGCACCCGGTCACGCATGCGGCAGCGTGGTGGCGCGCGACCGGGCTGCCGCCTCAATCGACGCGGGCGCCGGAGACTTCCACCAGTCGCCGCCAGCGCGGCGTCTCGCTGGCGATCATGGCGGCCATCGCCGCGGGGCTTTCGCTCGGTGCCGCGTCATAGCCGAGCGGCCGGAGAGCCTCGCGGAAGGCCGGCTGGACGGCAACCTGCCGGATCGCGGCAAACAGGCGCTGCACTTCGGCGTCGGGCGTGCCTGCCGGGACCATCATCGCGTTCCACGACCGGATATCGATGTCGCCGAGGCCGAGATCGGCATATTCGGCGAAGGACGGCACGTCGGGCAGCAACCCGAAGCGGCGACGGCTGCTGACGCCAAGGGCGCGCAGCCTGCCGGCCTCGACATGCGGGATCAGCGCCGTCGGCAGGTCGGCCGACCCGTCCAGCACGCCAGAGACCGTGTCCGTCGTCGCCTGTGCCCCGCCGCGATAGGGCACCTGGGTGAAGCCCACGCCGCTCGCCGCTTCCAGCGCGGCCAGGGTCAGGTGGCTGACCGTCGCGACGCCGGAATGCGCAAGGCGCAGCGCGCCGGGATTGGCGCGCGCCCAGGCGAGCGTGGTGCGCAGGTCGGTCCAGCCTCGCTCGGTCGCGCGCTGGGCATTGACCACCAGCAGCACGGAGGCATCGGTGATCTGGGTGACCGGCCGCAGGTCGCGCACCGGATCGAAGGGCATCGAGGCCTGCAGGAAGGGCGCGGCGCAGATCGTCGCGGCGCCGATGATGCCGATGATCGATCCGTCCGGCGGGCCCTTGGCCACGGCATCGGCGCCGATCAGCCCGCCGGCGCCGCTGCGGTTGTCGACCACGACCTGCTGGTCGAGCACGGCCGGCAGCCGGTCCGCCAGGACGCGGCCAAGACTGTCGACCCCGCCGCCAGGCGGAAAGGGCACGACGATGCGCAGCGGGCGCCGCGCGCCCTGCGCATGCAGCAGCGCGGGCGCCGCGAGAACCGAGACCCCCGCGACGAGCAGGAGTGACGATCGGCGGAGCATCATGGGGTCATCTCCCGGTCAGGCATGGAGGGATGCGGCGCGGCCGGCGCGCTCGGCGACGCTGCGCGGGATGCGGCCGCGGCGCAGCGCTTCCTGCCAGACACGCTCGATGGCGGCCGCGCCGCGGCGTGTCACGGCGCGTTCATCGGCGACCGTCACGCGGCCGTCGCGCAGCAAGGTGCGCCCTTCGACCATGACAAGCGACAGGTCGGAGGCGATGCCGCTGGTCAGCAGCGCCTTCAGCGGGTCCCAGACGGGCTGGTAGCGGGAGGAGGAGAGATCGACCGCGATCAGGTCCGCCCGCGCGCCGGGGGCGATGATGCCGAGATCCGGCCGCCCCAGCGCGAGGGCCGCGTCGCGCGTCGCCGCGCGCAGCACCCGGGGGGCGGACAGGCCATGCGCTGCGCCCGACTGCACCTTGGCGAAGATCGAGGCGGTGCGGACTTCCTGCACCATGTCGAGGGTCACGCCATCGGTGCCGATGCCGAGCCGCACGCCCGACGCCTCGAACCGCGCCAGCGGGACGAAGCGGCCGCTGCGCGCGAAGGCCAGCGGGCAGGAAGCGATGGCCGCACCGCCAGCCTTGACCAACGCGAGCTCCTCATCGGTCGCATACATGGCATGGGCGACCACGACGCCTTCGCGCAACAGGCCGAGGTCGCGCAGATGCGCCATCGACCCCGTGCCGTGGCGCTGCCGGACGATCTCGACCTCGTGCAGGTTCTGGCAGGCGTGGATGGAGACGAGGGTGTTCATCTCCCGCGCCTTGGCATCGACCCGGCGCAGCAGGTCAGGGGTGCAGGAATCCGGGCCATGCGGGCCGAAGCCGACGCGGGTACGGCCGCGCGGGCCTTCGTCATGCGCCTCGATCAGCCGGACAATGGCGTCAAAGCCGGGATCGGCGCTGCCTTCCGGGCGATACAGCGGCGTGCCGTCAGCCGCCATGTCGAGCCCCGGGGTGGAGAACAGGTAGGGGCAGGAATAGCTGCGCAGCCCAAGGCCCCGCGCGCGGGCGATGAAGGGCGCCTGCTGAAGCCGGTACACGTCGAGCACCGTCGTCATGCCGCAGCGCAGCCCCTCGAGCAGCGCCATCTCGGCGGCGTCGCCGACCTCCTCGGGCGTCATGATCTCGGCCGCGAGATCGCCCATCGGCATCAGCAGCGAAAAGACGATGTGGCCGGGCAGGTCACCCGGGGCGATGTCGTCCGCCAGGCCGCGGAACATCGGGCCGGACATCGCGTGATTGTGCAGGTTGATCAGGCCCGGCAACAGCAGGGATTCTGGCAGTTCGACGCGGCGTGCCGCGATGGAGGGACTGTCGGCGACGACATCGAGGATGGCGCCATCGGCACCCACCAGGATGGCCTGGCCCTCGCGCAGCCCGGCCTCCGGGCACCAAGTCCAGCGCGGCGCCAGCAGCGTCACTTCCATCCCGACATCCTCGGCCTTGGTCGGTGGCCGGGCGATCCGACATCAGCGACATCGCCAGGATGCGGCGCCCGGCCAGCCGTGTCGAGGCACCCCGAAATGCGAAGCGGCGCGGAGGGGATCCCCTCCGCGCCGCCTTCAGGTCGGTCCGAACCGTTGGATCAGGCGGACTTCGCCATGATCTCCTCGGCGACGTTGCGCGGCACCGGGTCGTAGTGGTGGAACTGCATGGAGAAGGACGCGCGGCCCTTCGTCATGCCGCGCAGGTTCGAGATGTAGCCGAACATCTCCTTCAGCGGGACGTGGGCGCGCACGATCACCGAGGTGCCGGCCATGTCCTGCGACTGGATCACGCCACGGCGGCGGTTCAGGTCGCCGACGACGTCGCCGACATGGTCCTGTGGGGTGGTGACCTCGACGTCCATGATCGGCTCGAGGATGACCGGGCCGGCCTTCTTCATGCCTTCGCGGAAGCAGGCTTTGGCGGCGATTTCGAAGGCCAGCGCGCTCGAGTCCACGTCGTGGTACTTGCCGTCCACCAGGGTGTACTTGAAGTCCACCGTCGGGAAGCCGGCGAGCACGCCGGTGTCGGCCTGCACCTTGATGCCCTTTTCGACCGCCGGGACGTATTCGCGCGGCACCGCGCCGCCGACCACGCCGTTGACGAACTCGATGCCCTCGTTCCGTTCCTTCGGCTCGAAGACGATCTTCACCTCGGCGTACTGGCCCGAACCACCGGTCTGCTTCTTGTGGGTGTAGATCTCGGTGTGGGGCTTGGTGATCGTCTCGCGATAGGCGACCTGCGGGGCGCCGATGTTGGCGTCCACGCCGTATTCGCGCTTCAGGCGATCGACAATGATCTCCAGGTGCAGCTCGCCCATGCCGGACAGGATGGTCTGGCCGGTCTCCTGGTCGGTGCGCAGGCGCAGCGAGGGGTCCTCGCCGGCCAGCTTCTGCAGGCCGATCGTCATCTTCTCGACGCCTTCCTTGGTCTTCGGCTCGACCGAGATGTCGATGACCGGGACCGGGAAGGCCATGCGCTCGAGGATCACGGGGTCGTCGTTCGACGCCAGCGTGTCGCCGGTGCCGGTGTCCTTCAGGCCCACGAAGGCGGCGATGTCGCCGGCGGAGACTTCCTTGATCTCCTCGCGCTTGTCGGCATGCATCTGGAACATGCGGCCGATCCGCTCGCGCGAATCCTTCGTCGTGTTCTGGATCATGTCGCCCTGGCGCAGCGTGCCGCGATAGACGCGCACGAAGGTCAGGTTGCCGTACTTGTCGTTGATGATCTTGAACGCCAGGCCGGCGAAAGGCGCATCCGGGTCGGCCGGGATGTGGCGGCGTTCCTGCGTCTCGTCATGGCCCTCATCCGGGGCGACCTTGATGCCCGGGACGTCGATCGGGGACGGCAGGTACTGGATCACCGCATCGAGCAGCGGCTGCACGCCCTTGTTCTTGAAGGCGGTGCCGCAGAGCACCGGGCGGAATTCACCGCTGATGGTGCCCTTCTTGATGCAGCGGCGCAGCGTCTCGACGGAGACGTCGCCCTTGTCGAAATATTCCTCCATCGCCGTCTCATCGACGCCGACGCAGGTGTCGATCAGGATCTGGCGGTATTCGGCCGCCTTCTCCTTCAGGTCGTCGGGGATCGGCGCGTCATGATAGGCGGCGCCGAGTTCGTCGCCTTCCCAGATGATCGCCTTCATCTCGACGAGGTCGACGACGCCGAGGAAGGTGTCCTCGATGCCGATCGGCAGCTGCAGCGTCACCCAGTTGATGCCGAGCTTCTCGGTCAGCGTCGCCGCCGCCTTGTAGAAATCGGCGCCGGTGCGGTCCAGCTTGTTGATGAAGATGATGCGCGGGACGTTGTAGCGGTCCGCCAGGCGCCAGTTCGTCTCGGACTGCGGCTGCACGCCGGCCACGCCCTCGATGATGAAGATGGCGCCGTCGAGCACGCGCAGCGACCGGTTCACCTCGATGTTGAAGTCGATGTGGCCCGGGGTGTCGATGACGTTGATGCGGTGGTCGTCCCACACGGCGGTCACGGCGGCGGAGGTGATGGTGATCCCCCGCTCGCGCTCCTGCTCCATGTAGTCGGTCGTGGTGTTGCCCTCATGGACTTCACCGATGCGGTGCGACTTGCCGGTGTAGTACAGGATGCGCTCGGTCGTGGTGGTCTTGCCGGCGTCGATATGCGCCGTGATCCCGATGTTCCGGATCTTGTCGAGAGGGGTGCGCGCCACGATGGGCCTCCATTAAGCAGAAACGGGGCGCCCGCGCTGGAGCATTCGCTCCGCGCCGCCCTCAGGGTTCACGCCGATCAGTCGGTGCGGCTATCTGCGACGTCCGGCCGCGCTTTGCAAGCGCAACATCGCCGATTCAGCCCTGCGCGCATGGCGGCCCGGGCATTGCCACGCCCGGGCGACACGCTTTGTTGCGTGCCCCCGGCCCGCCTCCGGGCTTAGAATCATGACCATGGACGCCAAGCCCGTGATCGCCGCCATCCGCTTTGCCCAGGGGCGCCGGCCGTCCGACCCGGTGCCGGCGGACCCCGTCGCCTGGCTCGATTCGCAGCTTGCGCCCGGCCTGCCGGGCCCGGAACTGCCCTCGGACCTGCCCACCACGCAGCCGGCGGTCTTCGCCGCCATCCTCGAGGACAACGCCCTGCTGCGGGCGGGTACGGTGGGGCGGCCGAACCAGGCCCGCATCGTCCGGGGCGAAACAATCGCGGCGCTCGCACTGTCGATCGGCGGGCAACAGGGCTTCCGGGAAAGGCTGGTCGCCTTCTGGGCCAACCACCTGTGCGTCCAGCGCGCCCGGGTGCCGAACTTCACCGGCCTGTATGTCCGGGAGGTGATCCGCCCCCATGTCACCGGCCGCTTCGAGGACATGCTGCTGGCCATGGCGCGCCATCCGGGCATGCTCGCCTACCTCGACAACAACGGCTCGGTCGGGCCGAACAGCCCCGTGGGGCTGCGCTCGCGCCGCGGCCTGAATGAAAACCTCGCGCGCGAAATCATGGAATTGCACACCATCACCCCCGCCGCCGGCTACAGCCAGGAGGACGTGACCAGCTTCGCGCGCATCCTGACCGGCTGGGGCTTCGAGCAGGTGCGTGCGCCGACCGGCTTCGTGTTCCGCCCCCAATCCCACGAACCCGGCCCGAAGACCGTGATGGGCAGGACCTTCCCCCCTGGCGAGGAAGGCGGCGTCGAGGCGCTGCTCTGGCTGGCCCGGCATGACAGGACGCACCGCCACCTCGCCACCAAGCTGGTGCGGCATTTCGTCGCCGACGACCCGCCGCCGGCCGCGGTCGATCGCATCCATGGCGTGCTGCGCGACACCCGAGGCGACCTCGGCGCCGCCGCCCACGCCCTGGTGCGGCTGCCCGAGGCCTGGGCGAACCCGCTCGCCAAGCTGCGCAACTCGCAGGACTACGTGATCGCCGTACTGCGCGCGGTCGAAGCGCCGGCCGACAGCGCGGAACGGGCCGATGGGGTCATGCGCCTGCTCGGCCAGACCCTGTGGAGCGCGCCGGCGCCGATCGGCTACCCGGACAGCGCGGCGGCCTGGGCCGCGCCGGAATTGATGATGCGCCGCATCGACTGGGCCAATGGCATGGCGGGGCGCGGTGCGGGGCGCGACGCCGCCGACCTGTCCGAGGCGGTGCTTGGCCCGCTCAGCCGTCCCGAAACGCTGCGCGCGGCCGGCCGCGCCGGCTCGGCGCGCGAGGCGCTGACCCTCGTGCTGACCGCCCCGGAGTTCCATCGCCGATGAACGCCCATCTGCCTGCCCTCGGCCGCCGGTCGCTGCTGCTCGGCCTCGGCGCCGCCATTACCCTGCCGCGTGCCCGCGTCGCCTTCGCCCAGGCACCGGGGGAAGCGCGGCTGGCGGTCGTGCTGCTGCGCGGCGGCCTCGACGGTCTGTTCGCCGTCCAGGCCTATGGCGAACTGAGCTTCGGGGAGCTGCGCGGCCCCCTGGCCCTGCCCGAGCCCGGGCGGGAGGGCGGGCTGCTCGACCTCGGCGGCCGGTTCGGGTTGCATCCGCGCATGCCGCAGTTCCACGCGATGTACGCGGCGAATGAGGCGATGGTGATCCATGCCGTCGCCGGCAACTGGCGCACGCGCAGCCATTTCGACGCGCAGGACCTGCTGGAATCGGGTGCCGATGAGCGGCTGAACAGCGGCTGGCTGAACCGCGCGCTGTCCGCCGTACCGGCGCGGCCGGGGGCGCAGCCGAACGGGCTCGCGGTCGGCACCGACATGCCGCTGCTCATGCGCGGGCCGACCCAGGTCGGCACCTTCGCCCCGCGCGGCGGCGGCATGCCTTCCCCGGACCTGCTCGCCCGGATCGCCGAGCTGAACCACACCGATCCGGTGACCGGCCCCGCCATCCTGGAAGGGCTGAGCGCCCGCGGCTATGCCATGAATACGCTGGGCGAGGAGAGCCGCGGCCGCCCGCAGCCGCCCGGCGGTGCCTTCCGGGTGCTGGCCCTGGCGGCCGGACGGCTGCTCGCCCAGCCGGACGGCCCGCGCATCGCGGCCTTCGAGCTGAGCGGCTGGGATACCCATGCGCAGCAGGTGAACCGGCTGAACAACCCCCTGTCGCAGCTCGATGACGGGCTGGCGGCGCTGAAGGAGGCGCTGGGCGAGACCTGGCGCCGCACCGCGGTGCTAGTAGTCACGGAATTCGGCCGCACGGTGCGCATCAACGGCACCGGTGGCACCGACCACGGCACGGGTGGTGTCGCTTTCATCCTGGGCGGCGCGGTGGCCGGCGGGCGCGTCGCGGGCGACTGGCCCGGGCTGTCGGAACGCGCGCTGTTCCAGGGCCGCGACCTGGCGCCGACCACCGACCTGCGCAGCTTGGCCAAGGGGCTGCTGCGCGATCACGTGAAGCTGCCGGCCCAGGCGGTGGCGCGCGCCTTCCCGGTCAGCGATGCGGTGGCGGGCATGGGTGGTCTGGTCCGCGCGTGACGGGGGCCGGCGGTGTGTGACATCACCGGCGCGACGTCCTGACCGGCGCCGCGGCCACGATTGCGGCCCGGCGAAGCCCGGTAGGCCGGAGGTTTGCGCCCATCGCCACAGGGCGCGAAAGCCGCAGCACCAGCGGGCCATGACATGGCCGTTGGTGTGAAACCCGTCACCGCGCGCGCAGGTCGTTCCATGGCAGGTTGGCCGGCATGGAATGGAGCAAGCCCCGATGCGCCCCGCCTGGATGACCCGCCAGATCGCCGCCTTCGTCGCGCAATTCTGTGCGCCGACCAACCTCGCCTGGATCGGGGTGCAGAGCCTCCAAGGCCTGGGCGGCATGGTGGAGGACGGGCTGTGGCGGCAGGGCGGGCGCTTCGAGATCGCCCCCGACCTTGACCTCAGCGAGGGCTTCGTCTGGCGCTCGGCGACAGGCGACGTGCCGGAGCTGTGGCTGGCGCCGGAGAAGACCGGCTATCGCCGTGCCTTCGAGCGCTTCGCGGTGCGCGAACTCGGCGCGGCGGGCCTCGACGGGGCAGATGTGCAGATCGACCACGTCTTCCCGAAGGGAGCAGGTCGCGCCGGCGGCCTCGGCTATGTCCGGATGCTGGCGGTGCCGCCCGAGAGCAACATGGCGGCCGGCCGCACGCTCGAAAAGGCGATGGTCGGGCGCAACACCGCGCTGGGGGCGCGCGCCAAGGCGACGCGGCTCGCTACCTATTTCTCGGTCGGCAAGGCCACCGGCTTCGCGCAGTATGACAGCCTGCCGGACGATGAGGGGTCGGGAAACCTCGCGCTCGCCGCGGCGCTGATGGCGCATCTGCGCGCCTTCGGCCTGCCGGGCGAGGTGCTCTCGGCGCTCGATGCGCGCCTCACGGCCGACCGTGCGGCCGATCTCCGGTAGCGGTGCCCGTCACGAACCGCGATAGGTCGAATACGACCACGGCGTGCAGAGCAGCGGCACGTGGTAGTGCCTGACGCCATCCGCCATGCCGAAATTCACGGCCACCACATCGAGGAACAGCGGGTCCGGCGCGATCCCCCGCGCGGTGAAATAGGCACCGATGTGGAAGCGCAGCTCATAGCGCCCGGCGCGGAAGCCGCCGGCGGGCAGCAGCGGGTCCACCGTGCGGCCATCCTCATTGGTCAGCGTCTCGGTGACCTGCGCCGGATCGGGGTCGAGCCGCCACAGCTCGACGCGCACCCCGGTGCCGGGGATGCCCTCGGCGGTGTTGAGAACATGGGTCGAGAGCGTGCCCGGGCCGTTGCCTGCCATGCCGAACCTCAGAAGCTAATGCCGATGCCGACCGACGTGCCGGTGACGTTGTTGTCGCCGATGAAATACCGCGCCACCAGCCGAATCCGCGAGATGTTGAGCCCGGCGGCGCCAACCTCGTAGCGGCCGACGTCGATCTCGATGCCGCCACCGAGCTTGGCCGCCCAGCTGAAGCCCAGCGTATCCTCCTGGTCGCCGAGATAGCTGGTGAAGGACCCGTCGAGCACCCAGCGCACCGGCCGGCCGAAGGCCTCCCACCCGGTCGGCCAGCGGTAGCGCGCCCACAGGCCGAGCGTCTTGGCCATCGAGGTGCCGCGCGCCGCCTGGATCGTGTCGCCGAAGGTCTGGAGGTAGATCTGCGTGTAGCGCAGCTCGACATCGATATCGCGGGCCGGGCGGTGGTCGTAGTAGGCCAGCATCAGCGATCCGCCGATGCCCCAGACATTCACGTGCTTGTCGGTCAGCGCCGAGACGTCGCGATCCGTGCGGTAGTTGACGAAGCTGCCGAACAGCGCGGCATCCGACGCGGCAAAGCCGCCCGACAGGTTGAGGATCGGCCGCAGCCACAGGTATTCTCCGATCCGGACGTCGTAGCCGACGCCGATGGTGGCGGCGACGTTGTTCCAGCGCAGCGGGGTCTGCCGCGGCGGCAGGTTGGTAAATACCGCGCGGGGATCATAGCGCGCGGTGCCGAGATAGCCCTCGAGCCAAAGGGGGAAGCTCTCGGCAACGGTAAAGCCGGCGCCAAGCTGGCTGAGGGTCAGGACCGACGAGCCGAGCTCGGTGGCGGCGTTGCCGCGGCTGATCTGCAGCGAATTCGCGGAACCGTCGGGCGTCATGTTGTAGCCCATCAGGCCGAGCACGCCCGACCCGCGCGCACCCAGCTGCTGCTGGATGTCGTCGATGCGGCCGAGGATGGATTCGATCCGCTCCTCGCCGGTCTGCGCGGCGGCGATCGGGGACAGGCCTGGCATCGCCGCGACGGCGATCAGCCACGGCAGCCACCGCATCCGCTTCACCGGGACGGCCCGGCAACCGTCATCGCCGGCCGCGGCAGAGCGAGCACGGCGCGGCGCATGCGGTCCTCGGCGGCGCGGATCAGTTCGATCACGTCCTCGTCCGTCAGGTCGGCGGCGCGGGCCTTGAGCAAGGCGTGATCCTCGCCGATCCGCACGATGATGGCGGCATATTGCTGGCGCGCCGTGGCGATCGCGGGGGGTTCGCCCGGCTCGGCATTGCGGCCGACCGCCGCGGTCAGGGACCGGACCAGCGCCTGCACGGAGGGGTCGGCGACGCCGATCGCCTCGCGCAGCCGCGGCGCCTGCCAATTCTGCCGGGTCGCCCGGCGCAGGAAGGCGCCAAGGTCGGCGACCGGCTGCTCCCCGCCGGTGCCGGCGCGCCCGGCCTGCGGGGCGAGTTCGGCGAAGGGGTTCTCCGGATAGGGCAGCACGCCGTCATCGGCCATGCGGGCCAGCGCCGTGAGGTAGGTGGCGAGCGCGTCGCGCATCGCCAGCGCCCCGTCGCGCACATCCGCCGAGCGCGGGGGCGGCAGGCGCCCGGTCGGGAAATCGGCGGCGAGGCTGGCGGTGCGCGCCCAGTCCCGAACCGGGGTGTAGTCCGGCGCGGCGCAGGCAACGGGCAGCGCCAGCAGCACCGCCAGGGCGATGCGCCGCATCACGGCTGCACCACGGCGCCGACCATCCCCGCCGGGTCGGGCCGCAGCCCCACCGCGGGATCGGGGGCGAGGATCAGCATGAGGCGACGCAGCCGGTCCTCCTGCGCCATGATGTCGCGCGCCGTCTCCCGTTGCCGGATGTCCGGCGCCAGCGCCTTGAGCATGGCGTGTCCTTCCCCGATCGCGGCCAGCACCTGGCGGTAGGTGTCCTGTTCCGACCCGGCCACGCCGACCGCACCGCGCGACAGCGTTCCGACCAGCAGTTGCACGGGCGCATCGGCGGCGCGGATCAGCGGGCGCAGGCGCAAATCCTCGATTACGGTCTGCGACCCGGCGCTACGGGCGCGCGCGCCAGGCGGAAGGTTGGCAGCCTGCGCGGCGGCGAGCAGGCGGCCGATCTCGGCGACCGCCGGTCCGGCGGCGGGGTCGGCCATGGCAGCACGCGGGGCCAGCGGGGCGAAGGCCTCGGCGCGGAAGGTCAGGGTGCTTTCCTCCTGCGCCAGCACCGACAGCGCATAGAGATAGACGGCGAGCGCTTCCTGCTGGGCGACCAGCCCGTTGCGGCCGGGCGGGGCCATCGGCGCGATGGCATCGGGCTGATCGGCCAGGACGCTGGCGAGGCGCGCCCAGTCGCGCAGGGCGGTGTTGGGCGGCAGCGCGCAACCGGACAGCGGCAGCAGGATGGCGAGAAGGGTGAACGCGGATCGCAGCACGACTCGCCCCCCTTCACCGCCGGTGCGCCATCCTGCTTACAGGCCAGGATGGCGGGACGGCAACCACCGCGGCCGCGCGGCGTCAGTCGGCCGGCGCCCCCGCCGCGACCCAGGCGAGCAGCTTCGCGCGCTCCTCCGGCGTGATCTCGGTCATGTTGCCGGGGGGCATGGCTTCCGTCTGCACCTGCTGGCGCAGGGCGGCCGCCCAGCGACGGATCTGCGCGGGGGTCTCCATCATCACGCCCTTGGGTGGCGCGGCGAAGCCTTCCATGGTTGGGCGCGCGGCGTGGCAGGCGACGCAGCGGGAGGCGACGATGGTCTGCACCTCGGCGAAGGGGGGCGCATCGCCCGCGCTGCCGCGATCGGGCGCACCCGTCACCACCAGCAGGGCGACGACGGCGGCTCCCGCTGCCGGCAACCACACCGGATTGGCGCCCTTCTGCCGCAGCACGAAATATTGCCGCACCAGCGCGCCCGACAGGCCCACCGCCAGCAGCACCAGCCAGTTCCAGCGCGACTGGTAGGTCATCGGATAGTGCGGCGAGATCATGATGAAGATGACAGGCAGCGTCAGATAGGTGTTGTGGACGCTGCGCTGCTTGCCCCAACGGCCGTATTTCGGGTCGGGCGTGGCGCCCTGCTTCATCGCCGCGACCATCTTCTTCTGGCCGGGGATGATCACCATGGCGACATTGGCCGCCATGATGGTGCCGGTCATCGCACCCACCTGCAGGAAAGCGCCGCGCCCGCCGAACAGGTGGCAGCAGACGAAGGCGGTGACGGCCAGGGCGGCGGCGCCGATCGCGCCGAGCAGCGCCTCGTTCTCACCCAGTTTCGACCGGCAGAGCAGGTCATAGCCGACCCAGCCGCCAACCAGCAGCGCCGCGCTGACCGGCACGGCGACCCAGGGCCGCATGTCGAACACCGCCGGATCCACCAGGTAGGTGCTGGCCTGCCCCCAATAGATCAGCACGAACAGCGAGAAGCCGCTGAGCCAGGTCCAATAGGCTTCCCATTTGAACCAGTGCAGCGTGTCCGGCAGCTTCTCCGGCGCCAGCAGGTACTTCTGCTTGTGGTAGAAGCCACCGCCATGGATTGACCATTGCTCACCGGCGATGCGGGGATTGCCGTCCCGGGCCGGGTCGAGCTGGTTGTCGAGGCCGATAAAGTAGAAGGAGGTGCCGATCCAGGCGATGCCGGTGATCAGGTGCAGCCAACGCAGCAGCAGGTTGGCCCATTCCGAAAGATAGGCAGCGTCCATCGCGGCATCCCCATGCGTCACCCCCGGCCGCCGCGCCGCGGCCTGCCGGGTTCCCAACCGGACTAGCAAGCGCCACGCCATGAGCGCCAGCCCTTGTCTCGGCCGCGCCAAGGGCGCAGGAAGCGGCCCCCTTCCCTGTTCCGGCGCCCCCGATGTCCCCAACCCGCCTGTCGCTGCCCAAGGAAAAGATCCGCATCCTGCTGCTTGAAGGCATCGCCGACAGCGCGCTGGAACGCCTGGCCGATGCCGGCTACGCGACGGTGAAGCGGGAAGCGAAGGCACTGGACGGCCAGGCCCTGATCAAGGCGATCAAGGGTGTCCACATCCTCGGCATCCGGTCGCGCACCCAGGTGACGGCGGACGTGCTCGAAGCCGCCGATCGGCTGTTCGCCATCGGCTGCTTCTGCATCGGCACCAACCAGGTGAACCTCGATGCCGCGGCCCATCGCGGCATTCCCGTGTTCAACGCGCCGTTTTCCAACACGCGCTCCGTCGCCGAGCTGACGCTGGGCGAGATCGTGATGCTGATGCGCGGCATCTTCGCGAAATCCAACGCGGCGCATCGCGGCGAATGGGACAAGTCGGCGGCGAATTCCTGGGAGGTGCGCGGCAAGACGCTGGGCATCGTCGGCTACGGCAACATCGGCAGCCAGTTGTCCGTGCTGGCCGAGGCCTTCGGCATGCGCGTCATCTACTGGGACCGCACCGGCAAGCTGCCGCATGGCAATGCGCAGCCGATGACGTCGCTGCACGCGCTGCTCGCGGAAGCCGATGCAGTGACGGTGCATGTGCCCGAGACGCCCGATACGCTGAACATGATCGGCCCGGCCGAAATCCGCGCCATGAAGCCCGGCGCGGTGTTCGTGAACAACGCCCGCGGCACGGTGGTGAACCTCGATGCGCTGGCCGACGGGTTGCGCGAGGGGCATCTGCTGGGGGCGGCGATCGACGTGTTTCCCGTCGAGCCCTCTCGCAACGGGGAGGCCTTCGTGTCTGCGCTGCAGGGGCTGCCGAACGTGATCCTGACGCCGCATATCGGCGGTTCGACCGGCGAGGCGCAGTGGCGCATCGGCGAGGAGGTCAGCCGCAAGCTGATCGAATTCTCCGACACCGGGGCGACGATGGGCGCGGTGAACTTCCCACAGGTGGAACTGCCCGCGCGGCCGACCGGGGCGCGCTGGGTGCATGTGCACCGCGACGCGCCGGGCATCCTGTCGCGCATCAACGAAAGCTTCGCCAAGCGCGGCCTGAACATCTCCGGCCAGTACTACCAGACCGCCGGGTCGGTCGGTTACGTGGTGGTGGACAGCCAGGAGGCGAAGCGCGACGCCGAGGCGATCCTGGAGGAGTTCCGCGCCCTGCCCGGCACCATCCGGGCGCGGCTGATCTACGAACGGCGCTGAGGCGCAACCCTTACGCCGATCGCCGCGTTCCTCCGCACAGACCCTTGTCCTGCGGAGGAAACGTCAGATGAAGTCGATCCTGTTGTGGCTGCTCGGCGTACCGGTGACCGTCATCATCCTGCTGAACGTATTCGGCGTGCTGGGGTGATCAGCGGATCGGCGGCGCGTACATCAGCCCGCCCTGGTTCCACAGCGCATTGATACCGCGCGGCAGGCCGATCGGGGTGTTGGGGCCCATGTGGCGGTCGTAGATCTCGCCATAGTTCCCCACCGCCTTGATGGCGTTGTAGGCCCAGCGTCGGTCCAGACCCATCAGCGGTCCATGATCCCCGGTCTGGCCCAGCAGCCGCCGGATGTTCGGGTTCTGGCTGTTGAGCATCTCGTCGACATTGGCCTGGGTGACGCCGAGTTCCTCGGCCTCGAGCAGCGCGAAGATGGTCCAGCGGACGATGTCGAACCATTGGTCGTCGCCATGGCGCACGGCCGGGGTCAGCGGTTCCTTCGAGATGATGTCCGGCAGGATGATGTGCTCGGACGGGTCGCGCTGGGTCGAGCGGATGCCGGCGAGCTGGGAGGCGTCGGTGCTGTAGGCATCGCACCTGCCGGCGGTGTAGGCGTTGCGGGTTTCCTCGTTCTGGTCGAACACGAGCGGCTGGACGCGCACGTTGTTGGCGCGCGCCCAGTCGGTCAGGTTCAGTTCGTTGGTGGTGCCGGAGGTGACGCAGACCGTGGCGCCATCAAGCTCGCGCGCCCGCGTAACATTGGCCGACCGGCGGATCAGGAAGCCCTGACCGTCGTAGAACGTGACCGCGGTGAAGTTCAGCCCGTTGGCCGTGTCGCGCGTCTGCGTCCAGGTGGTGGTGCGGGCAAGCAGGTCGACCGAACCCGATTGCAGCGCAGGCATCCGCGATTGCGAGGAGAGCAGCGTCCAGCGGACCTTCTCGCCATCGCCGAGCGCCGCCGCCGCCACGGCGCGGCAAGTGTCGGCGTCGAGCCCGCGATAGACACCCTGGCTGTCCATTACGCCGAAGCCCGGCGAACCGGGATGCGCGCCGCAGGCCACCGCGCCGCGCGCGCGGACGGTGGTGAGCGTGGGTCCAGGTGCGGCCATTTGCGCGACGGCAGGGCCGGCCGCCAACAGGGCGAGCGCGGCAAGAGTGATCCGATTCATGGTGTCTTCTCCCAAGTTTCATTGTTGTTTCAACCGGGGGCAGTGCATCCCCTGGGCAGTAGGAGCGCTCAGCGGATCGGCGGGCTCCAGAGCAACCCGCCGGCGTTCCACAGCGCGTTCGGTCCACGCGCCAGCCCGACCGGGCTGTTGGCGCCGAGATGGCGGTCATAAACCTCGGCGCAATCGCCGACCGCCCTGATCGCGTTGAGCAGCCAAGCGCGCTCGAGAACCACAGCAGGCCCGAGATCTCCGGACCGGCCGAGCAGTCGTTGCTCGGCATCGACACCCTGCCAGACGCCCTGGCTGTCCGGCGGGCTCCAGGCCGGGTCGCCGGTCGATACGCCGCAGTTCAGCACGCCGCGCGCACGGATGGCCGACAGCGTCGTCCAGGCCAGCTGCGGTGCGGCGTTCTGCGCCATGGCCGGCACAGCGAGGCAGAGGCCCAGCAACACGGCGGCCGTGCGGATCATGGTGTCCTTCCGGGTGCTCAATACCTGCAGGATGGCGATCAGGCACAGGACGCCCCCGCCGACCGCGAACCGCACGAAATCCGGCGCGGCATAGCCAAAGGCCGTGAACAATCCGATCAGCCCCAATACGGTCCGCACCGCCAGATTCATGGGCCGCAGCAGATACCCCGCATAGGCCGCGGTGATCATTACCAGTGCGACGACCTGGATGGAGGTCGCCAGCACGATCTCCATGATGCCCCCGCGCAGCATGATGCCGGGGTCGTACAGGAAGGCGAATCCCACGGTGAAGCCGGCGATGCCGAAGCGTGAGGCGTGCAGGCTGGCGATGGTCGGGCTGGCCTTGGCGATGGCCGCGGCGGCAAAGGCCGATGCGGCGACCGGCGGCGTCGCATCCGCGATCACGGCGAAGTAGAACAGGAACAGGTGCGCCTGCATCATGTCGATGCCCATCGGCCGGCCCAGTTCCAGCAGCATCGGCGCACCGATCGCGGCGGCAATGATGTAGGATGGCGTCGTCGGGATGCCGAGGCCGAGGATCAACACGGTCAGGCACAGCAGCACGGCAAGCAGCGCGAAACTGCCGCCCGACATCTCCTTGATGATGCCGCCGAAGGCCACGACCATGCCGGTCGCCGTCAGCACGGAGACGACGACGCCGGACGCCGCGATGGCGACCGCGAGCGGCGCCATGGTCAGCCCGGCATTGGTCAGGCTTTCGATCACCGCGCGCCAGCCCATGCGCGTGCGCGCCCGCAGCAGGGACACCGCGATCATCGCCAACGTCGCGCAGAAGGCCGCGAAATTGCCGCTCCAGCGTTCGGTCATCAGATAGACGAGCAGGCCGATCGGGATGATCAGATGCGCATCGGCCAGGACCTCGCGCCAGGCGGGAATGTCCTTTATCGCCATCGGCTGGATGCCGATCTTCTTCGCCTCGAAGTGCACGGCGGCGAGGATGGCGAAATAGTACAGCACCGCGCCGATCGCGGCGGCGACGATGATGTCGCCATAGGGGATGCCGGTGATCTCGGCCATCACGAAGGCTGCCGCGCCCATCACCGGCGGCATCAGCGCGCCGCCGACCGAGGCCGCGCTTTCGATCCCCGCCGCGACGGCCGGCTTGTAGCCGATGCGGATCATCAGCGGGATGGTCATCGCACCCGTGGTGATGACGTTCGAGACGGATGATCCGCTCATCGTGCCGAACAGGCCCGATGAGACGACCGCGACCTTGGCCGGCCCGCCGGTGTAGCGCCCGGCGACTGCCGCGCCGAAATTCGCGAATAGTCGACCGGTGCCGCTGCCCTGCATGAAGCATCCAAACAGGATGAACACCGCGATGGTGGTCGCGACGATGCCCGTCAGCGGGCCGTAGACGCCACCGGCCGTCGGCACGAGCCAGGCGGCCTCCATGATCTCGGACGAGGTGAAGACGCGCGTATTCAGTACGCCGGGCAGCAGGTGGCCGAACTGCATGTAGGCGAGGCAGCCCACCGTCATCCAGGCAAGGCCCGGTTCCACCGCACGGCGGATGGCCTCGAGCATCGTCACCATGCACAGGACGGCGAGGCCCATCATCAGCGGCGTGAAGGGATCGACATATTCCATGCGGTCATTGACCGCATCCGCGTGGATGAAGACCCACAGATGCGGCGCCGCCGAGGCCGCCGCCCAGATCCAGTCGATCACGCTCGGCCGGTTCTTCGGCGAGCGCGTCTCGAAGGCCGGGTACATCAGGAACAGCGGCGGCGTGAAGACCAGCAGATGCAGGCTGCGGATGGTGATCGGCTCCGGAAACCCGAAGCCGCCCCAGTAGAGATGCACGGCGGACCAGAAGGCGAGCCAGCCGAAGATTGAATGCCTGAGCCAGGGTGAAAGGTCGCGCACCGCGCTCTCCTTAACAATGAACGCGGTGCGCGGGAATCATGCGCCTGGCGGATTGACGCCAGCGGCGCGGAACGCCGCGACCGCGCCAGGGTGGAACGGCACGCCGCGGTAATTCACTGCCTTGGCCGGTGTCCAGCCGCCCATCGACGGATGGATCGTCGCCAGGCGCTGGCCCTGGTTCTTGATCAGCGTCGCGGTGATCTTCTGCACGATCTCGGCGGGGACCGATTCATTCACCACAATGACGCTGTCCATCATCGTCACCGGAATGGCGCCGTCGAGCAATGCGGGATAGTCCGACTTCTCGAGCGTGCCTTCGGCATAGGAATATTCGTCGATCATGTGCTTGCGGACATCGTCGGGGAAGGCGGTCAGGCGGCCGCTGCGGCGGCCCTGCGCGATCTCGGTCATCAGCGCGGCGGGCTTGGCGAGGGCGACATAGACGTAGTCCACCTGGCCGTCATTGTAGGCCGCACCGATGTCCGAATAGGACCCGTTGAGATAGCGCCCGCCTTCGGCGCGGATCTTGTCCGGGCTGGATCCGAGGAAGCGCAGGATGCGCTGCAGGGTCATCTCGTCGGTCGAGGAGCGCTGCGGCGCACCGATCTTCAGGCCCCGCTGCGTCAGGATGCCGCGCATATCCGCCGGCCCGGCGCCGGTGTGGCGCAGCAGCAGGTGCTCGGTCGGCGAATAGCCGGTGCCGAGGCACTGGATCTTCTCGTGCTTCGCGCTGTAGGGCTCGGTGCCCTTCACGGCAGAGGCGGAGAAGGTGTCGATGCCCCAGCCGATCTGCGACTGGCCGTTGTTGATGCGGGTCGGGTTCGCCAGGCCGCCGCCGGGCACGACGCGGATCTGGATGTCCGGGTTCTCCTCCCGGATCAGCGAGGACAGGCCGGCGGCCATGGTGTACCAGCCGCCGCCTACCGAGCCGGCCACCCATTCGAGCGTGGTCTGCGCCGTGGCCGTGCGGATGAATGGCAAGGCCAACGCGCCGCCCAGCGCGATGCGGCGGGTTGTGGTGAAGTCCATGATCTATTCTCCCTGCGGCCCGGTTCCGGGGTTGTCTCGGTCAGCGGATGGGGGGCGCATACATCAGCCCGCCCCGCGTCCAAAGGTCATTGATGCCGCGGTCCAGCCCGATCGGGCTGCCATGGCCGACATGGCGTTCGAAGATCTCGCCGTAGTTGCCGACGGCGCGAATTGCGTTGTAGGCCCAGCGCCGGTCGAGCGCCATCATCGGCCCATGGTCCCCTGCATTGCCGAGCAGCCGGCGGACCGAGGGATTGTCGCTGGCCAGCATCTGTTCGGCGTTGGCCTGGGTGACGCCGAGCTCCTCGGCCTCGATCAGCGCGAAGATGGTCCAGCGCACGATGTCGTTCCACTGGTCGTCGCCCTGGCGCACGGCCGGCGTCAACGGTTCCTTGCTGATGCGTTCGCGCAGCACGGTATGGTCGGACGGCACGCGCATGGCGGTGATCAGGCCGATCAACTGCGATGCGTCGGTCGAGATCGCGTCGCAGCGGCCATTGTCGTAGGCGATGCGCGCCTCGTCATTCTGCTCGAACACCAGGGGCGTGTACTGCACGCGGTTGGCGCGTGCCCAATCCGCCAGGTTCAATTCGCTGGTCGATCCGGCGAAGGTGCAGATGGTGGCGCCGGCGAGGTCGGTGGCTTGGCGGATATTGGCCGATCTGCGCACCAGGAAGCCCTGGCCGTCATAGAAGACAGGCGTGGTGAAGTTCAGCCCCACCGCGGTATCGCGCGAATGCGTCCAGGTGACGGTGCGAGGCAGCACATCAATCTGGCCCGATTGCAGCGCGGCGAAGCGCGCCTGGCTGGTCAGCGGAAAGAAACGGATCTTGGTGGCGTCGCCCAGCACCGCGGCGGCGAGCGCGCGGCAGATGTCGGGGTCGATCCCCTGCCAGTCGCCGCGGCTGTCGGGCGCGCCGAAGCCAGGCGCATTGGGTGCCGCGCCGCACAGCAGCGCATCACGCTGGCGCACCCCCTGCAAGGTGGGCCCCGGCTGCACGTTCTGCGCCGCCGCCTCCGTGGCGAAGGCAACGGCAAAGGACAGCGCGATGGCGCGAAGGATGTCTCGCATCGCTCAGTCTCCCTCTCTCGCCGATGTTCGTGCCACGGGCTGCCGGGCGGGCATTGGGAACGGTGGCATGCAGGGCGGCAGGCACGCAAGCCACCGGGGCGTGCCCCGCCACGGCTTGCTTCGGCCCGCATGCACGCGATGCTTGCAGCCGGCGCAGCCCCTGCCGAGACTGCCGGCTTCGGATGCAGGAGCCCGGGCATGCAGCGCAGATCCATCCTTCTCGGCGGGGCGGGGCTCGCCGTCGCGCCGCAGCCGCGCCCGGCGATCGCGCAGGGGGCCGCGGCGCACACATTGCGCTTCATTCCGCAGGCCGACGTCACCGCGGTCGATCCGATGTCGACCACGTCCTACGGCGTGCGCAACCACGGGCACATGTGCTGGGATACGCTGTATGGCCTCGACACCGATTTCGTGCCACGGCCGCAACTGGCCGAAGGCCATGTCGTCGAACAGGACGGGCTGCGCTGGGTCTTCACACTGCGCGAAGGCACACGCTTCCATGATGGCGAACCGATCCGTGCGGCGGATGCGGTGGCATCCATCCGTCGCTGGGCGCGGCTCGATTCCCTTGGCCAATCGCTGGCGGAACGCACCGAGGCGATGCGTGCCATCGATGACCGCCGCTTCGAGATCCGCCTGAAGACGCCCTTCGGCGTGATGCTCGCCGCACTCGGCAAGCCGTCATCCTATCCCTGCTTCATCTATCCGGAGCGCTTCGCCGATGTCGATCCGGCGCGGCCCTTCACCGAGGTCGTCGGCTCCGGCCCCTATCGTTTCGTGGCCGAGGAACGGCTGTCGGGTGCACGCGCCGTCTATCGCCGCTTCGATGCCTACCGGCCCGCGCCGGCGGCGCCTTCCCTGCTGGGCGGGGCGAAGCTCGCGCATTTCGAACGCGTCGAGTTCCGCATCCTGGCCGATGTCGGCACCGCCGCCGCCGCAATCCAATCCGGCGAGATCGACTGGTGGGAACAGGTCGCCCCCGACCTGCGCCCGGTGATGCGCCGGCATCGCGACATCATCCTCGAGCGCGTCGATTTCGGCGGGTTGATGGCGATGCTGCGCTTCAACCACCTGCATCCGCCGTTCAACGATCCGGCGATCCGCCGCGCGCTGCTGCACAGCATCAACCAGGCGGATTTCATGACGTCGATCATGGGCGACGACCGCTCCCTGTGGTCCGACGGGATGGGCGTCTTCCCGCGTTCCTCGGCGCTGGCGAATGATGAGGGCATCGCCGCCGTCACCGGTCCGCGCAGCACCGATGCGGCGCGCGCCGCGCTGCAGGCGGCGGGCTATGCGGGGCAGAAGGTGACGGTGCTGCACCCCACCGATGTCGTGAACAACAACGCGCTGACCACCGTGCTGACGGATGCGCTGAAGCGGTCCGGCCTGAATGCGGAAAGCGCGACATCGGACTGGGGCACGGTGCTGCAGCGCCGCGCCAACCGGAACCCGCCGGACCAGGGCGGGTGGAATGCGCTGGTGGTGCTGTTCGGCGGCATCGACCTTGCCAATCCCGGCCAGCATCCGCTGCTGCGCGCGAACGGGGCGAATGCCTGGTTCGGCTGGCCGACCAGCCCGACGCTGGAAGCCATGCGCGACGCGTGGTTCTCCGCCGGGCCGATCGACATGCAGCAGCAGATCGCCCGCAGCATCCAGGCGCAGTTCTGGCAGGACCTGCCGTTCATCCCTCTCGGCCAGTACTTCATCGACAGCGCCTGGCGAAGGGACATCAGCGGCGTGCAGAAAGGCATGGCGCTGCCGATCAACGTGCGGCGTAGTTGAGGGCAGCGGCATCGCGCCGGCGGCTTGTTGCGGAGCCGAGAGGAAGCCCATAGGCTGCCCGCCGAAACGGTCGGGTTCGACCGCAGGGGAGACACGCTTCATGGACGTGCCGGGCTACACGAAGACGTTCGACATGTCGCAGGGTGCGGTGCTGTCGAACGATCAGGAATTCCAGGCGCTGTTCAACGCGCCGCTGAACGACGCCAAGCGCCAGGGCATCTGCTGCGGCCTGTCGATGGTCTGGGTTGCGCGGCGCATCATGTTCCACGATGAGACGCCCGAGGAGCGCAAGGCCGCGCTGGTGAGCCATGCCGGGTTCCGCTTCGGCGGTCGCAGCCAGGACATCATGATGGCGAGCGACGGCGATGGCGGCACCGAGGAACTCTACCGCGGCTGGTTCGGGCCGGCCCTCGAAACCTACGTCCTGCGGATCATCGCCGGCACGGTGGTGGACAACCCGCGGCCTGCCTCGATCGATGCGCTGGTCCGTGGCGCCACCACGACCGGCGCGTATTGCCTCTACAACATGGGGCTGAGCACCACCTCGGGCGACGCGGCCCACATGGTGGCGTCCTACTGCTCGCACGGCACCTTCGGGCTCGGGTTCAACCGGAGCTTCTATTTCTTCGACCCGAACATGGGCGAGTACAAGGTCGGCACCGACGACGTCGCGCCCTTCCTGCGCGCGATGAAGACCGCCTATGAGGGCGAGTTCCTCGGCGTGAACGACATGGACCAGTTCCAGGTCGAGCGCGGCTGAACCGCCGCATCCGCCCTTGCCCGGATAGCCGGGCTCGTGTCGCATGGCGTGAGTGATGACGGAGCGAACGCCATGTCCGACCAGACCCCCGAACAGCGCCTCGCCGCGCTGGGCCTGACCCTGCCGCCGGTGCCCAAGCCGATCGGGACCTACGTGCCCTATCGCGTCGAAGGGAACATCCTGTGGACCTCCGGCCAGGGGCCGCGCGTGACGACCGGGCCGCGCCCGCGTGGCAAGGTGCCGAGCGAGATGAGCGTCGAGGACGGCTATGCCAGCGCGCGGCTCGTCGGGCTTGGCCTGCTGGCGGCCGCCGCCGAGGGCGCGGGCGGCCTGGCGAAGCTGAAGGCGATCAAGGTGCTCGGCATGGTGAACGCCGACCCTGATTTCGAGGATCATCCGAGCGTGATCAACGGCTGTTCCGACCTGTTCGTCGCTGTGCTTGGCGACAACGGCAGGCACGCCCGATCGGCGGTCGGATTTGCCTCCCTGCCGGGCCGCATCCCCGTCGAGATCGAGGCGATCTTCCGCATTCTCGACTGAGCGGCGGCGGTCGCGCGTGGCAGGATCGCGGCACGCGCATGGGCAACACCACGAGAGCGCACGTGTATGTCAGTATAACTGACCTATCGTCGTATCATGGAAACGCTCCTGCCGCTGTTCGCCTTCGCCATCGCAACCTCCGTGACGCCGGGGCCGAACGTGCTGATGGTTGCGGCTGCCGCGGCCAATTACGGCATTCGCGCGACGCTGCCCCAGATGTTCGGCATCGCGGCGGGCTTCGCTCTCATGCTGGTGGTGGTCGGCCTGGGTCTTGCCGGGCCCTTCGCAGCCTGGCCGGCGCTACATGCCGTCCTGAAATGGGGCGGCGGCGCCTGGCTGCTGGTGCTGGCCTGGAAGATCGCGCGCGCCGGGGCACCGGGCGACGGGCCGTCGCGCCCGCCGCTCGGCTTCATCGGCGCGGCGTTGTTCCAATGGGTGAACCCCAAGGCGTGGATGATCGCGCTGGCCGCCATCCCGGCCTTCACCACGCCGGAAGGCGACATGCTGGCCGAGACGCTGCGCATCGGCGCCGTATTCGCCCTGGTCTGCCTGCCCTGCACCCTGGTCTGGGCGGGCCTGGGCACCGGTGCGGCGCGCCTGCTCCGCACGCGATCGGCGCTGCGCGGATTCAACATCGCCATGGCGCTGCTCATGGTGGGATCGCTGCTGCCCGCCTTCCTGTAGGCGGCACAGCGCGCCGGTCTCCGGGTCGCGGCCACGCCGCGATCCACGCGCGCGAAGCGTGACCAACCCGTCCGTCACCCCCGGCACACCAGTGCACGGCGCGAATCCACGGCGGCCGAGGGCCCGGCAACACCCATCCTGAAGCGGTTCAGGCCTGCCGCCCTCCGTCGCTGGACCGCGCCGGCCGGCCTCCCTACCCTCCGCCGCGCCCCGCGGAGAGGACAACGCCATGCGCCGCCTGACACTCGCCTTCCTGCTCACCGCCTCGACGGCGCTCGCGACGGACCTGCCGGTGCGCAGCGTCACGCTGTCCTCCGCCGGCCTCGCGCAGATCGAGCGCGCCGGCGAGGTCCCCGCCGATGGCAACGTCACCTTCCGCGCGCCCACCGACGAAGTGGACGACCTGCTGCGCAGCCTGATCGTGGTGGACACCGCCGGCACCGTCGAAGGGCTGCGCCTGCCAGCGCGCGACCTGACCGGCGAGGCCTTCCGCGGCCTGCCCCTGCGGGCCGAGGATTTCGACAGCCGCGCCCAGTTGCTCGCCGCCCTGCGCGGCCAGGAAGCCGAGGCGGGCGGCGCGCGCGGGCGCATCGCCGACGCCGCCGAGGTCGCGGCGGTCGCCGGCGCGCCGGGCGGCCTGCGCCTGACGCTGATCACCGGACGCGGCCTGGTCACCGTGCTGCTGCGCGAAGGCGACGAGGTGAAGCTGCTCGACGAGGCGCTCGCCGGACGCGTCTCGCGTGCCGCGGAAGCGCTGGCCGCCGCGCGCAGCGCCGATGAACGGCGCATCGACATCCGCCTGCGCGCCGATCGCGCCCGCCAGGTCGCGGTGCTGTATGTCGCCGGCGCGCCGCTGTGGAAGCCGTCCTACCGGCTGCTGGTGCCGCCGATGGGCGCGGCACCGCCGGCGCCCGCCACGCCCGCCGCCCCCGGGCCGCAGGCCCGCCTGCAGGGCTGGGCGGTGGTCGAGAACGCGTCCGGCAGCGATTGGGACCGCGTGCGGCTGGCGCTGGTCTCGGGCGAGGCCGCCGCCTTCCGCCAGCGCATCTACGACCCGATCACCGTGCCGCGGCCCGAATTGCCAGTGCGCATCGCCGGCGCGGTGCAGGTGCGCCCCGACACCGGCGGACGCCCGATCCCGCTGCCAGCGCCGGCGCCGCCGCCCGCCACCATGGCCGCGCGCGAATCCTTTGCCGCCGGGGCCCCGCAGATGGCGCGCCGCGCCGGCGCCCCCGATGCGCCGGTCGGCGCCGGCATCGCCGACACCGCCAACCCGGCGGCCGGCGCCACGGCCGAGGCTTCCGCCGGGCGCGTCGCCTTCGTGCTCGCCGAACCGGTGACAATCCGCAGCGGCGAGACCGCGAATGTCCCCTTCCTGGATGTCCGGCTGCCGGCCGAACGCGTCTGGTGGATCCAGGACCTCAATGCGCGGTCCCCGCTGCAGGCGGTGCGCATCCGCAACGCGTCCCCGCACACGCTGCCGGACGGGCTTGCCACCGTGTACGGCGCGGAGGGGCCGGAAGCCGGCGTCTTCCTGGGCGATGCCGAGATCCGCGCCATGCCGGCCGGCGATGGCCGCATCCTCGCCTTCGGGCGCGACCGCGACGTGCAGGTGTCGCAGGCCGGCACCAGTACCGAGCGCGTCGCGCGCATCGCGCTGCGCCGTGGTTCCGTCGTGCTCGAGATGGTGCGCACGGAACAGACGGCGATCGCCATCGATCCGCGCGGCGCGCGCGGGCCCGTGGTGATCGACATGCCGGTCCGCCCGGGTGCCACCCCGCGCTTCACCATCGTCTCCCAGGGCGATTTCGGCCTGCGGCATGAAGCGATGCTGGAGGGCGGGCCGCAGACCCTGAACCTCGCCTATGATCGCCCGATGACCCAATCCATCCCGTTCTGGGACAGCGGGCTGGGCGAGCCGATCCTGCTGCGCTGGCAGACCTTCGACCTCGAGCAGAACCTGCGCCGCCTGCCCGGCGGACCGGGCACGATGGAACGGCTGCAGGAGATGCTGGCGCGCACGCCCGCCGATGTGCCGGGCCGCGCCGACCTCGCTGCCGTGGTCGAGACGATGGGCGAGCTGCGCCGGCTGCTCGACGATGCGCGGCTGAAGCAACGCGCGTATCGCAGCACCGACCAGGCGCTGCAACGCGCCCGCCAGGCCGCCGAGGACCGCACCGGGCCGGAGCAGCAGGAAGCGCGTCGCCGCCTGAATGCCGCGAGCCGCGATGCCGACCAGGCGGGTGCGGCCGCGGATCAGGCGTGGGAGGCCTGGCAGCGCGCGGTGATTGCGTTGATGCAGCGCGGGAGCTGAAAGGATGGAGGGGCACCGCCCCTCCAGACCACCCCGCCAGGGGCCTACGGGCCCCTGGACCGCGGGGATTTGGCGCCAGGCGCGGCGGTTCGGTGCCTGCCCGAACGACGAGCACTGCACAAGGGCCATGCCCCTGCCGCGCCAGCTAAGCCCCAACGACTGTCTCCCACCTGTGGCGCCCGGCACCAGGTGAAGGTGTCCAGAGGCCTTTAGGCCTTTGGTGGGGTGGGTCCGGGAGGGGCAAGGCCCATCCCGGTTCCACCGCCCTTACTCCGGCTGTGCCCCGGAAATCCGCACCATCTCCGCCCAGATCGGCCTCTCCCGCGTCAGCCGGTCCGCAAGCTGCTCGGGCGTGGTGCCGAGCAGCTTGGCCCCCATGCCGATCGCGCGCTGCTGCAGTGACGGGTCAGCGAAGGCCGTGCGGATTTCTTGCGACAGCCGATCCACCACCGCCTGCGGCGTGCCCGCAGGCCCCGCCCACAGGTGCCACGGCCCGTAGGACAGGCCTGCGAACCCTGCCTCGGCCATGGTTGGCACATCCGGCAGGCCCGGCCAGCGGTCCCGCGTGGTCACCGCCAGCGCCTTCATCCGCCCTTCCTGGATGACCCCGACATAGGAAGCGAGGTTGTCCACCGCGATCTGGATATCGCCCGACAGCATCGCCGGGATGGTCTGCGCCGCGCCGCGGAAGGTCACGTGCTCGCCCCGGATGCCCGCCTGCGCCATCAGATAGGCGCCCGAGAGGTGGATCGTGGTCCCCACGCCGGAAGATCCGTAGCTGACGCCATTCGGCCGCGCCTTCGCCCAGGTGACGAATTCGGCCAGCGTGCGCGCGGGCACATGCTGGGATGGCACCACCGCGACATTGGGCAGGTCCCACATCGCGCTGATCCAGGCGAAGTCGCGATCCGCGTTGTAGGGCAGGCGCGCGAACAGCAGCGGGTTGATCAGCAGGTTGTGCATGCTGACGGTGCCGATGGTGTAGCCATCGGGCGTGGCCCGCGCGATCGCCTCCGCGCCGATGTTGCCGGAGGCGCCGGACCGCGTCTCGACCACGAAGGCCTGGCCGAGGCGGTTCTGCATCTGCTCGCAGGCAAGCCGCGTCATCACGTCGAGCGATCCGCCGGGCGGGAAGCCGACGATCACCCGCACCGGCTTGTTGGGCCAGGGCGACTGGCCGAGCGCCGGAGCGGCGAGCGGCAGCGCGCCCGCGGCGGCGAGCAGGGTACGGCGATGGATCATGGGCGCGGCATCTCCTCCGGTGGCCGGACGGGCTCATGCTGCGGCCTGTCCTGGTGAGGACAGGCTACATCACATCCGCCCGGCAGCGAGGGCGATCGCGCGGGGCGGCTACTCCGGCACCACGCCGGCCGCGCGCAGCACGGCGATGCTGCGCTCCTGCTCGACGCGCACATAGGCCAGCACCGCCTCGGGCGTGGCGTATTGCGGCTGGCGCTCGACGCCGAGTTCACCAAGGCGCGGGGCGAGACGCACCATCGCCTCGTTGAAGGCGGCATTGAGCGTGGCAACGGCCGCCGGCGGCGTGCGTGCCGGTGCGGCCGCGAGAAACCAGGCGCCGGCGGCCCAGGCCGGCAGGCCGGCCTCGGTCGCCGATGGCACCTCGGGCAGCACGGCCGCGCGGGTCGGGCCGGCCACCGCGATGGCGCGCACCGTGCCACCGCGGATGTGCGGCACGGCGGAGGCCACCGGGTCGATCGCCATCTGCGCCTCGCCGGAGATCACCGCCGCCATGGCCGGGCCGCCGCCGCGATACTGCACCATCTGCATCTCGACACCGGGCACGGCGGCGCGGAAGACCTCGCTGGCCAGGTGGTTGGCGCTGCCGATGCCGGCGGAGGCGAAGTTGATCTTCCCCGAATTGGCCCGCAGCCAGGTCAGCAAAGATGCCATGTCGGTCATCGGCAGGCGCGGATTGACCACCAGCACCTGCGGGATGACGCCCAGATGCGCCACCATCGCGAAATCGGCGATGGGGTCGTAGGGCATGCGCGAGACCAGCGCCGGGGCGATGACATGCGCGTTGGAGTGAATGAGGATGGTGTGCCCGTCGGGCGCGGATTTCGCCACCGCATCGGTGCCGATCAGCCCGGCCGCGCCGCCGGCGCGGTTCTCGATCACCACCGGCTGGCCGAGCAGCGTGCCCATCGTCTCGGACAGCACGCGGGCGACGACGTCGGTGGCACCGCCGGGCGCGAAGGGCACGACGGCGCGGATGGGATGGTCGGGGCGCCAGGCGGGCTGGGCGCGGGCGATGGCGGGGGCGAGCAGGCCAGCCAGCAGCAGCGGGCGCCGGGTGATGGTCATGATCGTTTGGTCCTCCCTGGTCATTCTCTCGAATCGTCGCGGCGCGGCGCGCCCGGGCCGCGCCCTGCCCGATGCCTCGGCGCGCCCACGGCAAAGGGTGGCCGTCGCCGTGGGCCTGACGATCCCGCGCCGTGTCGCGCCGCTGCCGGCTATTCCGGCTGCACGCCGGCGGCGCGCAGGATCCGCGTGTATTGCTCGGCCCCGTCACGCACCAGAGCCATCACCTGGGCGGACGTCTCATACCCCGCGCGCGGGCGCACGCCGGCCATCTCGTTCATCTTGTCCGCGCTCTGCCGGATCGCCGCCTGGAATGCGGCGCCGAGCGCGGCCAGCACTTCGGGCGGCGTGCCCTTGGGGGCGAGGATCGGGAAGAACTCCTCGAGGATCAGGCCGGGCAGCCCGGCTTCCGGGGCGCTCGGCACGTCCGGCAGCGCCGGGCTGCGCTCGGCCGAGGCGACCGCCAGTGCGCGGATGGTCCCGCCCCGCACCTGGCCGAGCGAGGAGGCCATGGTCGGCGTGCCAAGCTGCGATTCGCCGCTCACCAGCGCCGCGACTGCCGGCCCGCCGCCACGGTAATGCACCAGTTCCGCCTCCACGCCGGCGGTGCTGCGGAGCAGTTCGGCGGTGATGTGCACGCTGCTGCCGATCCCCGCGGTGGCGAGGTTGTAGCGCCCCGGATTGGCCTTCAGCAGCGCGACGAGTTCCTGCGCCGTCCGCGCGGGCACCTGCGGGTTGACCACCAGCACGTGGGGCGAGAAGCCGGCCACGGCGATGCCGGTGAAATCGGCCACCGAATCATAGGGGACGCGGGCGACGATCGCCGGCACCGCGGCGTGGGCGCTGTTGATCAGGATGGTGTAGCCGTCCGCCGGGGCACGGGCGGCCGCCTCGGCACCGATCACCGAACCCGCCCCGGCGCGGTTCTCGATGACGATGGGCTGGCCGAGCGCGGTGCCGGCGGCTTCCGCAACGATGCGTCCGACGATGTCGTTCGACCCGCCCGGCGCGAAGGGCACGATCATGCGGATCGGCCGGGTCGGGCGCCAGGACGCGGCGGCACCCTGCGCGCGGACCAGCGACGGCGCGGCGGTGACCGCAAGCGCGGCGGCGAGCGTGTGGCGACGGTTCAACCTCATGAACGATTCCCTCGGCGATGGCTTCGACCCGGCATGGGGCCATGCTTCTTGGCCAGGACCATAGCGCGATCGCCGGCCAATGCCATGGGCGGCATGGATCGCCGGGCGGGTCCGCGCTATCCGGGGAGCAACGACCAAGGAAACGCTGCGCGATGCCGACTGCCGCCGAACGACTGATCGACTTCCTCGCCGCCCAGGGCATCGACCGCGCCTTCTGCGTGCCGGGCGAATCTTACATCGCGCTGCTCGACGCGCTGCATGCCCATCCGGCGATCGACCTGGTGACCTGCCGCAGCGAGGGCGGGGCCGGCTTCATGGCGGTGGCGGATGCGAAGATGACGGGGCGGCCGGGCGTCGTGCTGGTCTCGCGCGGGCCGGGTGCGTGCAATGCCTCGATCGCGGTGCATACGGCGGAACAGGATGCGGTGCCGCTGATCCTGCTGGTCGGTCAGGTGGAAAAGCGCGACCTGCGCCGCAATGCCTTCCAGGAGATCGACTACGGCAGGATGTTCGGCGGCATCGCCAAATGGGTCGGCGAGGCGACCGAGCCGAACCAGATCCCGGAACTGATCGCGCGCGCCTATGCGATGGCGATGCAGGGGGTGCCCGGCCCGGTGGTGCTGTCCCTGCCCGAGGACGTGCTGGCCGAAGCCTGCGTCGCGGCGGACCTGCCCGCCACGCTGCCCTCCCCTGCGATTCCCGCGCCGGCCGATGTGGCGCGCCTCGCGGCCATGCTGCGCGGCGCGGAACGGCCGATCCTGCTGGCCGGCCACGCCTTCGACCGTCCGGGCGGGCGGCAGGCGCTGCAGGCCTTTGCCGAGGCGTGGCGGCTGCCTGTCGCCGTGTCGTTCCGCCGGCAGGATTTGTTCGACAATGGCCACGCGCTTTATGCGGGCGACCTTGGCCTGCGCAATCCGGACGCGCAGCGCGCCGCCTTTGCCGAATCCGACCTGGTGGTCGCGCTGGGCACGCGGCTGACCGACATCACGACGCAGGGCTGGACCTGGCCCGCGGAGGGCCAGCGCCTGGTGCATGTCTGCGCCGATCCGCGTTTCCTCGGCTGGCTGTTCCCGGCCAAATTGGCACTGCCGGTCGATGCGCTGGCATTGATCGAAGCACTCGACGCCGAAGCGCCGGGCGCACCCGCCTCGCGCGACGGCTGGACGGCGCGGCTCCGCGCCATCCACCTCGCCGATACCGGCATCCGCCCCGGCCAGCACAATGACGGCGTCGCCTTCGCCGAAGTGGTGCGGCTGGTGGGCGAGGTGGCGAAGGCCGACGCCATCGTCACGCTCGATGCCGGCACCTTCGGCGCGCCCTTCTACCGCAAGGTGCCCTGGGTGCCGCCGCAGCGGCTGCTGGCCCCGGTCTCGGGCGCGATGGGCTTCGGCGTGCCGGCGGGGGTGGCGGCCTCGCTGCGCTTCCCCGACCGCCAGGTGATTGCCGCGGTGGGCGATGGCGGGGCGCTGATGACCGCGGGCGAATTCGCCGTGGCGGTGGCGCGCGGCGTGCCGCTCAAGCTGCTGCTGTCGGACAATGGCGCCTATGCCTCGATCCGCATCCACCAGGAACGGGCGCATCCGGGGCGGGTGTCGGGCACATCCCTGGCGAACCCGGATTTCGTTGCCTGGTGTGGCGCCTTCGGCGTGCCGGTGACCCGGGTGGACAGCAAGGGCGATTTCCCGGCGCTGGCTGCCGCCCTCGCCGCCCCCGGCCCGGCCGCGATCGTGGTGCGCACATCGCTCGCCGCCGTGCTGCCCGCGCCCGCCCGGGCTGCGGAATAGCCCGGCCGGTGACGCGCCCCGCCGAGGCCGAGACCCGGCTCGCCGCCGCCGAGGCCGCCGCGGCGGCACGCGACCTGGCGGGCGCGGTACGGCTTGCTGGCGAAGCGATCGGCCTGTGCGGCGAACCGGCGCTGATGCTGCGCGCGGCGCTGCTGCATGCCGGTCTCGGCCGGCCGGCTTCGGCTTGTGCCCTGGCGCGCGCGGCGCTGGCCGGACGGGACGATTCTGCGCTCGGCGCCATCGGCATCCGCGTCGCCGGGCAGTTGCATGTGACCGGCGCGCCGCAGGAGGCGACCGCGGTGCTGCTGGACTGCTGGCGCGCCCGGCCCGACCGGGCGACGATCGGATTGCTTTTGGCCGCCGGCCTGCCCGCCTTCCGCCGCGGCATGCAGGACGGCCCCGACCTCGGGCTGCTGCAGGAACTGGTGGCGGCCGCCTGCCTCGACCCCACCGCCATGCCGGAAGGCGACCTCGCCGAACTCGCGCGGCTGGCCGAGGAGGCCGGGCGGGACGACCTGCTGCGCAGGCTCGGCGCGGCTGCGCTGGCGCAGGGCGGGCGGGCGCTGGCCGAACGCATGACACGGCCGGGGCTGGGCGTGGTGCAGAGCCTGGCGGGCCTCGCCCATCACGCGACGCATCGCCAGGGACGCGCGGCGATCGCCTTCGCGGCGGCGCATGCCGGGCTACCGGCCGATCCCTCGGCACGGTTCAACGCGGGGTATGCGGCGCTGGCGGCCGGCGATGCGGCAGCGGCCGCCGCGTTGCTCGGCGGCCTGCCGGCGGCCGGGGCATCGCTGCTGGCCGGCGCCGCCTGGCCGCATTTCGGCGAGTTGCCCTGGCCCTTCGCCGCCCCGCCCGAAGCCGCGCGGCGCGGCTTCGAGGCGCGTCTGCCGCCCGGCGCGCGCTGGCCGCGCATCCGCCTCGTCACGCCCTGCCTGAACCCGGGCCCGTGGCTCGAGGAGACCATCCTGTCGGTCGCCGCGCAGGGCTATCCGGCGGTCGAGCATGTCGTCGTCGATGGCGGTTCCACCGATGGCACGGCGGCGGTGCTGGCACGCCATCGCGACCGGCTGCATGCCGTGATCGTCGGGCCCGATGGCGGGCCGGCCGAGGCCATCGGCAAGGGCTTCGCCGGCACGGAGGCGGATCTGGTCGGCTGGATCAATGCCGACGACCTGCTCGCCCCGGGTGCGCTGCATGCGCTGGGCGCGGCCTGGGCGGCCGATCCTGGCGCCGACCTGGTGCATGGCTGGTCGGTCGCGCATCGCGCGCGGCGCATCACCACCGTCCAGCAGCCCCTCGCCGAGGGGCAAGGCGGCTTCACGGTCGCCGCACTCGCCGATGTGTTCGGCCGTTGGGGCGACGGGCGCTTCTTCCTCCAGCCCGAGGTGCTGATCGCCCGGCGCTGCTGGGACCGGCTGGGCGGGCGGCTCGATACCGGGCTCAAGGCGGTGTTCGACTATGAAGTCTGGCTGCGCGCGGCGCAGGCCGGGGCGCGCATCGCGCAGGTCCGCTGGCCGGTCGCCTTCTATCGCACCCATGCCGGGCAACTCAGTGGGCAGCGCGCCGCCGTGGCGCTGGAACAGGCCACGGTGCGCGACCGCTTTGCAGCCCCCGCCCCGGCGCCCACGCGCGTCGCCGACGTCACCGCGCGGCTGCGCGCCGCCCTGCAGCCGCAGGGCCGCCCGGCGCGCCTGCTGCTGATCGACCCCCGCTGCGCCGAGACGATCTCCGCCACCGCGCATGAGGAAGCACGCGCCGCGCTCGCCAGCCGCGGCATCGCGCTGGAGATCCGTGCCCGCGCTGCCGAAAGCCGCGCGCCGCCTGACCTCGTGCTGCGCCTGCTCGGCGCCCATGACGGCGACGATTGGGTGCCGCAACTGCGCGGCCGCGGCTTCGCCGGCCCGGCGATCGGCTGGTTCCTTGAGGATGACCGCGATGCGGCCTCCAACGCCGCCATGGCGCTGGCACCCGACATCGTCGT
This sequence comes from Roseomonas sp. CAU 1739, assembly GCF_039839775.1. Taxonomy (NCBI): domain Bacteria; kingdom Pseudomonadati; phylum Pseudomonadota; class Alphaproteobacteria; order Acetobacterales; family Roseomonadaceae; genus Roseomonas; species Roseomonas sp. CAU 1739. The sequence goes on from NZ_JBDOQQ010000013.1 coordinate 119,661, forward strand.
GCCGTCCCGCCCGCGGCGACGTGGCATCCTGTTGCAGGAGAACGCCGTGGTGACCGCGCCGATGGCGCCACCCTGCGGGCTGGTCTCGATGGCCGAGGCGCGCGCGGCCTTCGCCGCAGGCCCGACGCCGGGGCCCGCCACGGAACCGGTCTGGCAGCCGGGGCCGGTGCGCCTGGCGGCGGCGCTGCGCGACAGCGGGGCGCTGGCGGTCGCCGGGGCGGGCGCGCTGGCGCTGGCGCTGCTGGCCGGGCGGGTGCCGGTGATGGCCGATGCGGGGCTCACGGAACTGTTCGCCGGGCCGCTGCCGGATGACTCGGCGGGGCGCCATGCGCTGGGGCTGGACTGGTTGCTGGCGGCACGGCTTGGCCGGCTTATGGACAGGCTTGCGGATCTGGCGGGCGGGTGAAGGATGGGGCGGCCGGCCTCATCCTCGCCGGCCCACCTACACCGCCCGCACCCGCCGGTCCGGCGGCAGCAGGCCGAACGGGTCGAAGACCACCGGCGCCAGCCCGGCCAGGCGCGCCAGGTCGAAGCCGCGCTGCGGCGTGCCCAGGATGACCGCATCCACGGCCTCCGCGGCGGGATCATCGACCCGGCGCAGCCCGTCCAACGCCTGCGGCGCCGGTCCGGCCATCGGGTCGTGCCACAGCGCCTCGGCCCCGCGCGCCGCCAGCGCATGCAGCAAGGCGGCCGGCGCCGCGCCGCGCAGGTCAGGCACGTCGGGTTTGTAGGTGACGCCGAGAACCAGCACGCGCCGCCCCGCGAGCGTTCCGCCCAGCGCCTGTTCCACCGCGGCAAGGATGCGGGCCGGCCGGTCGCGGTTGGCCTCGGCCGCCGCGGCAAGCAGGCTTGAGGCCGCGCCGGCGCGCGCCAACTCCATTTGCAGGAAGGCCGGATCGACCGGAATGCAGTGCCCGCCAGCCCCCGCGCCGGGCCAGAAGGGGGCGAAGCCGAAGGGCTTGGTCGCCGCTGCTTCGACCACTGCGCGGGTCGGCACGCCGAGCGCGGCGAAGCCGCGATGCAGTTCGTCGATCAGCGCGATGTTGACCAGGCGATAGGTGTTTTCGAGCAGCTTCGCGCATTCGGCGATCTCGGCGCTGGCCACCGGGATGACGCGGTCGGCGATGCGGGCCCAGAAGGCGTGCGCCCGGGCCAGCGAGACCGGGTCCGGCGCGCCGAGCAGGCGCGGCGTGGCGCGTGGGCCGGGTGAGGTTGCGCCGGGATTCTCGCGTTCGGGCGAGACGGCGAGGAAGATGTCGCGCCCGACCACCATGCCGTCGCGTTCCAGGGCGGCGCGGCACATCCCGTTGGTGGCACCGGGCTGGCAGGTGGAAACTAGGCAGACCAGCGCCCCGCGTGCCAGGCCCGCCCGGCAGGTGGCCAGGGCGGCGGTGACCAGCGAAAGGTCCGGCCGGCCAGCGGCGTCGAGCGGCGTCGGCACGCAGATCAGCCAGGTCCCGGCGCGCGGCAGCCCGCGCGGATCGGCGGTCGCCACCAGCCGGCCGGCGCCCCTCCGGCCGTGGAACGCCGCCTCCGCCACGCGGGCCGCCGCGGGGTCGAGGTCGAAACCCGTCACCGCGAAGCCGGCCGCGGCCGCTTCCAGCGCGATCGGCAGGCCGACATAGCCGAGGCCGATGACCACCACCTCCCCAGCGGCGACGGGGGCGGTCCGGGCGGCGTCGGGCAGCAGGCCGGTATCGGGCATGCCTGCATAGTTGTTGTTTCTTTATCTTAAATCAACTCATTGGCGATTTGTGGTCCGGCACTGGCGCGCGGCCCGGCTTTCCGCCAAGCAGTAGGCGACCAGGAGGGCGATGCGATGGGCGAGGAGGACTCGGCAATGACGGCGCCGGTGCATGTCGCGACCCACCCGATGATCCAGCACAAGCTCGGCCTCATGCGGGAGGCCGACTGCCCCTCCCCGGAGTTCCGGCGACTGCTCGGCGAGATCGCCATGCTGCTGTGCTACGAGGTGACGCGCGACCTGCCGCTGGAACAGGTGCCGATATCGACGCCGCTGGAACCGATGATGGCGCCGCGGATCGCCGGGCGGAAACTGGTGCTCGCCCCGGTGCTGCGGGCGGGGCTGGGCATGCTCGACGGGATGCTGGCGCTGCTGCCGGCGGCGCGCGTCGCGCATGTCGGGCTGTATCGGGACCCGGCGACGCTGCGGGCGGTGGAGTACTACTTCAAGGCGCCAGCCGACGTTGCGGAACGGCTGGTCCTGGTGCTCGACCCGATGCTGGCGACAGCCAATTCGGCCGTGGCGGCGATCGACCGGTTCAAGGCGCGCGGATGCAAGTCGATCCGCTTCGTCTGCCTGCTGGCGGCGCCCGAGGGGATCCGGCATCTGCAGGAAGCGCATCCGGACGTGCCGATCTGGACAGCGGCGGTGGACCGGGCGCTGGACGACCATGGGTATATCCGGCCCGGCCTGGGGGACGCCGGGGATCGGATTTTCGGGACGGCGTGAGCGGCAGCCACCGCCCGGGGCCGAACCGCGACGCTGTTCGACCGCCGATGGCCGGCAAGCCGGGTGTGATCGGACGTCCAGGCGAAAACCGCTGATCGGCGGATGCTCCCGGCAACCGGGATGTGGCTACCGGCCGGTGACGGTGGCGAGCGATGTCTCGCCGGCCATGGCGGATTGGCAGCTCTCGGCGGCAGCGTTCGGCGCAGCACTGTCCGGCGTCGCGCCCATGCCGCCGGCCGAGACGGCCAGCGCCTGGCACAAGGTCGAGAGGCGAGACGATGCCTCGCGCCGTGCCGCCGGCCGGGACCCGAACGCGAAGCGGGGCGCGCCATCGCCGATCGCCACCGCGGCGACGTAGCGTGGTCCGGCCTCCCCGAGCAGGTCGGCCGCGGGCTCGCGGACAACGTCCAGCACCGCCATGCCGCCCCGGCCGTAGCCGATCAGCGTCACCGGGCCGGCACCCGCCAAGCGCGTCAGGGCATCGAGCGCGCCCAGCGCCGCCGCGACGACGGTGTCGCGCCCCGCCCGCACCGCCTCGCAGGATCGGGGCACGAGTTCGAGCACGGCCGCCCGTTCACCGAGCAGCGCCGCGACCAGCCCATCGCGGGCGGCGTCGCGCTGCGGTTCCGGCGTCAGCAGCACCACCGCGCCGTCGCCCGGCCGCCAGGCGGATGGCAGGGTCAGCAGCACGCCCGTCCGGCAGTCCGGGGCGGCTATCGAGGCGATGTCGAGTTGCCGGAAGGTCGCGTATTCGTCGGCAATGGCCGGCGTGACGACGAAGCCGGCGGCGAGCGCCACGGCAGCGAAGCGGGACGTCAGCATGGAAGGCCTCCTGTCACGGTCGGGATGGGGCGGCCCCGCAGGACCGGGATGAACGGCAGGGTCATTGCGGCCTCGGCGCCGCGAGGCCTGCCGCGAAGAAACTCGCGGCTTGGGTGGCCGACAGCGCCGCACCGGCAGGCCAGTAGCGAACCGGGACCCGATGACCGGGGCGGCCAGGCCAGGGCAGGCTGGGGATTTCGTATTGCCCGGACGGCGTCATGTCCCAGGCGTAGCCGGCCCCGGCATACTGCACGCGGCGTACGGGCGCAGTACGGGCGAGATGGGCCGCCAGATCGACGCACTCGGCCGGCGTATTGGCAGGGTCGGAATCGCCATGCAGCAACAACACCGGCGTTTGTGGTCCCCGGCCTTGCGTCGTCAGGCTGGCGTCCAGCGCGGCGCAGCCTGGATAGAGCAGGACCAGGGCCCCGATACGACCGCGATGGCTTGGGTCCGTGGCCGCCAGCGTTGCGGCCTGTGCGGCACCGCCGAAGGCCAGGAGGCCGATCGGTGCCTCGGCGAAGGACGGATCTCTGGCAAGGATGTCCATCACCATCCGCAGGCGGGTCAGCGCGGCGGCAGGTTCATCGGCCCCAACCGGACCGCCGTCCTCGGCGGAGGTATCCTGCAGGTCCACATGCAGCACAGCGATGCCGGCGGCCGTGAGCTGCTCGGCATAGTGCCAGCCCCGCGGATCGATCCCTGTCGTGTCGTACAGCGCGATAACGATGGTCGGCGGCGCGGCTGGGGCCGCCTCGTCAGGCAGCCACAGCAGCCCGACATTGCGCACCGCGTCAGGCTCGCCGGCCAGGCCGGTGGCCGGCGCGAGGAGCATGATCGCCAGGGCCGCGGCGAGGATCGACCGTGCAAATCCCCGCGCCGCGCTGGCTCTGGAGCCGGCAGTCGGGATCGTTGCGCCCGGATCGGTGTGCCGGATGATCGTGATAGCGCGCCCTGGTGCGCGCCGCGGCATCGCGACGTGGCGCGCCGCCTCACCTGCTGCGGAGTTCATGACAGCGGGCTCCGATCGGCAGACCCGCCGGCCACGGCGTCAGCGCACCTCATGGCCCTTCTCCTGGCCATATGCTGCGAGCATCGGTCATGACGAACACCCCATTGCCGTGCCGGACCGGGCAAGCGGCCCGCGACGCAAAGCCTCTTGCTCGTGTTGCGAACGAATCTACGGGGCGACCGCCACCATCGATGCGCGCAGCGTCACACAACGGGATGCAGTGCGATGACGGAACCGCGAGGTTCCGCCGTCATTGCCGCGAATTGTGTATGGCTATTTCCGAAAGTGTCTATGTTGCACCGCCGAGGGGCGGGTGCCGGGCGCCCTCGGCCAGCACAGCGGGACGTGGTGCCATGTCGCTGGACGTGCGCATGGTCGGTCTGGAACACCTGTCGAGCTTCGACGTGATCCGTGTGACCGATCCCGGGGAATTGGGGGCGAGCTCGCGTATCAGCGACCGCCTTCCGCCGTCAGGTCGCCCCTACAAGTACCGGCTGCGCGATCGCGGGCTGTGGCGCATGCGCTTCGACGATCCGATCCTGAGCGTGGCGACGCGCGGTGCCGGCGCGATGCTGGTGAGCTATGGCGAAAGCCGTTTCGCGACGGAAGTCACCATTGACGGTGACGACGGCGACTTGTTCTGCCTCACCATGCCGCTACAAGGCGAGATGACCCTGGTCCAGGATGGCGTGCCGACGACCGGCACCGTAGCCTGCGGCATGGTGTACCGTCCGGGACCACGGACCAGGCTGCTGATCAACGGCGTCAGCCTGCGCGCGAACGTCTTTCTCAAGGTCGCGAAGGACGAGGAGGCGCTGGAGCACATTCTCGACCAGCGGCTTCGCAGGCCGCTCGAATTCCGGCCCGACCTTGATTGGACCCGCGGCCTGACGGCGAGCCTGAGGGGCCAGCTCGACTATGTGATGCAGGAATTCCAACGGCCCGACGGCGTGGCCGCCAATGCCGTCGCACTGGCTTCGACGACCGACCTGCTGACGACCCTGCTCCTGCATGCGGTGCCGCACAACCATGCCGACCAGTTGGAGGTCGGGCGCGGCGGTGCGATTCCGGCCTATGTCCGGCGTGCCGAGGATTTCATGCGCGCCAACAGCGCGGAACCGATCCACATCGCGCAGGTCGCGGAGGCTTCCGGTTGCAGCGTCCGGACCCTGAACAGCGTGTTCCAGCATTTCCGCGGCACGACGCCACTCGCCGCGCTGCATGCGATTCGGCTGGAGCGGGTGCGGGACGAGCTGGCCCTTGGCGTGACCGGCGCCTCGATCGCGACGGTCGCGCACCGCTATGGATTCACCAACCTCGCCCGGTTCGGCGCCGCGTTCCGTCGTCGCTTCAACGAAACGCCGTCGGAACTCCTGCGGCGCGCATCGCGGCCGTGATCCAAGGGATGGAGGGGCGCTGCCCCTCCAAACCACCCCGCCAGGAGCCAACGGGCTCCTGGACCGCGGGATTTTGGTGCTTTGCATCGGGACAGCGCGGGCCTGGAGGGGCGCCACGGATGGCACCATGCTCCTCGCACCGAGCCGTGGCGTCCAACGCCAAATCCGAGGTTTCCAAAGGCCTTAAGCCTTTGGTGGGGTGAGGTTCGGAGAGGGGCAAGGCCCCTCTCCGAGGCGCCACGGCACCCAAACTCCGCGCCAACGGGGCGCTGCCCCTCCGCCCTGTCTCACGCCACCTTGCGGCTCGCCGGCAGGCTGCCCAGCGCCGCGCGGAACGCATCGAGCGTCTGCGCGATGTCCGCCGCCGTATGCGCGGTGGACAGGTAGTACTTGCTGTCCCCCTTCAGGATGCCGCGGCTGCGCAGCACGGTGTTGACGTGCTTCTGCATGGCCATGTCCTGGCGCAGCAGCGCGCGGTAGTCGCGCATGTCGCCGGCGGCGTAGACCACGTCGAACAGCACCGGTTCGCCCAAGCACTGCGCCGGGATGCCGGCTTCGGCGATCAGCGTGGTCAACCCGTCCATCAGCGCGCGGCCCATGGCGTGGACCTTGTCGTAGGTGCCGGGTTCACGCAGCACGGCGAGCGTCGCGAGGCCCGCGACGGCTGCGACCGGGTTGCCCGACAGGGTGCCGATCTGCGTCAGGAAGCGGTCTTCGCCGACCGCCGCCTTGTCGAACAACGCCATGATCTCGGCCTTGCCGCCGATGGCCGACAGCGCGAAGCCGCCGCCGACGATCTTGCCCATGGTGCAGATGTCGGGCGTCACGCCGTAGAATTCCTGCGCGCCGCCATAGGCGAAGCGGAAGCCGGTGACGACCTCGTCGAAGATCAGCGGAATGCCGAGCCGCGCCGTCACGTCGCGCACCGCCTGAAGGAAGCCGGGCTTCGGCGGGATGAGCCGCTGCAGCGGCTCCATGATGACGCCACCGATCTCGTCCTGATGCGCCTCGATCAGCCGCACGGCGGCCTCGATGTCATTGAAGGGGGCGACCAGCACGTCGTTGCGCACGGAGTCGGGGATGCCGGGGCTGTCGGGCACGGCCTCGGGGAAGTTCGCCATGCGCTTGGGTGCGAGCGACATCAGCCCCCAGTCGGACATGCCGTGGTAGCCGCCCTCGAACTTCACGATCTTTGGCTTGCCGCGATACGCACGCGCCAGGCGCATGGCGTAGAAATCCGCCTCGGTGCCCGAGGTGAGGAAGCGCACCTGCTCGACGCAGGGGACCGCATCCACAATGGCTTCCGCCAAGTGGATGCCGGGTTCGTTGTTGGCGAAGAAGGTCGTGCCGAGCGGGATCTGGGCGAGCACCGCCTCGGTCACCGCCGGGTGGTTGTGGCCGATGAACATCGGCCCGGAACCGAGCAGGTAGTCGATGTAGTCGCGGCCCGAGACATCGCTGACATGCCCGCCCTGGCCCGAACGGATGATGATGTCATTGGCGAAATTGCCGAAGCCGCCACCGGGCAGCACGCGCTTGGCCGCCTCCATCAGGGCCAGTTCCTCAGCACCCTTCGCAATGCCCGTCATGTCCCGCTCCTTGCCGCGCTGCGCGCGTTGCTGCCGTGCGGCAAGGCTAGAGCGGTTCGCCGGATGGTGGAACCGCTCCGGCCCGGCATCTTCGCAGGCCGGGCGGGTCCGCGCGGCCGCGATCCGTCCTACCGCCCGCCCTGCGGTGGCGCGGCATCCACGTCGGATTGCCCGATGCCGAAGATGCCGCGCAGGAAGCCTGGCGTCAGCGCGGCGAGCGGATTGACGCTGACCGCGGGGTCCGCCATCGGCCCCCGCATCCGGTAGGTCGCGGCGAACAGCCCGCCACCCTGCTCGGGGCTGAACAGCCGCCCCAAGATCGGGATACGACCGAGCAGCGAATTGAAGACATAGGCGGGCACGATGGTGCCCTCCATGTCGATCGTCTCGCGCTGGCGGTCGATGCGCCCCCGCGCCGTCAGGCCCAGCGAGGCCGAGAAGGCCCGCGCATTGTCGAGGAGCAGCGCGTCGCGCGACAGGGTGAAGGGCGCGGTCAGGCTGGCGAAGCCCAGGCCCTGGCCGGACAGCGCCTCGAACAGGCCATAGACCGACATCGCCTGCAGCAGCTTTCCCAGCGCCGGGGCGTCGCGCACCGCGAAGTCCTCCAGTTCCGCCGAGCCGGCCATCGGCGCGCCGGGCCGCCCGCTGGCGAAGGATGCATCGACACGCAGCCGCCCGCCCTGGATGGTGCGCAGCACGCCGAAGGCGCGCAGCAAGGCGCCGCCATCGTCGCTGGTCAGCCGCAGATGCCGTCGCCCCGCGGCGGGCGCGATGGTGAAGTCGATGCTGCCGCCGCCCTCGACGCGTCCATGCACCTGCGCGGCCTGCACCGCGCCGGGTCCGTCCACCGTCACGCGTGCGGTGATGCCAGTCAGCGCGCGGTCCTGTTGCAGCAGCACGCGGTCGAAGGTCGCATCCAGCACCACCCCGGCCACATTCGCATCGGCGGCGACGGCTTCATCCGTGGCATTGGGGCGGGCCAGCACGGGCGCGAGGTCCAGCACCGGCCCGCGCATCGTCACCGCCCAGTTCGCCCGCGATCCGCCGGGCGGGCTGATCTCCCCGGTGAAGCGGTTGCGGCCGAGCTGGCCCTGCTGGATCTCGACGCGCTGCGGGATGTTCTGCAGCAGTTGCGTGCCGCGCCCGCGCAGCAGCGCGTCCGGTGCCTCGACCCGGATGCCGTCGATCGCGGTGACCTGGCCGTTCTGCAGCACGACCACCGCCTCCCCGGTCGCCGCGGTGCCCGGCGGCTTGGACCAGGCGAGCGCGTCGAGGCCGAGCCGTGCCTCCCGCAGGTCGGTGCGCAGCTGCACGCGGCCGGCACCGTTGCGCCGCGTCTCGTTGCGGATGTCGAGGCCGACGATGCCCTCGACGAAGGGCCGCGGGTCAAGCCCGAAGGTGGCGATCTGGCGCGCCTCCGCACGGCCCGAGACGATCTCGCGCGAGACCAGCTGGCCCGGCGGGCCGGGGCGGAAATCGGCCTCCTGCTGGATGCGCAGCGCGATGCCCTGGACCGTGGCGGTGCCGTTGGCGCGCAGCCCGTTCGGGTCGACCGTGAAATCGAAACTGCCGCGTTCGAGATCCTTGCCCAGCACCAGCCGCGGGATGCGGATGTCGCTGACGCGGCCGGTCGCCGAGATGCGCATCGCCTCGATCGGCAATTCGGCGATCATGGGAAAGCCAAGCGAGACGCGCGCCTCGCGCAGCGTGCCGCGCACCTCGGAGATCGGCGGCGCACGGCGGGCGAAAAGGCCAAGCCGCTGATGGCGCAGCAGCGTCCAGACCTCGGCGGCCGGGCCGCCGACGACGAAGTCCAGATCCGCCGTCTCGGGGTCGGTGGCGAGGCCGATCCGCACGCGCCCCTCGCGCACCTCGATCGCCGTGCCGGCCTGGATGCCGCCGGTGATGTCGATGTCGATCGCGTCGAGGCCGAAGCGGGCGTGCCCGGAGGCACCCTGCGCCGGCGGGATGGGCCGCAGCCAATGGACCTCGAGATCCTCGGCGACCAGCGTGCCGTCGAGGCTGAGCAGGCGCGGCGCGGGGCTGGCTGCATCCCATTCGGCGGTGACGCGCCAGCTGCCGTCGCGGGCCACGCCTCCGGTCATGTTCTCGGTGATCCATTCGCGCGCGCCGCGCGCGACGCCCACCGGCCAGTATTGGGCGAGGTCGGCCACCGCGACCTGGTCAATGCCCAGCTGGGCCTGGCCCCGCCAGCGGCCCTCCGCCAGTTGCAGTTCCGCCTGGGCGGTGATCACCGGCGGCGCGCCGGCCAGGGCCCCGGCCGTCGCCGGCGCGGGGCGCAGCGTCGCGCGCTCCACCCGCAGCGTCGCCTCCTCCAGCGTCAGGTCGGCGTCGAGCGCGGTCAAGGCGACGCGACCCTCGCGGCCCAGCGCGATGGTGCCGGCGCCCACGCGCAGCCGGGCCAGCGCCATGGTCGGGGTGCGCAGCCCATCCAGTTGCACATCGATCGCAAGGGAAGCCGGCGCATCGATCGCGGCGAGCGGGGCGAGGATCGGCGCGCTGCCGGCCAGCGCCGCCGGGCGGATCGCCGGCATCTCCATGGTCAGGCGGCCGCGCCCGGTGGCGCCGTCGATCGACCCGCGGACCCGCAGGCCGACCTGCCCGGTCTCCAGCACCAGTGCGCCTTGGCCACCGAGGTCGATGCCGCCGCCCTCACGCCGGGTCAGGGCCAGGCTGCTGATCTCGCCGGTCCAGGACCGGCCGAACTGGGCATCGACCACGCGCAGCTGCGCATCGGTCAACCGCACGCGGCGCAGCGCGGCCAGCGGCGTATTGTCGGAGGGCGGGCGCATCAGTTGCGCCGCGAGGTCGAGCAGCGGGTCGGCGGCCGGCGCCGCACCTGGTGGCGGCGCGGCCGGATGCTCGGCGGTGGGGCCGAGGCCGAGCTGCAGCGTGCCATCCTGCGAGCGTTCCGCGAACAGGGTCAGGCCGCGCAGTTCCAGCACGCTGGGCGCGAAGACGCCGCGCATCAGCCAGGACAGCGACAGCGACACCGAGGCATCCGGCAATTCGGCCCGCATCGAACCGTCGGGCGCGATGGCGCGCACCTGTTGCAGCGTGAGGGCGAGCGGCGAGCGGTGCCCCTCGCTCCAGCCCGACCAGGCGATCGCCACCTCGCCGATCTCGAGCCTCGTGCCGTCGCGATCGGCGTTGAAGGCATCCTCCACTTCCCGCGCCAGCATCGGCAGCGGCAGCGGGCCTTCCTGCAGGCGCCAGGCCAGCGCGCCGAGGCCAATGCCGCCCAGCACCGCGACGCCCAGCACCAGCCGGACCAGACGGTTCAGGAAGCGGCCGGCTTGACCGGCGGCCCGCCTCACCTGTTCCCTGCCCGGCCATGACGGCCTGTTTCGCGACCGAACGCCTGCCCCGCCCCTTCGACCCCGCCGCCGCCGCGCTGGCGCGGGGCGGATTCGCCGAACGCGGCGCCGCGGAGCGCGACTTCGCGGCCTCCGCGCCCGGCGGGGCGCTGCTCGATGCGCTGGGCGGGCACAGCCCTTACCTGGCCGACCTCGCCATCCGCGAATCGGCGGCGCTGATGGCGCTGGCCGAACGCGGGCCCGATGACGCGATGGCCCGCGCGCTCGACCCGCTCGGCCGCATCGACCCCGCAACGCCGCGCGCCGCGGTCGCGACCGTGCTGCGCCAGGCCAAGCGGCAGGGCGCGCTGGCGGCCGCGGTCGCCGACATCACCGGGCTGTGGCCGCTCGACCGCGTGACCGGGGCGCTGTCGGACCTTGCCGAGGCCTCGATCGACGCGGCCTGCGCGCATCTGCTGCGCGATGCCGCTGCACGGGGCGAGATCCGGCTTTCCGGCGCGGCGCGGACCGATCCGCGCCTCGTCGGGCGGAATTCCGGCCTCGTCGTGCTCGGCATGGGCAAGCTCGGCGGGCGCGAACTGAACTACTCGTCCGATGTGGACCTCATGGTGCTCTATGACCCCTCGGTTGCAGCCTACCATGCCGATCGGGCCGGTGCCGTCTATGTGCGGATCGCGCGCGATCTCGTGAGGCTGCTCGAGGAACGCACGACCGAGGGCTACGTTTTCCGTACCGACCTGCGGCTGCGGCCCGATCCGGCGGCGACGCCGCTGGCCGTCTCCATACCCGCCGCGATCACCTATTACGAGAGCATGGGCCAGAACTGGGAACGGGCCGCCATGATCAAGGCGCGGCCGGTCGCGGCCGACCGTGCCGCCGGCGAATCCTTCCTGCGCGAGATCCGCCCCTTCGTCTGGCGCCGCCATCTCGACTTCGCCGCGGTTGCCGACATCCATTCCATCAAGCGGCAGATCCATGCGCATAAGGGCGCCAAGGGCGCGCACGAGACCGTGCAGGTCGAAGGCCATGACGTGAAGCTTGGCCGGGGGGGGATCCGCGAGATCGAATTCACCGCCCAGGTGCTGCAGTTGATCTGGGGCGGGCGCGACCCCGGGCTGCGCGACCCGACCACCCTCGGCGCGCTGTCGTCCCTGGCGAGGGCGGGCAAGATCGACCGGCGCGCGGCGGCCGACCTCGCCGATGCCTATGTCTTCCTGCGCAACCTGGAACACCGGCTGCAGATGGTGGCCGACCGGCAGACGCACCGCATGCCGGAGGACGCGCAGGGCCTCGCCAACATCGCCTCCTTCCTCGGTTTCGCCGATGCGGATGCGTTCCGCGCCGCCTTCACCCAGCACCTGAAGCGCGTCGAGCGCCACTATGGCCGGATGTTCGAGGCCGAGCCGACGCTCGCCGCCGAGGACGCCCATGGCAGCCTGGTCTTCACCGGCGTCGAGGATGACCCGGCCACCATCGCGACGCTGCGCGCCATGGGCTATGCCAACCCCTCGGCCGTCGCCGCCATGGTGCGCGGCTGGCACCACGGCCATACGCGGGCGACGCGAAGCGAGCGCGCGCGCGAATTGCTGACCGCGCTGATGCCGTCGCTGCTGGGCGCCTTCGCCAAGCAGCGCAATCCGGACGCCGCGCTCGCCCGGCTGGATGGCGTGTTCGGCCGGCTGGCGGCGGGTGTGCAGGTGCTGAGCCTGATCGCCCGCAACCCGGCGCTGATGGAACGCCTGGCCGGCATATTGGGCGCGGCGCCGCAACTCGCCGACCACCTCGCCAGCCATACCGCGGCGCTGGAGGGGCTGCTGGTCGGCGCCGGCGGCACCATCGGCAATTCCGCCGCCACCCTGCCCGCCCTGCTCAAGGATGCGCGCCATGTCGAGGAGGCGATGGAATACGCCCGCCGCCTCGTGCTTGAGGGCAAGTTCGAGGTCGATGCCGCCACGCTGGAAGGCACCTTCGACGTCGATGCGGCAGGCGAGGCGCGCAGCGCGCTGGCCGATGCCGCCATCACCGGCCTGCTGCCGCATATCGAGAGCGAATTCGCCCAGCGCTACGGCCGCGTGAAGGGTGGCGCGCTCGCCGTGGTGGCGCTCGGCAAGCTGGGCGGGCGGGAGATGCTGCCGGGTTCGGATCTCGACCTGGTGCTGATCTATGACCATGCGGCGGGGACGGAGGCGAGCGAGGGCAAGGCGAAGCGCGGCCAGCCGCCGCCGCGATCGATGCCGGTCAGCCAGTATTTCACCCGGCTCGCGCACCAGGTGATCGGCGGCATCACCGCGCCAGGTGTCGAGGGCAAGCTGTATGAGGTGGATATGCGGCTGCGGCCCTCGGGGTCGAAGGGTCCGGTCGCGGTCTCGCTGAGCGGCTTCCAGCGGTACCATGCGGAGGAGGCCTGGACCTGGGAACGCATGGCGCTGACCCGCGCACGGGTGGTAGCCGCCCCCGCAGGGCTGAAGCGCAAGGTGGAGGCCGCCATCCGCGCCGCGCTGCTGCGCCCCGACGTGGCCGGGAAGGCGATCCCCGACGCGGTGGCGATGCGCGGGCGAATGCTGCGCGACCTGCCGCCCGATGGGCCGTGGGATGTGAAGCTGGGGCGCGGCGGGCTGGTCGAGGTGGAGTTCATCGCCCAGGCGCTGCAGCTGGCCCATGCGCGGCAGCATCCCGGCGTGCTCGCCACCACGACGCGGATCGCTCTCGGCCGGCTGGCCGAGGCCGGGTTGCTGGATGCGGAGGAGGCCGCCGCGCTGGTCGGTGCGGAACGGCTGTGGCGCACCATCAGTGGGCTGCTGCGCCTGACCGTGGGCCGCTGGCGTGAGGACCAGCTGCCCGAAAGCGTCGGCGCGGCGCTGCTGCATGCCTGCCGCAGGCTGAACCCGCAGGATGCGCCGGTTGACCTGCCGGCCCTCCAGTCACAGATGGCCCGGCGGGCGAACGAGGTCCGCGCGGTGTTCGAACGCCGCCTCGGCCGCCCCGAGGCGCAACAGGGGGATCGGGAATGAGCGAGCTGACCGAAGGCAAGAAGGCGCCGGCCTTCAAGATGAAGGCGAGCGGCGGGCGGGAGGTCTCCTCCGCCGCGCTGAAGGGCAAGCCTTATCTGATCTACTTCTATCCGAAGGCGAATACGCCCGGTTGCACGACACAGGCCTGCGGGGTGCAGGAAGCGCTGCCGCAGCTCGGCCATCTCGGGTTGGAGGTGATCGGCGTCAGCCCCGATGCCATCCCGCCGATCGAGAAGTTCGCCGCCAAATACAACCTCGCCTTCCCGCTGGCGTCGGATGAGGACCACAAGGTCGCCGAGGCCTATGGCGTGTGGGTCGAGAAGTCGATGTACGGCAAGACCTACATGGGCATGGAACGCAGCAGCTTCCTGGTCGGTGCCGATGGGAAGATCGTGCGGATCTGGCGCAAGGTGAAGCCGGCCGAGCATGCGGCGCAGGTGCTGGAGGCCGCCGCCGCGCTCTAGAATCGACGCCGATCAGGCGGACTCACCCGATCGGGTGAAGATGCTCGCCGGGCCGGTGCAGGAGCATGCGACGTGAACGCCCGAGAACGCCGCATGCTCCAGGACGGGCCGCCGCTCGGCCGACCGGTGCCGATGGGCGATGGGCGATGGGCGATGGGACAAATGGCGGGACCGGCTTACTTGGGCGCGGTCGAACCGCGGTCGATCGCGGCTGCTAGCCGCTGGTGGCGATCTGGCGGAAGATTTCCTCCGCCTCCTTGAAGGTCTCCTCGGCGCGCATCTTCATCACCGGGTCGGCGAAGCGGTCGGGGTGGAAGCGCAGCCGGAAGGCGCGGCGCGCCGCATCCACCAGCCAGGTCGGCGCCGTCTCGGCCAAATGGACCCTGCGCAGCAGGCCGCCGCCGCGCGAGGGCAACGCCTCGGTCGCCAGCGCCCGTTCGGCCGCCGAGGCCCGCGTCTCGGCCTCCCGGATGCGGCGTTCCGCCTGGTCCAGTCGCGCCTTCAGCGCCGCAATCTGCTCTCGGCCGTCGGTGGAGATGGCGTCGGCGGCATTGTCCAGTGCGGCGTGGCCGCCACCGTTCCGGCCACGTTCGATCAGTTCCGATACGCGCCGCGCCGCGGACGCGGCGATCGACGCGTCACGCCGGCCGAGCTCGCCATGGATGAATTCGAGCAACTCCCGATCATCCGCATGGCCTTCGGCGAACTCCAGCAGCCGGCCGGATGGCCAGTTGCCGATCGAACGCCGGTCGATGTCATAGCCTGTCGAGCTCATTGCCAGCGTTTCATCCACTGCGTCTCAATCTGGTATACTGGCAGGCCTTGACGACAAGTTCCATAGACTTGCGGTAGTGAATTACTCTCCAGTGGTTGCGACGCCCCGAGAGGAGTCGCGTGCAGTGCCGTAATTTCCGTCACGGTCCTCGCATGCGCTCTATCGCCTCGAACACCGCCTCCGCACGCTTGAAGACTTCCTCCGACCGGCGCCGGTTCTGTTGTTCGGTGGCGGTATCGGGGTGATACCGGCGCCGATAGGCTCGGCGCACCTCGGTCACCAGCCAGGCCGGGGCATCCGGGGTCAGGTGGACACGACCGTGCGGACCCGCCTCGGCCGCGACTGGCGGGGCATTCTCAAGCGCGGCCAGGCGGGCGCGCAGCGTGGTGATTTCGCGTGCCGCGGCGGCGAGCATGGCACGCCACCGCGGCGCCGGGTCCAACGCCGGCACAGGCGCCGCGGCGCAGGCGGCGATCATGGCGGCCAGCCGGGCCTCCAGCGCCTTGGCTCTGGGTCCGCGGCGATGCCGCGCCTCCTGCGCCAGCGTCGCCAGCGCCCGGGCATCCCTGGCGTGCAGCGCTGCCTGCTCGGCCAATTGCTCGAGCGGCCATTCGCGCAACGGACGCTCGGCCGTGGACGCGGCCATGGCGCATATCTCCCCCGAACCGTTCGGACCAGCTCCGCTTTGTCCCAGGCGCGGGTTAACACCGCACTGAAGGGACCGCCGGCCCGCATGGTCGCGAGGAATTGGCGTCTTCCGGCTCGGCGACAGGTCGGCGAGACTGCATGCCAGCCTGTCGGGGGAAATGACATGAACGGAATTCGCATCGGCCGCCGCGCCGCCATCGGGTTGGGCGCGGCGCTGGCCAGCCCGGCGGTGCACGCGCAGGGCGCCTGGCCAAATCGACCGATCAGGATCGTCGTGCCCTTCCCGCCCGGCGGGTCGAACGACGTGGTGGCGCGGCCGCTGGCCGAACGGCTGCAGCAGCGCCTGGGCCAGCCGGTGGTGATCGAGAACCGCGCCGGCGCGGGTGGCGCGATCGGTGCAACCGCCGTCTCGCAGGCACCGGCCGATGGCTACACGCTGATGGTCTCCTCCTCCTCCTTCGCCACCACCTCGGTGTCGCAGCGCGTGCCGTGGGGCGTGCTGGAGAATTTCACGCCGATCGCGCTGCTCGCGCGGTCCCCCTTCATCGTTATCGTCAACAACGACTTGCCCGCGCACAGCGTGCAGGACCTGATCCGCCTTGCCCGCGAACAACCGGGCAAGATCGACTACGGCACTTCGGGCCCGGGCGGGATCAACCACTTCGTCACCGAATACTTCGCCCTGCGCGCCGGCGTGCGGATGAACCACGTGCCCTATCGCGGCACCGGGCCGGCGGTGACGGACCTGGTCGCGGGGCATATCCAGTTGATGATAACCACCTTGCCCAGTGCCGCCGGCGTGGTGCGCGACGGCCGCGTCCGGCTGCTCGCCTACAGCGCGGCGGGCATCCCGGACGGGTCCCCGCCGGCACCGCTGGTGAGCGCGAGCGGGCTCGATTACGACATCGCGATCTGGTGGGGGCTGTTCGCGCCGCATGGCCTGCCGGCGCCGATCCTCGAGAAGCTGAACGCCGAGGCGAATGCGGCGCTGCGCGACCCCGATCTCGCCCGGCTGTATCAGGGCGAGGGTGCCCGCCCCTCCCCCGAAACACCGGACGCCTTCGCCGCCATGCTGCGTACCGACATCGCCCGCTGGCGCGAGGTGGCGCAGTCGGCGAACATCAGACTCGACTGAGGACCATCATGACCGGCATCCACCGCAAATCCTTCGACCCGGCCGCACGCGGCGCCATGCACGGCGTGCGGGTGGTGGATCTGTCCCGCCTCGTCGCGGGGAATGTGCTGACCAAGGTGTTCTCCGACCACGGGGCGGAGGTGGTGAAGGTCGAGCCGCCCGAGGGCGACACGCTGCGCGCCTGGCGCGTCGGCGGAGTCGAGACATCGTGGAAGACCATCTGCCGCAACAAGAAGTCGGTGGCGCTCGACCTGAAGCGGGCGGAAGGCATCGCGGTGGTGAAGGCGCTGGTGCGCGATGCCGCGATGCTGGTGGAATCCTTCCGCCCCGGCGTGCTGGAAGCGATGGGCCTTGCCCCGGCCGAACTGCTGGCGATCAATCCGGCGCTGGTGGTCGTGCGGATTTCCGGCTGGGGCCAGGACGGGCCGTTCAACCACAAGCCCGGCTTCGGCACGCTGGTCGAGGGGTATTCCGGCTTCGCCGCGGTGAACGGATTCGACGACCGCGAGCCGGTGCTGCCGCCGATGTTCATGGGCGATGCTTATGCCGGGCTATATGGCGCATCGGTGGCGATGATCGCGCTGCGCCATGCGGAAGCAGGCGGCGGTGGTCAGGTGATCGACGTGTCGCTGTTCGAGCCGCTGTTCAGCGTGCTGGAACCGCAGGTGGCGAATTGGCGCATCAGCGGGAAGCGCAAGCCCCGCACCGGCAGCCGGTCCACCAACACATCGCCGCGCAATGCGTATCGGACACGCGATGGCGGATGGGTGTGCCTGTCGGCCTCGACGCAGGGAATGACGGAGAAGCTGTTCCGTTCCATCGGGCGGGAGGACATGATCACCGACCCTCGCTTCGCCAACAATCCGTCCCGGCTGCAGCATTGGCAGGAACTGGATGCGATCATCGGCGGGTGGATCGGCGAACGGACGCTGGAAGACAACCTCGCGCATTTCGACAAGGCGGGCGTCACCATCGGACCGATCATGGACACCGCGATGCTCGAGAAGGATCGCTACGCCATCGAGCGCGAGGCGCTGATCGAAGTGCCGGATGAGGACATGCCCGACGGCTGGCTGCCCATGCACGGGCTGGTGCCACGGCTGTCCGCCACGCCCGGCGTGCTGGCGCGCCGGGCGCCGCGCATCGGCGAGCACAATGACGAGATCCTGACACCGGTGCTCGGCGCTGCGGAAGTCGCGCGGCTGCGCGGACTGGGGGTGCTGCGGGAGGCCGCGCGCAAGCAGGCCGCGGAATAGCGCAACCTTGCCGGCGCACAGCGCGCCGGCGGTCAGGATCATCGCAGCGGAGTCCGGACATGGCGATCAAACTCTACGAATTGTGCGGGACGGAGGCCGAGCGGGTGTTCAGCCCCTTCTGCTGGCGATCCCGCATGGCGCTGGCGCTCAAGGGCCTGGAATTCGAGAGCGTGCCCTGGCGCTTCACCGAGACCGACCGCCTGGCCTTCGCGCAGCACGACAAGGTGCCGGTGCTGGTGGATGGCGACCGCGCGGTGACCGAATCCTGGGACATCGCGCAATACCTCGATGCCGCCTACGCGCAAACCGTGCCGCTTCTGCGCGGCAACCCGGCGCCCTACGTGTTCGTCGCGGCGTGGAACGACACGGTGCTGCAGGCGGGGATGGTGCGCCTGATCGTGTCCGACATCCCGCCGCTGCTCGATGCGAAGGACCGCGCCTATTTCTTCGAAAGCCGCGAGAAGCGCTTCGGCACGACACTGGCTGAGGTGACGGCGGATCGGGAGGCGCGGCTGCCGGCCTTCCGCGCGAGCCTGCAGCCGCTGCGCCATGCGCTGCGCGGGCGCGACTTTCTGGGAGGCGATGCGCCGGACTACGCCGACTGCATCGTGTTCGGGTCGTTCATGTGGGCGCGCAGCGTCAGCGCGCTGCCGATGCTGGCAGGGGATGACGCGCTGCATGGGTGGCGGGAGAGGATGCTCGACCTCGCCGGCGGGGTGGCGCGGCGGGCGCCGCATTTCGGCGGGTGACGCGCATCGGGGACGGGCAGCGCCCGATACCTGGCGGGATTGCGTCGTGACAGGCGGAGCCGGAGAGGGCTTTGCCCCCTCCGGACCTCCCCCACCAAAGGCCGGTGGGCCTTTGGAAACCTATACCTGGCGCAGGGCGTGATGGTTGGTCCGGAGCCTGAAGGCTGTCTTGGGCCTGGGAATTGTATTCGGGCACCGGTCATGAGCGCGGTGCTTTTCGTCGGGTGATGGTTTCCAGGGGGCCGCTTGCCCCTGTCGGGGAGGCCTGGGAAGGGAAAGGCACCTTGATCCGTCAGCCCTGAACCGTGGCGTCAGCGGCCTTCGGCGACCATCAGAACGCGATCTGCACCTTCATCGCTCGCGACCGGTCGGCGGCCAGGGCGAATGCCTCCGCCGCCCGATCGACCGGGAATTGCGCGGTCAGCAGGGGTGCGACGTCGATCGCGCGGCGCGCCAGGGTCTCGACGGCAAGGGCGAATTCCTCGTGGAAGCGGAAGGTGCCGCGCCAGGTGACCTCCTTCGCCGCCAACACCGAAAGCGGGACAGCAGCATCGCCGCCGATGCCGATCTGCACGATCGTGCCGCGCGGGCGCAGCACGGCCAGGATGCCGAGCAGCGCCGGGGCGCTGCCGGATGCCTCGAAGGCCACGTCGAAATATCCCTTGCGCGCGGCGAAGGGTGCCAGCGCGTCGGGTGCGGCACCGACGGCGATGAAGCGGTCCGCACCCATGGACAACGCGACCCTCTCCGGAGCGGTGGTCAGGTCCGTCGCGACGATCTCCCGCGCGCCGGCGAGCCTTGCGGCGGCGATGGTCAGCGCGCCGATCGGCCCGGCGCCGGTGACCAATACGCGCCTGCCAAGCAGCGGCCCCGCCTGCCGCACCGCATGCAGGCATACCGAGAGCGGTTCGGCGAAGGCCGCCGTCGTGGTGTCCAGGCCCTCGGGCAGCGGGATGGCCTGGATGGCCTCGCAGACCAGCGCCTCGCGGAAACCGCCATCGACATGGGGGTCGCGCATCGCGCTGCCGTAGAAGCGCATCTCCAGACAGTGCTGCTGCTCACCGGCCTGGCAGAAATGGCAGGTGCCACAGGGCAATGACGGATTCACCGCCACCGCCTGGCCCGGCGCAATACCGGTGACGCCGGCGCCTACGGCATCGACGATGCCCGCGACCTCATGCCCCAGCACCATCGGATGCTTCACCCGCACGGTGCCGAAGCCGCCATGCTGGTAATAGTGTAGGTCGGATCCGCAAATGCCACCCGCACGGATGGCGACGCGGACCTGGCCCGGACCAGGATCGGCCACGGCGCGATCCTCGACGCGAAGGTCGTGCGGCGGGTGGATGACGACGGCGCGCATCACGCGACCGGCGTCAGCAACGGACGGCCTGCGAAATGGGCGTCGAGGTTCTCGCGCATCAGCGCCCCCATGGCCTTGCGCGTTTCCACCGTGCCGGAAGCCTGGTGCGGCGACAGCACGACGTTGGGAAAGGTCGCGAAGACCGGATCGATGGCCGGTTCGTTGTGGAAGACGTCGAGGCCGGCGACGGAGATGCGCCCGGACCGGATTGCGGTGATCAGTGCGGCTTCGTCCACCACCGATCCGCGCGAGACGTTGACGAAGATGACGCCGGGATTCAGTGCCTCGATCGCTGCCCGATCCACCAGCCCCGCCGTCGCGGCGCCGCCGGCGGCCGAGACGATGAAGATGTCCACATGCGGTGCCAACGCGGCCGGGCACGGGTGAAATATGTAGGGCAGGTCCTTCTTCGTGCGGCCGGAATAGGCGATCGACATGCCGAAACCTTCCGCCCGCCGCGCAATGGCGCGCCCGATCCGCCCCAGACCGACGATGCCGAGACGTTTGCCCCAGACGCGCGTGGCCAGCCGCATCGGCCCCTGCTTCGCCCAGGCGCCGGTGCGGACATAGGCATCGCCCTCGGGGATGGCGCGGGCCGTCGCCAGCAGAAGGGCGAAGGCCATGTCCGCGACTTCCTCGGTCAGCACGTCGGGCGTGTTGGTCACGGCGATACCACGGGCACGCGCGGCGGGCAGGTCGATGGCATCCACGCCTACGCCGTAGCAGGCGATGATTTTCGCGTTCGGGCAGGCATCCATCATGGCAGGGTCGGCGCCGAGTTCGCCCTTGGTCGAGATGGCGCGGATGGACGGGCCGTGCTGCGCGAGGAAGGCGGCGCGGTCGGGTGCCTCATACAGCAGGTGCAGGGTGAAGCGGCGCGCCAGCGCCTCGAGGTCCCAATCGGGCAGCACGCCCACCACCAGCAGCCCCGGCTTGTCCATGCCTGCGTCCTCCCCCTAGCCTTGCGGCGAAGATTGCACGGGGAAACGCCGATGTCGCGCGCGCTGTTCGACCTGACGGGGAAGCTGGCCCTGGTCACCGGATCGAGCCAGGGGATCGGCCTGGCGCTGGCGAAGGGCCTGGCGGAAGCCGGCGCGAAGGTGGTGCTGAACGGGCGCGATGCGGCGAAGCTGGAGGCCGCGCGGGCCCATGTGCCAGGTGCGGTCGTCGCATCCTTCGACGTGACCGACCACGCGGCGGTCGAGGCCGGCGTCGCGGCCATCGAGGCCGCGCACGGCCCGCTGTCCGTGCTGGTGGCGAATGCCGGCATCAACCTGCGCGCGCCCTCCACCGAGATGCCGGTCGAGACCTGGCGCCGCGTCATGGACGTGAATGTCGATGGCGTCTGGTATTGCTGCCAGGCCGCGGGCAAGCGGATGGTGGCGCGCGGGCGCGGCAAGATCATCACGGTCTGCTCGGTACAGAGCGAGCTCGGCCGCCCGACCATCGCACCCTACGCCACCAGCAAGGGCGCGCTGCGGATGCTGACGCGCACGCTGTGCGCTGAATGGGCGAAGCACGGGGTGAACGTGAACGGGCTGGCGCCGGGCTACTACGACACGGAACTGACCAGCGCGCTGGTGCAGGACGCGACATTCACCGACTGGCTGTGCAAGCGCGTGCCGGCCGGGCGTTGGGGCAAGGTCGAGGAACTGGTCGGCGCGACAGTGTTCCTCGCCGCGCCGGCGTCTGACTTCGTGCACGGTCAGTTGCTGTTCGTGGATGGTGGGATGACGGCAGTGGTGTGAACTTCAGCCCTCCGCTGCTGCCTATCGGCTTCAATGTGTTTCTCAAATGCGGAGAAGATTGCGGATGTCGGCTGGTCCCAGCCAACGGCAACCACCTCAACGCTGCGGTCGCCCCACGTGCGGCCCAGTGGTCCGCCGGACCTCACTCTCTGCTTCCTCCATCGCAGCGACTGCCGATGAGGGATCGTCATTTGCATGCTGATCACCTTCTTGCTGAAGCCGCGCAAGCGAACGAAATCGTAGGTCCAAACCTCGGACCAGGGAACCGGCCCATCCGAGAAACCCACGAGCCACCAGCCACGCGCGTCAATGCGCAGTTCCCGGCGCGGCGTGAAGACAACGACATACGCTGACAGGGCAAGAGGAATACCTGCCATGGCACCGGCAAACACCTGCCACGAGCCGTTCGGCATGACAGGCAGAAGGGCTGAGGCGAACAACGCAGACAGCCCGCCCCCGATGACGACCGTTTCCCAAATCTGATAGAGCTTGCTGGTCCGAGCCACGAAGGGCGGCGGCGACGCCAGCCTACCCTCCGGCTCTTCCGTCATGCGCCGAGCGAGTGATTGGAAGTGGCCCGCCCGATCAGCCGCCGCGCCCGATCCACGATCGGCTTGTCGATCATGTCGCCTTCGAAGGCGACGGCGCCCTTCCCTTCCGCCAACGCCGCCTCGAAGGCGGCGACCAGGCGCATCGCGCGCTCCACTTCCTCGGGGCGCGCGCCGTATTCCTCGTTGATGATCGCAACCTGCGAGGGATGCACGCAGGAGGCACAGGCGAAACCGATCGCCTTCGACCGCCGCAGCATGGCGCGATAGCCATCGAGATCCTTCAGCCCCGCCACCGTGCCGATGAAGCCGAGCGGCAGCACACCCACCGCACGCGCTGCCACCACGCCGATCCGCTTCGGCAGGTCGAGAGCATCCGGCGTCGGCTCCGCGCCGAGGTCGGTGGCCAGGTCCTCACCACCCACCCCCAACGCCACCACGCGCGGATCGGCCGCGGCGATGGCCTGCGCATGGGCGATCGCCGCCGCATCCTCGATCAGCACGATGAAGCGGACTGACCCGATCGCGCGACCGGCCCGCGCTTCGGATTCCGCCGTCAGTTCCGACAACAGCCGCACATGGTCCGCACCCATCATCTTGGTGCAGATCAACCCATCCGCACCGGCCGCGACGGCGGCTGCGATATCCTGCACCGCCATCCGCAGCGGCCGGTTGATCCGCACCACCACATCCGCACCATTCTGCCGAACGCTGCGCACGGACGCCGGCAGCCCGGCGCGTGCGGCATCCTTCGCATCGGGGGCGACGCCGTCCTCCAGGTCCAGGATCACCACATCCGCGCCGCGTTCATGCGCCTTGGCGACGAACTTCTCGGCGCTAGCCGGGACATACAGAAGGGAGCGCCAGTTCGGCAGGTCACGGGTCATGCGGGCGGGTGTTCCTTGCGCCAATGGCGAGCGATGTCGACGCGCCGCATCACCGCGACGCGCGGATGCTGCGCGATCCAGTCGAGCAGCCGCGCCAGCCCCATCGCACGCCCGGGATGGGCGATGATGCGGTTGTGCAGCCCGAAGGACAGCATGCGCGGCGGGTCTTCCCGCAACACGCATTCGATGGCGTCGCGCATGTAGTCGAAATACTCGCTGCCGGATGTCATGCCCATGCGCGGGAAGCGCACATCGTTGTGGACCAGCGAGTAGGGCAACACCAGCGCGTCGCGCCCGGCGCACTTCACCCAATACGGGATCTCGTCGTCATAGGCATCGCTGTCGTATTCGTAGCCGGCTTCCAGCAGCAGCCGGCGCGTGTGTAGGGATGGCGCATATCGCGTGTACCAGCCTGCCGGTCGTTCGCCGATGCAGCGGGTGATGATCTCGGTCGCCTCATTGATGCGGGCGCGTTCGGTGGCACGGTCGAAGGCGTTGTGCATTTCCCAGCGCAGCCCGTGGCCGGCAACGTCCCAGCCGGCCTCGCGCATCGCCGCGCAGGCTTCGGGGTTGCGTTCCAGCGCGCGGGCCACGGCGAAGACGGTGCAGGGCAGGCCGCGCTTCGTGAAGATGCGATGCAGGCGCCAGAAGCCGGCGCGGCTGCCATAGGTGAACATCGATTCGGCGGCCATGTCGCGGCCCTGCACCGGAGCGGTGCTGCCTTCGGTCAGCGCGCCCTCGCTGTTCGGGTCCCCATCGGGGACGCTCAATTCGCCGCCTTCCTCGTAGTTGATGACGAAGTTGCAGACGACATGCGCGCCGCCCGGCCAGCGCGGGTCAGGCGGGTTGCGACCGTAGCCCGTGAAGTCGCGCGCGCGTCCCGCCTCGATGTCGGCATCGCCCTGGCGGGCCGGGGTCGGGCCTTCCGCGGCCGGCATCCGCTCCTCGGATCCGCTCATCACAGCGCCTCGGAGCCTGGCACCACCCCGCGCGGCAGGGACGCCGCGTAGCGCGCGATCTCACCAGGCCGGGTCACCCAGAGCCGATCCCGATGCGACAGGATGTGGCGCAGCGCATCGCGCAGCGCGCGCAGCCGGAAGGGCTGGCCGACGACGAAGGGGTGCAGCACGATCGAACAGACCAGCGGGCGCTTGCGCGATTGCTCCAGCATCTCGTCGAACTGGTCGATGATCATCTCGGCGAATTGCCGGCCGGTGTGCTGGCGGAAGACCTGCGCCGGGCTGTCGTTCAATTCGATGGAATACGGCACGGACAGCATCGGCCCGGCGCGTGTCGCCATCCAGAAGGGCTGGTCGTCGGCCGGCCAGTCCATGACGTAGGAGAAGCCTTCCTCCTTCAGCAGGTCCAGCGTCACCGCCGATTGCGCGATGTAAGGGCCAAGCCAGCCCTGCGGGGCGACGCCGGCATGGCGGATGATGGCGTCGCGGCTTTCGGCGATCAGCCGGCGCTCATCCTCCTCCCACATGCCGTCCTGGCGTTCGGCGTTGGTGCGGCCGTGACCGATGAACTCGTCGCCGCGCGCGACCAGCGCCGGCGCGATCTCCGGGCAGGCATCCAGCACCGCGCCATTGACGTTGTGCGCGCAGGGGATCTCGAGGTCATCCAGCATGTCGAGCATGTTCCACAGCCCGACGCGGTTGCCATAGTCGCGCCAGGCGTAGTTGCGCTGGCCCTGCGGCGCCGCCGCGCCCGTGCTGTCGGACCCCATCCCGGCGCGAAAGGCGAAGGCCTCGATGTTGTTGCACACCGCCAGCGCGAGCCGCGCGCCGTTCGGCCATTCATAGGTCGGGCGGGTGGGGATGGCGCTGTGGGCGTAACGCCCATGGGTCGGCATCTTCATCGCGCGGTCCTTGCTGCGTTGCGCGGACGCTGCGACAGCGGCCGCCCGGCGTCAACGCAGGTCGAGCACGACCTCGCAGCCCGTCCCGAAGCGCGCGCGCAGCCGCTGCCCGGCGGCCGGGCGCAGCATGCCGGTGCAGGTGCCGCTGCTAACCAGGTCGCCCGCCGCCAGCCCCTGCCCGCGCCGGCGCAAGGCCTCGGCCAGCCACAACAGCACATGGAAGGGATGGCCCATCGCCTCCGCCCCCGTTCCGCTGCGGCGGACCGCGCCATCGACTTCGAGCGTCACCGGCAACGCCTCAAGGTCGGCCTCGCGGATCTCGGGACCAAGAACGTAGCGCCCATTGCCGGCGCCATCGGCGAGGATCGCGGGCATGGGCGGCAACGCATCCATCGGGAAGCGGCATTCCGCCACCTCGATGCCGCCATGGGCGGCGGCGACGGCGGCCTGCACCTCCGTCGCCGTCCAGGGTTCCGGCCGCGGCGGCAGGGCACTGCCGAGGCGCAAGACGATCTCGCATTCGATGATGGGATCGACCAGCGAGGCGAAAGGCAGCAACGCCGGCGAGGGTTGCACCAGGGGCGCATAGATCGGCCCGCGCGTCGGTTCGGTAGCGCGCAGGCGGCGCTGCATCTCGGGCGTGGTCGCCGCCACCTTCCAGCCGCAGCGCGGCCAGCCGAGGTGACCGGCGACCGCCTCAGCGATGTCGTAGCCTTCCTCCGCCGTCGCCGGCAGGATGGTCGGCGGGGTCACCTGCCTCCCGTCGCGGCGCGCCGCGGCCAGCAGCAGCGCGAACCCATCCGCGCCGTCCGCCGGCACCGGGCTTTCAGCCATTCGCCGAGATGTTGGCGCTGCGGACCACCGGCCCCCAGCGCTCGTATTCCTGGCGCACGAAGGCGTCGGTCTGGGCGGGTGTCATCACGATCGGTTCCGCTGCGAGCGCGGTCAGCCGTGCGACCAGCGGCGGGGCGGCCAGTGCCTCCCGCACCGCGGTGCCCAGCCGGTCGACGATGGCCTGCGGCGTGCCGCGGGGGGCGAACAGCCCGGTCCAGGACCGGACGGCGAAATCCGGCACGCCCTGCTCCATCACCGTCGGCAGGTTGGGGCGCACCGAGACACGTTCGCCCGTGCAGACGCCGATGATTTTCAGTCGCCCATCCTCCGCCGCCGGGGCCACGGTCGGCAGGTTCATGAAGGCGATCGGGATGGTGCCGGCCACCAGGTCGGTCAGCGCCGGCCCGCCGCCGCGATACGGCACGTGGGTCATGTCGAGGTCCATGCGCATACGGAAGAGCTCGCCGGCCAGGTGGTTCGAGGTGCCCGCGCCGGACGACCCGAAGGCGAAGCCGCCACGCGTCGCCCGGATCTTGGCGATCAGTTCCGGCACGGTATTGACGCCGATGCCGGGATTGGCAGCCAACACGGTCGGCACGTCCGTCAGCATCGAGACGCCGACCAGCACCTCACGCACGTCATAGCCGACATCGCCGGAAACGAGAGGATGGAAGACGTGGTTGGAGGCCGAGGAGACCAGCAGGGTCTGCGCATCGGGCCGCGCCCGCACCACCATGCCCATGCCGAGCGAGCCACCGCCGCCCGGGCGGTTGTCGATGATGAAGGATTGGCCGAATTTCTGTTCCAGCACCGGCGCCATGAAGCGCGCGACGACGTCATTGGATCCGCCGGCGGCAAATGGCACCAGCAGCGTCACCGGGCGGCTGGGCCAGGCATCCTGGGCGAAGCAGAGGCGGGGCGCGGCCAGCGCGGCGGCCGTGATGGTCAGCAGGTGGCGGCGGTTCATCGCCTTGGCTCCGTTGGACGCTGTGTCCGGGCCGTAGCGCGCCGCCGGCTGCCGGGCAAGGCTTTCAATGCACCAGGCGCAGATTGGCGAGCTGGCCGGCGATTTCGCGGAAGGCGGCCTGCAGGGCGGCCGTGTCGGGGCTGTTGAAGTAATATTCCGGCTGCGTCGCGCAGTTGCGATACAGGTCGCGTGTCGTGCTGTTCGTGACGTTGAAGGTGATGGTGTAGAGGATGACCCCATTCGCCTTGATGCTGGTGCACAGGCGCGACATGCGGGCGTTGATCTCGGCCAGGGCGGCGGCGGCGGTGTTGTTCGGCAGGCCGAGCCGGTTCTCCCGCCGCCGGCCATAGGCGGTCATGTCGGCATCGCCATCGGAGACATAGATTGTGCGGCAGGGCGGGCTGGACCCGGTGCTGCGGCAGGCGCCGGGCGCACCGCCATCCCAGTCGTGCCATTCATTGTTGCCGTCGGTCATCAGCACCAGGACCTTGTCCATGTACGGCGTGTCGTAGTTCTGCGGCAGCGTCGCCGATCCCCACAGCCCGCGCCAGCGCGGCGATATGGTCGCCCAGCCCATCTGCAATCCGAGATTGGCCATGGTGCCGCCGCGATGGGTCGCGCGCAGGTTGGCGATCTCGTTCAGCACGGTGCTGCGCGCGGCGGTCAGCGGCAGGATGGCGCGGCCGCAACCGAGGTTCGGGCCCTTCGCGTTGTTGCCGAGGTTGTTCTGCGTCGTGTCGCTCGGGGGGCTTTCCGGGTTCGGCTCGGTGATGCTGCTGTTGGTCCACTCATTGTCGCCGAGATTGGGGCTGTAGCGGTTGACGGTGGAGGGCCACAGGAAGGGCTGGAACGGTGTCGTGGTCGGGGGTGCATCCGTCTCGTCCTGCCGGTTCTGGGACCGGGCGAAGACGCAGCCGCGCCAGACCGTGCTGCCATAGGCCGAGGCATTGAGACTGCCCGCCGCCAGCCAGTTCGAGCGCCCCCGGCCGATATTCACCGTCGAGGTATAGGGCACCACCGAGACCCAGAGATTGGTAATGGTCTCGTTCGGCCCGTAGATGATGTTCACCAGTTCCGTCGCCGAGTTGCGCAACGTGGTCATCGCCGTGCCGGCCATCGAGCCGGTGACGTCAAGCACCAGCGCGATCTCCATCCCCCGATCCTGCCGGCGCGCGGTGTGGTCCACGCTGGCATACAGCGCATCCTGCCCGAACAGGCGTAGCACGGTGGTCGGCAAGGCGGCGCGCACGCGCACGCGCACCGCACGGCTCGTCTCATCGACCGAGATGGTGAAGGCGGTCACATCCGCCCCGATGAAACCCGTGGAGACGCCCGGCCGGTCGCGCGTGAAATTCGCCCAGAACCAGCGCTGGATCTGGGTATCGCGATCCAGCTCATTGATGACCCGTGCGCCGGCGAGGGCCGCGGCATCGACCGCGGTGACCAGGCGCGAATGCAGGATGTAGAGTCGCGTCAGATCGATGGCGGCACCGGCCATGGTCAGCAGCGGGATGATCGAAAGCCCGGCCATCAGCGCGACGGCACCGCGCCGGTCACGCAGCAGACGCCACAGCCGCTTCATGTCGCCGAAACCCGCAGGATCGAAACCATGCGCGGGCGCTGCAATGCGAAGGCCGTGAGGCGGGAAAAGGGCTCGCCCGACAGGAACCGCCCGGATAGCACCCAAGGTTCGCGGGCGTAGAACACCTCCGTCACCACCGCCCCCTGCCCGACCGCGAGCACCAGGTCGGCCGAACGCGCCGGGATGGTCGCCACCCCGCCCTGGCTGCCATAGGCGCTGCGGTAGCTTGATGCGCCGGCCCGGCGTTGCCACAGCACCACCACCCCGCTGCCCTGGTTGGCGAGGCCCGAGACCACCACCGCCCCATCCGCATCCGTGACGCGAAAGGGCGAGGCGATGCGTCCGGCGAGATCGAAGACCGTGGCGAAATCCGCCTCGCGCAAGGTCTGGTACTGCGCGACGACGTTGGCGAGTTCCCCCGCGGTGCGCTCCAGCCGCAGCGAGACGCGCAGGAAATCCACCACATCCAGCACGGCAAGCCCGAGCAGCGCGATGATCGGCGCGACGAGGGTGAACTCGACCGCGACCGAGCCGCGCCGGCGGTCAGGATGCCGGGAAAGGTTCATTGCGCACGATCATCCGGGAGGTGTGGTCGAGCGAAGTCCGCCCTAGCACCAGCGCCGGAAAGGGTGACAGGAAGGGCTGCTGGTAGGTCAGCTCGTAGAGCACCGTCTGCCCCGCCGCGCCGGCGCCGGACTGGCCAGACGCCGGGGTCCCCATGGCGGTCGGCCCGGCATAGGCGGTGACGCGCAGTGACAGGTGGTCGGGGTTCAGCACATGCGGCCCGAACCACAGCACGACGCGGCGCACCGCTTCTTCCCGCGACGCCGGCGCGGGTGGCGGCAGCCAGGATGGCGCGGCCTCCCCGGTCGCGCCGAAGCGGCTTGCCTCGCGCGCGCCGATGTCGAGCGTCGCGGCGGTCAGCGCCTGCCAGGCGCCTTCCACCACGCTCATCATCAGCCCCATCAGCACGGGGGCGAGCAGGGTGAATTCGAGGATGATGGAGCCGCGACGCCACTTCATGACCCGGACAGCGCGGCCCGCCAGGCCACCACCGCTTCCCGGCTCGCGTCACCGCCCAATTCCGGAGCGAGCAGTTCCGCCGCGCGCGGCGCATCGCCCGAGGCCGCATAGGCCAGTGCGAGGTTGTGCCGCTGACGCGCCGTCGCCTGGGGTGCGCGCGCCACCTGCTCGATCATGCGCACGGCTTCGGCGCCATGGCCTGACAGCGTCAGCGACAGGGCAAGGTTGGTCCGCGCGCCCGCATGGTTCGGATTGATCGCAAGCGCGGCACGATAGGCGGCCTGCGCCTCCGGCTGGCGACCCTGCATGTCGAGCGCGACGCCGAGGCCGGATTGCGCGCCGGCTTCGTGCGGCAACATGGCGACCGCCTGGCGGAAGGCGGCTTCGGCCGCCGCCGCATCGCCGCCCCGCAGCAGGGCCCGACCGAGACCAAGCCGCGCCTGGGCGGAACTTCCGTCCGCGCGTATCGCACGAGTATAGGCCTCGGCGGCCTCGGGCCACCGGCCATTGCCGGCGAGCATCTCGGCATGGCGCAGCTGCGCGGTCGCGTCGCCCGGATTGTCCTGCGCCACGCTGCCGGTGATCGCCGTGGCGGCGCTGGTGTTCCCGGTCGCCAGGGCGGCGCTCGCCATGCGCAGGCGCTGGTCGTCCTCCCCCACGCTGGCGCAGGCGGCGAGCGATGCGGCGAGCAGGACGGAAATGATGCGCATGGCCAACTCCTTCGGCTCAGAGCGCGATGACCGTAGGTGCGAACGCACCGAAGGTCTGAATCACGCGATCAAACAAAAGGCTACGGCGTGATAGGTGAACGAATGTGAACCGATCACGCTCAGGGACGCGCGGCGATGTCGAGCACGCGCAGCACGGCGGGACCGCCGACGATCAGGAAGATGCAGGGCAGGATGAATGCGATGGTCGGCATGGTGAGCAGTGCGGGGAGCCGCGCGGCGCGGGCCTCGAAGCGCATCAGCGTTTCATGCCGCAGTTCGGTCGCAAGCGTCCGCAGCGCCTGCGACAGCGGCGTGCCGTATTGCAGCGTCTGCGCCAGCGTGCCGCCCAACCGCCGCAGGGAATCCAGGCCCGACCGGTCGCCCATATTCTGCAGCGCCTGGCGACGGTCCGACAGGATGCGCAGCTCCGTGCCGACATTGCCGAACTCGGCGGCGACGGCGCGGTTGGCCTCGGCCATCTCGGTGGCGACGCGCTCGACGGCGGCTTCCAGCGGCAACCCGGCCTCGGCGCAGATCACCATCAGGTCAAGAGCATCGGCGAGGCCGCGCTCCACCTGCTTCGCATGCATCTCCCGCAGGCGGCGCAGCGCCATGTCGGGCAGCAGCAGCCCCGCCACCGCCGCGCCGGCGACCAGCAGGTTGCGTCCCATCGGCGCCATTCCGGCCGATAGCGGCAGCGCCAGGAAGGGCAACCCGATCATCAGCATCACCTTGGTGCCGATGAAAACGGTGACGGCGCGCGCGCCGCGGAAGCCGGCCGCCGTCACGGTGCGCTGCAATTCGGCCAGCGTCTCGCCCTTGACGATTCCGCTGGCGAGCACCGCCTGGCCAACCGCGCGAGCCATGCGCTGCGGCAGCGGCGCAGCTTCCGGCCGGTTCTGCCGCGCCAGCCCGCGCAGCGCCGCGATGCGGCCCTGCATCCGTTCCGCACGGCGCAGCCGCGGCAGCAACAACGCGACGCAGACCAGCATCGCCAGCACGATGGCACCCGCCGCCTGCATCAGCATCATGCGGTTCATGACAGCGACCGCCGGATGATCGCCTTCATCGTCCCGAGGCCGACAGCCAACGAGGCGATGGCCGAAGCCAGCACCATGTTGCCGCGCGGATCGTTGAACAGCACCAGCACGTAACGCGGATTGATCAGCAGCAGGGCGCAGCCGGCGAAGACCGGCACGGCCGACAGCACATAGGCACTGGCCCGCGCCTGCGATGCCAGCGCATGCCCGCGCAGCCGCGTCGCCACCCGCTTGCGCACGACGTCGGCGAGGTTCTCCAGCGTTTCGGTCAGGTTGCCGCCGGCGCTGTTCTGCAGGGTGAGTGCCACCGCAAAGAAGCGGTATTCCGGCAGGCCGGAGCGGCGGGCAAGGCGCTTCAGCGCCTCCTCCATCGGGATGCCGATGGCGAGCTGGTCGGACAGGCGGCGGAACTCCGCCCCGGTCGGGTCGGGGAGTTCGCGACCGATGGTGCGCAGCGCCTCGACCACCGGGATGCCGGCGCGCACGGCGCGCACCACCATCCCCAGCGCATCGGGCAATTGCTTGTACAGCGCGGCGGCCCGCTTGCGATGCACGGCGGTGAAGGCCCAGCGCGCCGCATGGACCCAGAGGGCCGGCGCCAGCAGCCAGGCCAGCTTGCCGAACAGCGTCACCGCATAGGCCGCGCCGATCACCGCCGGCGCCGCGACCAGCAGCACCACCAGCGGCGGCGCGACCGGATACTGGTCAAGGCGTTCGGCCTCCCAGCCAAACAGTCGCGACAGGCGGCGTTCGAGCGGTTCCGGCAAGCGCAGCCAGCGTGCCTGCGGGGCGCGCTGGGCGACGCGGCTGACCAGGCGGACCCGCGCATGCGGCAGGGAATGCGCTGCGAAGCGGGCTGCCAGGCGTCGGCCCCGCCCGCTTCTGCCGGCGCTGTGCAAGCCCCACAGCGCCAGGCCGAGGCCGAGCAGGATGGCGAGCAGCAGGGCGGCGGCGCCGCTCATGGCGCGGGGTCCTCCAGCGCGCTGAACCAGGCGCGGTCGAGCCCGAAATAGGCCAGCCGCGACGTGAAGGACGGGCGGGCGCGGCTGACGCGGTAACTGCCGCGCAGCTTGCCGCCAGGATCCTCGCCTTCGTATTCCCACTGGAAGATGTCGTTGAGCACGACGACCTCGCCTTCTAGCCCGCAGACCTCGGTGATCTGGGTGCAGCGGCGCACGCCATCGCGCATGCGTTCGATCTGCAGGATGATGTCCACCGCCGAGACGATCTGCTGGCGAATGGCGCGCGCCGGCAGCGCGGTCTGGCCCATCAGCACCATGTTCTCGATGCGGGTGACGGCGTCGCGCGTGGTGTTGGCGTGGATGGTGGACATCGACCCGTCATGGCCGGTGTTCATCGCTTGGAGCATGTCGAAGGCCTCGGCACCGCGGCACTCGCCAAGGATGATGCGGTCGGGGCGCATGCGCAGGGCGTTCTTGACCAGGTCGCGCTGGGTCACCTCGCCACGGCCTTCGAGGTTTGCGGGCCGCGTCTCCAATGGGATGACATGGGGCTGTTGCAGTTGCAGCTCGGCCGCATCCTCGCAGGTGACGATGCGCTCGGTGTTGTCGATCAGCCGCGACAGGGCATTGAGCATGGTAGTCTTGCCCGACCCCGTGCCGCCCGAGATGATGATGTTGAGCCGCGCGCGTGCCGCGACTTCCAGCACGCGCGCCATCTGCGCGTTCAGCGAACCGTTGAGCACCATCTGCTGGAAGTCGATCTTGCGCTTGGCGAATTTGCGGATCGACAGGCAGGGGCCGAGCAGCGAGAGCGGTGGAAAGATGATGTTGACGCGGCTGCCATCGGGCAGGCGGGCATCGACCATCGGGCTGCTTTCGTCGATGCGCCGGCCGATCTGGGCGGCGATGCGCTGCGCGATGCCGGCCAGATGTGTGGCGTCGCGGAATCGCACGGCGGATTGGGTGAGCCGGCCCTTCTGCTCGATGAAGACGCGGAAGGGTCCGTTCACCATGATGTCGGTGACCGTCTCATCTTCCAGCAGCGGAGCGAGCGGGCCGAGGCCCAGCATGTCATCGACGAGTTCCGCCGCGACCTCGCGCTGTTCGCGGGCCGACAGGCCGATGCGCTGCTGATCGGCGATCTCGGCGATCATGCGCTCGACCTCGGCGAACAGGGCTTCCTGTGGCAGGGCGGCGACCGAGGCCGGGTCGATGCGGGCCAGGCAGAGCGTGCGCAGTTCGGCCTTCTGCCGCTGCTGCGGCGTCGCGAGGGCGGGCGGCGCCGGGGGTGCCGGGGGTGGCTCGGCCTCCGGCGGCAGCACGGCGGGAGGCGCGTCCTGCCGGACCATGCGACCGAAAGCGGGAGCAGGCAGGTCTAGCGGAACCATCGCGCGAACAGCCCCTTCCTGACCTCCTCCTCCCCCTCGGCGCGGATCGAGGCGACGTCATGCACCAGGCGCAGCAGCGCCGCGCGGAAGGGGCCGCGGCGCGTGCCGGCGGGTTCGCCCAGATCGGCCGCGGCCGGCACGATCTTCGGCAGCCAGGGCACGACCAGGTCGGGGTCCTCGCCCAACGCTTCCTTCATCTGCGCAGCGGTCAGCAGGCCCGGCTGACCGGCACGGTTCAGCACGGTGACGGCGCGGCGCGACTGGGTTGGCGCATTCGGGATGGCGGCGTAGCGCAGCATCTCCCGCGCGCCGGCCAGCGTCGCATCGGTGACGAGGACGCGCTGATGCGCCATGTCCAGGATCTCGCGCGCAATCGGGCCGCTGCGCGCCGGCAGGTCCACCACGACGAAGTTGTAGCGCCGGCGTAGCATCGCCATCAGCTTCGCCGCCGCGCCGGGTCGGGCCAGCACCGGTTCCAGCGGCTTTTCCTCGGCGGCCATGACATGCAGGCGTTCACCGGCCGGCTGGGCGGTGCGTTCGACGAACAGTTCATCGACGCGTTCGGGATGCTCCAGGGCGGCGCGCAACCCGCTGGTGGTGCGAGCCCCGAGCAACAGCGCCGACGCCCCGCCATGCAGGTCGCAATCGAACAGCACGGTATGACGCCGCGCCTGCTCGCCCAGGTGCCAGGCGAGGTTCGCTGCCAGCGTCGTGGCCCCCACCCCGCCGCGCACGCCGGTGACGGTGATGACGCGCCCGCCGCGCAGATGCATGTCGCGCGGCGTGGTGCCCTGGCGCAGATAGGGCAGCAGATGGCGTGCCACCATCTCCTGCGTCAGCGGCTTGAACAGGTATTCCAGCACGCCGAGGCCGCGCGTGAGTTGCCGGTAGAAGGCCGCATCCTGGCGTTCCCCGACCACCAACACGCGGACATCGGGTTCAACCACCAGGGCCAGTTCCTCGAGCGCGGTCAGCGGCTGCTCCACGCCCGTCACATCAACGATCAATGCCTGCGGCGTGGCGCTGCGCTTGAGCGACCTGATCGCGGCGATGACGTCGCCCCGACGGACTTCCGCCCCCTCCCCGAGTTCGGCGAGCAGTGTCTCGCGCAGGACCGCATCGGAGTCGGCATCCGTGACGAAGGCGACCAGCGGCGCGCGATCGGCCGGCGCCGATGAGACCTGGGCGGTCCCCGGCTCGACGCGGTCGGGTCCGTCAACGCCCGCCATCGCCATTCCCGCCGGAAGGCGCCGCTCCCGCGGTGCCGGTTGCCTGCAACCGCGCGACCGAGGCGGCGGCGAGCGGATGCACGCGGCCGGTCCGCAGCCGCTGGATGGCCGCGATCGTCGTCTGGCCGTCCGATCGCGGATCGTCCACGCCGCGGTCCAGCATCAGCGGGTCGGCGACATGCAGGCGCAGATTGGCATCATTGGCGCCGCGCGGCCGCCACACGCCCTCGCGCGTGTAGGGGTCGATCGCGGCGCAGCCGGCGACTGCGAAGACCAGCAGCATGACGGGCGCATGGCGCATCGCTGCCTTCCTCAATCCAGCACGAAGCCGGGCGAACCCGACAGGTTGCGCGGCGGGGCAGCCGTCGGGCGGCCGGTCTGGCGCAGCAGCAGGATGCGCTCGACATCGTTGGGCTGGGTGAAGCCATCGAGCGGCGAGGCCGTCGCCCGCGGATTGTCCGCCGGGCGCACGAGATAGGGCGTGATGATGATGACCAATTCCGTCTCGTTCCGCTGGTATCGATCCGAGCGGAACAACGCGCCGAGGATCGGCACCTCCCCCGCATAGGGCAGCGCGCGGCCGGTACTGCGCGATGAATCCTGTAACAACCCGGCGATGGCGAAGGCCTGGCCGGACCCTAGCTCCACCGTCGTCTCAGCACGCCGCACGGTCAGCGACGGCACGGTGACGGTGTTGTTGTTGCCCGCCAGCAAACGCACCGCGCCCTGGTCGGACAGCTCGCTGACCTCCGAGCGGATGCGGAAGGAGATACGGCCATCCGACATCACCGTCGGCACGAAGGCGAGGCCGACGCCGAATTGCTTGAACTCGATGGTCACCTGGTCGGCGCGCTGGCTGACCGGGATGGGGAACTCGCCGCCGGCGAGGAACGACGCCGTCTCGCCCGAGGTCGCCGTCAGGTTCGGCTCGGCGAGGATCGTCACCAGCCGGTCCTGCGCCAGCGCGTCGATCACCGCGTTGATGTCGCGCAGCTCCGCATTGCCGGTGCGGAAGCCGACGCCGATACGGTCGGACGGCGCGGTGCGGTCGAAGGCGAAGTTGAGTGTTTCCGCCGCCAACCCCGCCGGTCCACCGATCAGCGTGCCGATCCGCCCGATACTGCCCAGCGCCTGCCAGTTCACGCCAAGCTGGCGCGTCACCTCGCGCGACACCTCGGCAACGCGCACACGCAAATTCACCTGCGTCACGCCGGTGACGGCGATTCGGTTGTCGATCGGCAAGCGCTCATTGTCGAGCCGTGAGCGCACCAGCGTCTGCGCCCGTTCAGCATCGGCCGGCGCGCTGACCGTGCCGCTGAGAATGATCCCACCGGGGCCGGATTCGACACGCAGGGTGCGGTTGCCGGGGAAGCTGCGTCGCAGGGCGGAGCTGATGTCCGACAGCAGGAAGGCGGAGGGGCGCACCGTCACTTCCCACTGCACCAGTGGCAGTCCCGCCGCGTCCATCGCCGCCAGCGTCGTGCGCCCCGGTGCGACGCCGAAGACGAAGACACTGGTGGGGCTGGCCGGACGCATCTCGGCGATGCGTGGATCAGCGGCGAACAGGCTGGCCGCGGGGGCGGACAGAACCAACACGCGGCCGGTGCCGGCTTCGAGCGTCATGCGTTCGACGCGCAGGCCGGGTGGCGACTGCACGACGGGCAGGCTGGCGTCGCCCTGGGGTTGGGCCAGGGCCGGCGCGGCCAGGGCCAGCCACGTGCAAAGGGCCGTCAGGGCGTTCGTCCTCATCGAAAGCGGATCTCCTCGACCCGTCCTGGGCCCCCGAAGACACGGATGGTGGAACCGGCCCCGCCGGTCCCGCTTGGCGCGGCACCCACCGGTGCGAAGGCGCCGCTGACATCGCCGCCCCAGACCGGGCGCTGGTCCAGCCGTTCCTCGACGGGCGTGCCGGCGGCGCGCAGTGCCAACGACAGCCGGCCGAGCCGAGTCGCCACCGCGACGCGCGTCGCCTGGTCGGCCGTCACCTCGATCGTCACGGTGCGGTTGGCGTCGCGCAGCGTGTCGCCCACCGCGCCGGGCTGCATGCCCTGCACCAGGTGGCGGTCCACGGCGATGACGCGGGCGGCGGTCAGCACCGTCTCCCCGGCCACGCGGCGGGCGGGGGCGGCGTCGTTGTCGTCGAAGGCCTGGGTCAGGATCACGTCGACGCGGTCACCCGGCCAGATCAGCCCGGCGGTGCCCGAGACGGCATCGACGCCGACGGTGACGGCACGCATGCCCGGCGCCAGCACGGCGGCGAGGAATCCGTTCTCGCCCGGGCGCAGGACGGCGTCCAAGCGCAGCGTGTCGCCCTGGGACAGGGTGCGGCGGACCATGGCGCCGATGAATTCGATCCGTGCGTCCGGCGCATCGCGCAGCGCCCCTTCCGGCAGTTCGGTGGCTGGCATCTCGCGCGCGGCGAGGTCTTCCGGCTTCAGCAGGGTGCCGGCCTGCACGGGGCGTGCGGCGACCAGGACATTGAGGCGTTCGGGCGGCGCGGCGGCCTCCTGCCGCGGGGCCTGCGGGGTCGGCGCCATGGCGATGACGCCAAGCAGGCCAAGGCCCGCCACGCCGACCAGCACCACCACGATGAGGATGAGGCGCATGGCCACGGCGTCAGGCCTCCGGCCGGATCAGGATGATCGCGGTGCCAAGGGCGATGGCGACGCCGTAGGGCAGCGGTGCACCCTTGCGGATTCGCCGAGCCTCCCGCCGCAGGGCGCGGCGCAGCCTGCCGCGCGGCAGGCCACCGGGGCTCGGCGCGCGCAGCAGCGGACGCAAGCCGAGATGGAAAAGCGCGAGCGCGCCGCCCGCCAGCGCCACGGCGAGCAGTTGCGTCGGAACCAGCGCCGGCGGCACCAGCAGCGCAGCAGCGGCGAGCAGCTTCACATCGCCCCCGCCAAGCGCACCGCGCAACCAAAGCAGGGCCGCACCGAGGAAGACCAGCCCCGCCAGCAGCAGCGCCACGCCAAGCACAGCGCCGCCCGAAAGCCCCTGCCGCAGCAGCCCCACCAAGGCCACCAGCGAGGCGATCCGGTTCGGAATGCGGCGGCAGGCGATATCGCCGAGCGCGGCCGCGAGCAGCAGAAGCAGCGCGAGGACGACCAAGGCTAGGGCCAGGATGTCGGGGGGAAGCGGGACCATCGCAGCGATCATCGCCGGTCCGCATGAAGGAAGGGTTGAGCCGGGGGCGGCACGGGGCGGCAGGTCCTTCCCCTGCCACCCCGCAGGCCTTACGCCGGGGCCACGAACTTCGCGGCGATGCCGTTCAGCATGGCATCGAGGTTGCCGCCGAGCAGGGTCAGCCCGCCGATGATGGCCACCGCGATGAAGGCCGCGATCAGCCCGTATTCCATCGCCGTCACGCCCCGCGTGTCGGCCTTCAGCGCCTGCATGCGCGCCGCGATCAAATGCATCATGGTGGTCACTCCGGGCACGCGCGCCAGCGCGGCGCGCGAGGGGGGTTTCGAGCCAGGCATCCTGCCAGCCATCGAGCGGTCCCTTCCCCGGCGCCGCTGGCGGTCTGTCGGCCGTCGCGAGCGCCGGTCCGGGCCCTCGACGCCATTTGAGGGAACGAGGGTTAAGGCTTGGTGAAGCGCGCGTTTGGTTTGAGGCAGGCGCCGACGCGGCCATGCGTGCGCCTGGCTTGCGCGCCGTGCAGCGCGGCATCGGCAACATTGGCCGATCGGCGCGCGATCGCGCTTCGCGCCGCCGATTCGACGCAGGTCAACGAATCGGGCCTCGCAGTCACGGTAGCGCGGCGAGACGCTCCGTCAGCAGCGAGAAGAAGCCCTCGGCATCGAGCGTGTCGAGCAGCCGCGCATTGGGCGCGAGGCCGCTACGGTCCCAGCGATCGACAACGGTGCGCCCGCGCGCGACGCCGCCGCATTCGACATGCACATGCACGTCGCGATGGGTGAACAGCGTGGGGTCGATCAGCCAAGCAATGGCGCATGGGTCGTGCAGCGGGTGGCCACGATGGGCGAAGCGACGCGATGGCGGCACGCCCGACATGATACGCGCGGTGGCATCGAGGCAGGCGCCGCCGCCGGCCGCGCGCAGGGCGTCGATGCGTTCGCGCGTCACCAAGGCCTGCGCCGTCAGTTCCAGCGTCGCGAGCGTCACCGGCCGGCCACATTCCAGCAGCATGGCCAGCGCCTCCGGGTCCGACCAGGCGTTGAATTCGGCCGATGCCGTGATGTTGCCCTCCGACCAGGCGCCGGTCATCAGCACGATCTCCGCGACGCGGTCGATCAGCGCCGGTTCGGTCGCAAGCGCCAAGGCAAGGTTGGTCGCGGGGCCGATGCCGATCAGCGTCACGCCGACTTCCGCGCGCAGCAGAGCGCGGATCGCATCAGCGGCGATGCCGGGTGTGGCCGGCGGGCCTTCAGGCAGCGCGACGCCGGCAAGGCCGTCGGCGCCGTGGACCTGGGTCTCGGAGCGGAAGGCACCGAGCAACGGGCCTTCCGCACCGGCCACGATCGGCACGGCCTGTCCGGCCAGCCCGACGATGGCGCGCGCATTGCGCAGCGTATGGCCGAGCCCGACATTTCCACCCGCCACCGTGACCAGCCGAACATCTAATTCCGGCGAGGCCAGCGCCAGCCACAGCGCGACCGCGTCATCCGTGCCGGGGTCGGTGTCGATGACGCAGACGCGGCGGGTCACGCCAGTTCCTGTTCGACCAGCGCACACCAGAACGCCGCGCCATGCGGCAGCGCCGCATCGTTGAAGTCGAAATGCGGGTTGTGGTGGAAGCCTTCGGGATGCGCCGGATCACCGGTGCCGAGCCAGACATAGGCGCCGGGGCGCGCGGCGAGGAATTCGGAGAAGTCCTCACCCGGCGTCAGCGGCGGATGGTCGTCCAGCGTCATCGCGTCGCCGACCGCCGAACGCGCTGCCCGCACCGCCACCGCGGCCTGTTCGGCGCGGTTGATGGTGGGGGAGATGCGGCGGATGTAGCGCGGTTCGGCCTGCACGCGGCAGGTGGCTGCAATGCCGTTGGCAACCTCGACCAGCCGCGCCTCGAGGTGGCTGCGGACCGCCTCGTTGAAGGCGCGCGCCGTGCCGCAGAGAAAGACTTCCGATGGGATGACGTTGGGGGCGCGGCGTGCACCCGCGGCCATGTGGCCGACCGACAGCACGGCGGCCTGCAGCGGATCGATCTCGCGCGCCACGATCATCGGCAGGGCGGCGATGAACTGCGCGGCGGCGAGCGGCGCGTCGGTGCCGAGATGTGGCCGCGCGCCGTGCACGCCGGCACCGCGGAAGGTCACTTCCCAGGTATCCGACGACGCCAGCACCGCCCCCTTCGGCACCGCTATGGTGCCGACCGGCAGGCCCGGCAGATTGTGCATGCCGTAGACCGCATCGACGGGGAAACGGTCAAACAGCCCTTCCTTCACCATCCGCGCGGCGCCACCGAGGGATTCCTCGGCCGGCTGGAAGATGAAGTGGACGGTACCGCCAAAGCGGTCGCGATTGGCCGCCAGCCAGCGCGCGGCACCCAGTAGCGTCGCGGTGTGGCCATCATGGCCGCAGGCATGCATCGTGTTCGGCACGGTGCTGGCATAGGCGGCGCCGGTCATCTCCGGCATGGCCAGCGCATCCATGTCGGCACGCAGGCCGATGGCACGATTGCCGCCGCTGGATCCGCGCG
Source organism: Roseomonas sp. CAU 1739 (assembly GCF_039839775.1). Classification (NCBI taxonomy): domain Bacteria; kingdom Pseudomonadati; phylum Pseudomonadota; class Alphaproteobacteria; order Acetobacterales; family Roseomonadaceae; genus Roseomonas; species Roseomonas sp. CAU 1739. The sequence goes on from NZ_JBDOQQ010000013.1 coordinate 160,131, forward strand.
ACCCCGTCAGCGTACCGACGACGCCGGTCACGCCGATGCCGGCCTCGACCGTGATGCCCCATTGCCGCAGCAGGTCGGCGACGATGCCGGCTGTGCGTGCTTCCTCGAAGCCGAGCTCGGGATGGCGGTGGAAGTCCCGGCGCCAGGCGGTCATGTCCTCGGCGAGGGGTGACAAATCCTCCGGCGTGGGCATGGTCGGCCTCCGTTGCTGCGCTGCGGCGAAGATGCCACGCTGGAGGCCGTTTCACCACGGGCTGACGTCATGGAGTTCTGGCAGGGATTCATCGCCGCGACCGGCGATGACCGCCCCTTCACCGACCACTTTCCCGCGCCGATGCCCGACGGGTCGCGGCTGGTGCTGCCGTTGCGTGACTATGGGGAAATCGCCGTCGCGGGCTTCATCGCCAACCAGGCGGCGATCCCGGTGGCGAAACGGATCGGCGGCTGGATGGCCGAGGCCGCGCGCGACATCGGGGCGGAGGTCGTCGTCGGCCTGCCGACGCTGGGCCAGGTCTTCGCTCCGCTGGTCGCCGAAGCGCTTGGCCACACCAACTGGGTCGCCCCGGGATGGTCGCGCAAGCGCTGGTATGAGGAGGCGCTGTCGGTGCCCGCCTCATCCTCCACCGCGCCCACCGAGCGGCGGCTGTGGCTCGATCCGCGCATCCTGCCGCGGCTGGCGGGCAGGCGTGTGCTACTGGTCGATGACGTGATCTCGACGGGTACCTCGGCGCTGGCGGGCGTGGCGTTGCTGGAACGCGCGGGGTTGCGGCCGGCGGGGCTGCTGCTGGCGATGGCGCAGGGCGATCGCTGGCGCGGCATATGGCCCGCAGATATTCCCGTGCGCGCTGCCTTCGCCACGCCCATCTTCACGCGCGTCCCCGGCGGCTGGCTGCCGCGCGCGGGCTCCGCGCCTTGCGATCTCTGTCCCCTGATGTCCGGGAAGGACGCCGCATGAAACGCCTGCTGCTCGCCGCCGTGGCGGCCTTCTCTCCCCTCGCCGTCCAGGCGCAGGACCGCGCGTCGCTGAGGATCGGGGTCGAGGCCGGGCCCACCAGCCTCGACCCGCATTACGCCAGCCTGATCACCAACGTCGCCTTCGCCCGGCATGTGTTCCAGCCCCTGGTGGAACAGGACCACCGCCAGATCCTGCGGCCGGCCATCGCACGGTCCTGGCGGGTGGTCGACGACACCACCTGGGAACTGGAACTCGACCCGAATGCGCGCTTCTCCGATGGCCGCCCGGTCACGGTGGAGGACGTCGCCTTCACCATCGCCCGTGCGGGGGATGTGCCGAATTCGCCATCGTCGTTCCGCTATGCCACGCGACCCGTTGCGGCCGTGGAATCGATCGGGCCGCACACCATCCGGTTGCGCACCAATGGGCCGACGCCGCTGCTGTTGAACCAGTTGGCGCTGGTGATGATCGTGCCGAAGCAGGACGGTCTGACGACGGCGGCCTTCAATGACGGCTCGGCGATGATTGGCAGCGGGCCGTATCGCCTGGTGTCCTGGCAGCCGGGGCAGCCGGCGCGATATGCGCGCAACGATGCCTTCACCGGCACGCCGCCCGCCTTCCCCACGGTGGAATTCCGCCCCATCGCGAATGCCGGGGCACGCGTCGCGGCGCTGCAATCGGGCGATGTGGACCTGATCGAGATCATCCCGCCCGAGCAGTTCGAACGCTTCCGAACCAACCCGCGCTTCGCCACGGCGCAGAGCCCGTCCAATCGGCTGATCTTCCTGACGCTGGATTCGGGGCGGGAGGAGAGCCCGCATGTCCGCGCCCCGGAAGGTTCGCCGTTGCGCAACCCGCTCCGTGATCCGCGGGTGCGCCGGGCGCTGTCCATCGCCATCAACCGCGATGCGCTGGTCAGCCGCACATTGCAGGGTCAGGCGGTGTCGGCGGGCGATCTCGGCCCGGCGGGGTATTTCGGCACCTCGCCCGACCTGACCCCGCCGCCCTTCGATGCCGATGGCGCACGGCGCCTGCTGGCCGAGGCCGGCTTCCCGCGCGGCTTCGCCGTGCAGGTGAACGGACCCAATGACCGCTTCGTGAATGACGAGCAGGTAGTGCAGGCCATCGCGCAGATGTGGACGCGCATCGGCGTGCAGGCCACCGTCGAGGTGAAGCCGCGCGGCGTCTGGCTGACCGAGGCGGCGCAGCTGCGATATTCGGTGAATCTCGCTGGCTTCTCGCCCAACCCCGAAGTGCTGGGGATGCTGGTGCCGCAGATCCATTCCTGGGACACCGCGCTGGGCATGGGCACGGCGAATCGCGGGCGCTTCAGCGACCCGGAGATCGACGCGCTCATCCAACGCGCCGGCGGCACGATGAACGATGCCGAGCGCGAACGCCTGACGCAGGAGGCGACGCGCCGGGCGATCCGCGACGAGACTGCGCTGATCCCCCTGTATTTCCAGGTGAACACCTGGGCGATGCGGCAGGGCATCACCTATGAGGCGCGGACGGATGAGATGACGCTGGCCTTCTCCGCCGGCAGGAATCCCTGACTGAGAACGATTCGCAAGCTCTGGCACCCCCCTTTGCGCGAGCGGCGGAGCATGCGCTACTCCGGGCACTAAGGTTCAGGGGAAGACCATGCCGGCGGATGGTGGCGCGACAGACAGGATCATCTATTCGGCGCCCATCGGCGACGAGGTGAAGACCACCACCTGCTATATGTGCGCCTGCCGCTGCGGCATCCGCGTCCATCTCAAGGACGGTCGCGTCCGCTACATCGAGGGCAATCCGAACCACCCCGTGAACAAGGGCGTGCTCTGCGGCAAGGGCAGCGCCGGGATCATGACCCAGTATTCGCCGGCGCGGCTGCAGGCGCCGCTGAAGCGCGTCGGGCCGCGCGGGTCGGGTGAATATGCCGAGATCAGCTGGGAGGAGGCGATCGACACCGCCACCGGCTGGCTGAAGCATGTGCGCGAGACGGACCCGAAGAAGTTGGCGTTCTTCACCGGGCGCGACCAGTCGCAGTCGCTGACCGGCTTCTGGGCGGCGCAGTTCGGCACGCCGAATTTCGCAGCGCATGGTGGGTTCTGCTCGGTCAACATGGCGGCCGGCGGGCTCTACACCATCGGCGGGTCGTTCTGGGAATTCGGCGAGCCCGACTGGGAACGCGCGAAATACCTGATGATCTTCGGCGTCGCCGAGGACCACGATTCCAACCCGATCAAGACCGGCCTCGCTGCGATGAAGGGGCGCGGGGCGAAGATCGTCTCGGTGAACCCGGTGCGCACCGGGTATTCGGCGATCGCCGATGAATGGGTCGGCATCCGTCCGGGCACGGACGGGCTGTTCATCCTGGCGCTGATCCATGAGCTGATCCGCACCGACAATGTCGATGGCGAGTTCCTCGCCCGCTACACCAATGCTCCGTGGCTGGTGGTGCGCAACCCTGGCGGCGCGGATGACGGGCTGTTCGCGCGCGATGCGGATGGCAAGCCGCTGGCGTGGGACCGCGCGCGCGGCGCGATTGCCGCCGATGACGTGACGCTCAGCGCCGTGCTGGTCGGCGACTTCACCCTGCCGGACGGCCGCACCGTGAAGCCGGTGTTCAACCTGATGGCCGAGCGCTACCTCGGCGACGAATACGCGCCGGAGGCGGTGGCCGAACGCTGCGGCTTCAGCGCGGATCGCATCCGCCGGCTGGCGGCCGAGATCGCCGATGTCGCCTTCAACCAGACGTTGACGCTCGACATTCCCTGGACGGATGTGTGGGGCCGCAAGCATGAGACGATGGTCGGCCGGCCCGTCGCCTTCCACGCGATGCGTGGCATCTCCGCCCACTCCAACGGGATGCACACCTGCCGCGCGCTGCACATCCTGCAACTGGTGCTGGGTGCAGTCGATACGCCCGGTTCCTGGCGCTACAAATCGCCCTTCCCGCGGCCGATCCCGCCCGGACCGGGGCCGGCCGGCAAGGGGGCCAAGCCGAACACGCCGCTCGCGGGCAACATCCTCGCCTTCACCCATGGGCCGGATGACCTGCTGGTCGAGGATGACGGCACGCCGCTACGCATCGACCACTCCTTCTCCTGGGAAGCGCCGCTCGGCCTGCACGGGATGATGCATTCCGTCATCGGCCATGCGGCGGCCGGCGACCCGTACAAGATCGACACGCTGTTCATGTTCATGGCGAACATGGCGTGGAACAGCGCCATGAACCCGCTGGAGACGATCCGCTGCCTGACGGCGCAGGAGGAGAATGGCGACTACGTCATCCCGCACGTCATCTATTCGGACGCCTACTTCTCCGAGACGGTGCCCTATGCCGATCTGATCCTGCCGGACACGACCTATCTGGAACGCTGGGATGCGATCAGCATCCTCGACCGTCCCATCGGGTCCTCGCACGGGCCGGGCGATGCGATCCGCCAGCCGGTGGTCAAGCCCGACCGCAATGTGCGGCCCTTCCAGGAGGTGCTGATCGAGATCGGCGCGCGGCTCGGCCTGCCGGCCTTCGTGAAGGAGGACGGCTCGCCACGCTTCAAGGACTACCCGGACTACATCGTGAACCATCAGCGCACGCCGGGCGTTGGTCCGCTGGCCGGATGGCGCGGTGAAGATGGCTCCAAGAAGGGCGTCGGCGAGCCCAACCAGGACCAGTTGCAGCGCTACATCGACAATGGCTGCTTCTGGCGGCATCACCTCGCGCCGGAGGAATCCTACTTCAAGCACGCCAATCGCACGTATCTGGATAACGCCAAGGCGATGGGCATGATGGGCAACGCCAACCAGATCGTCATGCAGATCTGGTCGGAGCCGCTGCAGAAGTTCCGCCTTGCCGCCGAAGGCCATGGCGCCAAGCAGCCGCCCGAGCATCTGCGCGAACGCGTCCGCACCTACTGCGATCCCCTGCCCTTCTGGTACGCGCCGCTCGAACAGCAGCAGCACGACACCGACCCCTATCCGTTCTCGGCCGTCACGCAGCGGCCGATGGCGATGTACCATTCCTGGGGATCGATGAATGCCTGGCTGCGGCAGATCCACGGTTCCAACAAGCTGTACATGTCGCGCGAGCGCGGCACGGCCGAAGGGCTCGCCCAGGATGACTGGGTGTGGGTGGAAAGCCGCAACGGGCGGGTGAAGGCGCAGCTGTCGCTGATGGAAGGCGTCAATCGCGACACGGTCTGGACCTGGAACGCCATCGGCAAGCGGGCGGGGGCGTGGATGCTGTCCCCGGATGCGGCGGAATCGCAGCGCGGCTTCCTCCTGAACCACGTCATCAGCGAGTGGCTGCCGGCGCAGACCGGCCCGCGCCTGGCGAATGCCGACCCGGTGACGGGCCAGGCCGCCTGGTACGACCTGCGCGTGAAGGTCACCAAATGCGCCCCGGGCGAGGAGGGCGTCACCGAGCCCTTCCCCACCCTTCTGACGCCGCCGACCGACATGCCTGAACCACCGGATATCCTGCGATTCAATGCGGGAGGACAGAAGCCATGACCTCGCTGCCGCAACCGGGGGCGAAGAAGCTCGGCCTCGTCATCGACCTCGACACCTGCGTCGGCTGCCAGGCCTGCGCGACCAACTGCAAGGAATGGAACACCAGCGGGCACATGGCGCCGCTGCCGGACCACAACCCGTATTCCGCGGGCCAGGAAGGCGTGTGGTTCAACCGCGTCCATTCCTACGAAGCCGGTGACGGGGAGGATGGCCGCACGGTCCATTTCCCGCGGTCCTGCATGCATTGCGAGACGCCGGCCTGCGTGACCGTCTGCCCGACCGGCGCGTCCTACAAGCGCGCCGAGGACGGCATCGTGCTGGTCAACACCGACATCTGCATCGGCTGCCAGCTGTGCGCCTGGGCCTGCCCCTATGGTGCGCGCGAATTCGACGATGATGCCGGCGTGATGAAGAAGTGCACGCTGTGCATCGACCGCATCTACAACGAGACCATCCCCGAGGAACGCCGCGTTCCGGCCTGTGTATCCACCTGCCCTGCCCAGGCGCGGCATTTCGGCGACCTGGGCGATCCCGACAGCGATGTGTCGAAACTGGTCGCCGATCGTGGCGGCTACGGGCTGATGCCCGAACTCGACTACAAGCCGGTCAATCGCTACCTGCCGCCACGCCGTGCACCGAAGATCGATGCCGGGCCACCGCGCGATGCCGGCCCGCTCCCCTCGCAGATCAAGAACCCGCTGCTGCGCTGGGTCGACAAGGTGCTGTCCCGATGAATCCGGCTCCGTCCATCATCTTCTTCACCGTGGCCTCGGGTGCGGGCTATGGGCTGCTGTTCTGGATGGGTCTGCTGCGGGCGCTGGGGCTGGTGCCGCGCTCGGCGGGGTTCGGCGTGCTCGCCATCGGACTGGCGCTGGTGCTGGTCATGCTCGGGCTGCTGTCCTCCACGGCGCATCTCGGGCGGCCGGAACGCGCCTGGCGGGCGCTCAGCCAGTGGCGTTCCTCCTGGCTGTCGCGCGAAGGCGTGGCGGCGGTGCTGACCTTCGTCCCGGCGGGGCTGTTCTTCCTCGCGGTGGTTGGCCACACCGAATGGGTCGCCCTGCCCGCGGGGCTGCTGGCCGCGGCGGGTGCGGCGGTGACGGTGTGGTGCACGGGCATGATCTACGCCTCGCTGCCAACCATACGGCAATGGCACCACCCCCTGGTCGCACCGGGCTACCTGCTGTTCGGCGCCTTCTCCGGCGCGGTGCTGCTGGCCATGCTGGCCGGCTTCTGGGGCGCGGCCGCGACCCCCGCGGCGATCGCGGCCGTGCTGGGTGCGGCCGCTTTCGTCCTCAAGCGCGCCTATTGGGCCAGCGTGGATGCCGGACCACCCGTCGCGACGATGGAAACCGCGACGGGCCTCGGCTTCATCGGCAAGGTCCGCACGCTCGACCCGCCGCATACCGAGACCAACTACCTGCTGCGCGAGATGGCCTTCCGCATCGGCCGCGTGCATGCCGCGCGGCTGCGGCGGATCGCCTCGCTCGGTGGCTTCGCGGTGCCAGCGGTGCTGTTGCTCGTCGCGTTGGTCACCAGCGGCGTGCTGGCCGGCCTGCTGGTGGTTGTCGCTGCGGGGCTGGTCACGCTCGGCATGCTCGCCGAACGCTGGCTGATGTTCGCCGAGGCGACGCATACCGTGGCGCTCTATTACGGCGTTGGCGAACGCGGCTGACGGCGGCCGAAGGGCCGCAGCTCCTTCCGCCTTGCACCCATCCCCGCCATCCCCAAGGATCAGCGCAACGATCACGGGGATGGACACAGCCATGAAGCGCTCGGAATTCCTGCGCCTGTCTGCCGCCGGCCTGACCGTGGCCATCCTGCCACGACCCGCCGCCGCGCAGGCCGACGCGGCGGGCATGCTGCGCGCCGGGCTGAAACTCAGCCCGACCTCGATGGACCCGCAGTTCCGGCTCTCGGGTGAGCAGAACCTGCTGCGCGCCATCCATGCGCGGCTGATCGGCATGACGCCGGACGGCAAGCCGGAACCGGGTGTCGCGCAGTCATGGCGGCCGGTCCAGGACGGTCGCGCCTGGGAATTCACCATCCGCGCCGATGCGAAGTTCTCCGACGGCAGCCCGATCACGGCGGAGGACGTCGCCTATTCCATCGCCCGGATTCCGACGCTGGAGGGTTCGGCCGGCGGCTACCAGATCTTCGTCCGCGCCATCACGCGCACCGAGGTGACCGGCCCGCGCACGATCCTGCTGCACACGGCCAACCCCTACCCCTTCATGGCCGAGGACATGACCGAGGTCGCGATCATCGCGAAGGTGCTCGGCCCCAATCTGCGCCCGCAGGATTTCAACAGCCAGACGGTGAAGATCTTCTCCGGTCCCTATACGCTGACCGACTACCGCTTCGGCGAATTCGTCGCCATGCAGCGCAATCCGCATTGGTTCGGTGCGGCGCCTACCTTCGCGGCGGCGAACTTCAAGGTGATCAGCGGCGATTCCTCCCGCATGGCCGCGCTGTTGGCCGGCGACGTGCAGGCGGTGGACGAGGTCGCGGTGGCCGACCTCGCCCGACTGCGGCGCGACGCGGCGCTGGCCGTCACGCAGATCGCCGGCATGCGCGTGATGTACATCTCAATGGACATGGACCGCGACGTCTCCCCGCAGATCCGCGACGCCAATGGCCAGCCGATGACCCGCAACCCGCTGAAGGATGCGCGGGTGCGCCAGGCGCTGTCCTTCGCCATCAACCGCGCGGCGATCGTCGATCGGGTGATGGAAGGGGCGGCGACGGTCGCGTCCAACCTGCTGCCGGATGGCACGCCGGGCACGTCCTCGGCGCTTGGCGTCGCACCCTATGACCCCGAACGGGCGCGCGCCCTGCTCGCCCAGGCCGGCTATCCGAACGGCTTCCAGCTGACGCTGCACGCCACCAACGACCGCTATCCGAATGACGAGAAGGTGGCGCAGGCGATCGCGCAGTTCTGGACACGCATCGGCGTGCGCACGGATGTCGCCACACTGCCCAACGCCGCCTTCTTCCCCGCCGCGGCACGCCAGCAATTCAGCGTCTTCGCCGCGCAGTACGGGGCGGACAACATTTCCTATGCCTATCGCGCATTGGTGCATGCCTATGACCGCGACCAGGGTCTCGGCACCGCCAACCGCACCCGCCACGCCAGCCCGCGTGCGGACGTCCTGGTCGCCGAGGCGCTGCGCGAGATGGATGAGACGAAGCGAAACGGGCTGCTCGCACGCGCCTCGGAAATCGCGATCGGCGAGGAAGCGATCATCCACATGATCTACCACCCCGCCTATGTCTATGCGGCGCGCAGGCCGGCGTCGGTCACGCCGTACTACAACGGGGCCTTCCTGCCGCAGGCGGTGACGCGGGGCTGATCACGCCGCGGCATGCGCCGCCATGAAGTCGACGAAGGCGCGGATGCGCGGCATGCGGTGTCGGCCCGGCGCGGTGATGGCCCAGACCGGCACCTCCTCCGACGCGTGCTCGGCCTCCAGCAATGGTACCAGCCGCCCATCGGCGATCGCGTCGAGCACGACGAATTCGCTCACGCGAATGATGCCGAGGCCTGCCAGGGCCATGTCGCACAGCGCGTCGGCACTGTCGGTCGTGAGCGGTCCGCGTACGGCCAGCGCGGCGATGCCCTCGCCGTCGCCGAAAGGCCAGATCGTCAATCGTGCATGGCCGTGCAGCACGATGCAGTCATGCGCCAGCAGATCACCGGGCCGCTGCGGCGTGCCGCGACGCGCGAGGTAGGTCGGGGCAGCGCAGATCACGCGCCGCCCCTCGGCGATCCTGCGCGCGATCAGCGTCGAATCCTCGAGCGCACCGGTGCGCAGCACGACGTCGGCACCCTCGGCCACCAGGTCCACGCGCCGGTCGGTCACCGTCAGGTCGATCGTGATGTCGGGATATTCGGCGCAAAAGGCCGGCAGCAGCGGGATCAGGCGGTGGCGAGCATATGCGGTGCCTGTGTTCACCCGCAGATGCCCGCGCGGGCGGCCACGGCCGGCCGTTACTTCCGTCTCGGTCGCCTCGATCAGGGCGAGGATGTCGCGGGCGCGGGCGGCATAGGTTTCGCCTTCCGGCGTCAGCGCGATGCGGCGCGTGGTGCGCGTCAACAGCCGTACGCCGAGCCGTGCCTCCAGCCGCTGGACCAGCTTCGACAGGGCCGAGGGCGTCAGCGGCGACCCGCGTGCGGCCGCGGCGAAGCCCCCACGCTCGACGATGCGCAGGAACGCCGCCATGTCGTCGGATTGGCCCATTGCGGACTCCAGTTCATCAATACCGGTCCTGAATAGCCGATTATCGCAGCCTGATCGATGCGCGACATAGGCGGCACAACGGAGGACCATCCATGCCCCTGGTTCGCATCGATATTCCGCAGCATCTGCCGGAGCACCGCATCGCCGCCCTTGCCGACGCCGTGCACGGCGCGCTGGTCGAGACGGTGGACGTGCCGCCGACCGATCGCTTCCAGATCATCACCGAGCACCCGCCGCGGCGGCTGGTCATGGACCGCACCTATTTCGACGTGGACCGCAGCGCGGATGCGCTTGTGGTGCACATCACCTTCCGCCGCGGCCGCAGCGAGGAGAAGAAGCGCGCGCTCTATGCCTCTCTCGCCGCACGGGCGGAAGCGATCGGCATCCGGCCCGAGGATGTCATGGTGGTGCTGCAGGAGAACACGCCGGTGGACTGGTCCTTCGGCGCGGGCATTGCGCAGATGGCGCCGGCGGAGTTGGTGGCATGAGCGCGCGCACCATGGCCTGGGCCGAGCCGCGGACGGCCCATCCGTCCACCTGGCGCCTGCTGGTCGAACGCTGGACCACGCGGCTGCGGGAACGCGCCGAGATGGCGACCATGACGTCGCGCGAAAGGAAGGATGCCGGCCTCAACGCCTATGATGTCGAGCGTGAGTGCCGGAAGCCATTCTGGCGGGAATGATCGTGGCCGGGGCGTGATTCGAGCCGACGCCCCTGGCCTGCGGCGCGTTCCGGCTTGCGGATAGGCGTCTATCCTGACGACACCTTCCGCGCCCCTATTCAGGCAGGCGGCCCGAATGCGCCGCCCGCCCTGAGCTGGTCGATCTGCTCAGGCGTGTAGCCGAGCATCTCCGTCAGCGCCCGCGCATCGGCGCCAAGCGCAGGTGCCGGCCGGTCGGGCTCGTCCGCCAGGCCGGGGAAGCGCACCGGCTGGCGCGCGGACCGGGCGAGGCCCGTGCCGTTGGGCGCGAAGAAATCGACATCCTGGAGGTGCGGATCGCGCAGCAGGTCCTCAAGCCGGTTCACCTTCGCATGCGGTATGTCCAACGTTTCCAGTGCTTCCAGCCAGTCGGCGGTGCTGCGGCGCGTCATCTCCTCGGCCAGCACGGTGTAGAGTTCGGCGATGCGGGCGCTGCGCTCGCCCGGATCGGAGAACCAGGGTGCTTGGAGCACGTCGCGCCGGCCGGTGAAGTCGAGCAGCCGGCGCCATTGCTGCTCGGTGTAGGGCAGTGCTGCGATCCAGCCGTCCTGCGTGCGATAGGGGCGGCGGTCCGGGGCGAACATGCGGTGATAGCCGGCGGCTTCCGGTGGCCCGCCGAAGGCCGCGGCCGCCAGGTGTTCGTTCAGCACAAAGGCGGCGACGGATTCAAACATCGCCGCCTCGACCTCGATCGGGCCCTTCATGCCGCGGCCGCGCGCGGCAATGGCGGCCATCACGCCATAGGTCGCCGTCAGCGCCGCCACCTTGTCGGCCATCACGCCCGGCACATAGGCCGGGTCCTGCCCGCGATAGGATGGCAGCGCGGCGATGCCGCCCGCGGCCTGGATCACGTCGTCGAAGGCCGGGCGCCCCGCATAGCGCCCGCCGCTGCCGAAGCCGACTGCGGCGCAGTAGATGATCTGCGGATTGATCGCGGCGACCGGGGCGAAGCCGAAGCCCAGGCGATCGATCGCGGCGGGGCGCATGTTGTGGACGAAGACCTCCGCCCAGCGCAGCAGGCCGGTGAAGACCTCTCGCCCGGCGGCGGTCTTGAGGTCGAGCACCATGCTGCGCTTGTTGCGGTTGTTGCAGACGAACATCGCGCTGTCGCCCTGCGGGCCGCGCGGCTGGATGGCGCGAGCAAGGTCGCCTTCGGGCCCTTCCACCTTGATGACATCGGCGCCGAAATCGCCCAGCACCTGCCCGATCAGCGGGCCATAGATGACGGTGGTCAGATCGAGGACGCGCAGGCCGGGCAGCAGCGGAATCATTCGCGCGTCACTCCGGCCGGATGCCGGCTTCGGCGACGACCTGGCGCCATAGCGGCATCTCGCGACGCAGTTGTTCGGACAATTCCGTCGGCCCCGTCAGCAGCAACTGCCCGCCGGTCGCGGCCATGCGTTCACCCAGCGCGGAGCCGCTGCGCAGTGGCGCGAGCTCGGTGACGATGCGCGCCACCGCATCCTCTGGGAAATTGCGCGGGGCAAACAGGGCGAACCAGATGGTGATGCCCGTGCCAGGCACGATTTCGGTGATGGAGGGCACGTCCGGCACCGCCGGCACGCGTTCCGGCGACGTCACGCCGAGCAGCACCCCGCGGCCTTCCTGCACATGCGGTAGCAGGGTGGCGAGGTCGCCGCTCATCACATCCACATCGCCGGCGAGAAACCCACTGATCAGCTGCCCGCCACCTCGATAGGGGACGTGCTGCCAGGTGATGCCCGCACGCGCCCCGAACAGCGCGGCGGCCATATGCGTCGTGGTGCCGTTGCCGGAGGAACCGTAGGTGACACGCCCCGGTGCTGCCTTCGCCGCCGCGATCAGGCCCTGGAGATCACGGAAGGCCGCGTTGGGTCGGACCATGAAGCCCATGCTGGCCGCGGAGACCATCGAGACGGGCAGCAACTCGGTCACCGGGTCGTAGCCGATATCGGGCTGCACGGCGGGCTGGATGGCCACCGCCCCGGTGACCATGGCCAGCGTGTGCTGGTCCGTCGCGGCGATCACCTGCTTCGTTCCAACCGCACCGCCTGCACCGGGGCGCGTCTCGACGATGAAGGGCTGGCCGAGACGCGCCGACAGGTGTTCGGCGATGAAGCGGCCGGGGATCTCGACCGGGCCGCCGGGAGCATAGGGGATGATGATGCGCACCGGCCGGTTCGGCCAGGCGCGCGATTGCGCGCGAACCGCCGGCGCGGCGATGGCGAGGGCGGCGGCGAGCGCCGAACGGCGGGCAATGGACATCGGAGTTCCCCCGGGGAGCTTTCCCCAAGGCTACGACCGCGCGGCGTGCGCCGTCCATGCGTTGCCTATTCGGGCGTGATGCCGGCGCGTCGGACGAGGTCGGCATTCTCCGCAAGGTCGCGCGCGACCTGTTCGCGCATGTATCGCGCCCCGGTCGGCGAGGCCGTGATGCCGAGAGGCTCCAGCCTTGCCAGCAGGCGTTCATCGGAGAAGGTGGATGCGAGTGCGGCATCCAACGGTCCGGCGATGTTGTCCGGCAGACCGGCCGGTGCGGCAACGCCGGTCCAGTTGGGCACCAGGTAGTCGGGGAAGCCCTGCTCGGCGACGGTCGGCAGGTCCGGCAGCGGCCGGAAGCGCTGCGCCGTCGCGATGCCCAGCGCACGCACGCGCCCGCCCTCGATATGCGGCTTCGCCGGCGCGAGGGTGGTCAGCATGAAGTCCACGCGCCCCGTGGACACGTCGATCAGCCCCGCCGCCGTGCCGTTGTAGGGCACATGGATCATCTCCACGCCCGCGCGGCGCGCGAGGTCGAAGGTGCCGAGATGAGCGGAAGAGCCCACGCCCCAGGTCGCGTAGCTGATCTCGTTCGGTCGCTGCTTCGCGGCGGCGAGGATCTGTCCGAGGCTTTCCCAGCGTGGATTGGCGACAAACAGGTAGACGGCGATGCCGGTCAGCCCGATCCAGGTGAAGTCCTTCGCCGGATCGTAGCCGGCGCTGCGCAGCACGAAGGGCGTGATGGTGAAGGTGGCGTTGCCGGCGAAGACCAGCGCGGTGCCGTCGGGCCGCGCCCGCGCGACCTGACGCGTGCCGAGCGTCGTGCTCGCCCCCGGCTTGTGGTCCATGACGAAGGTGCCGCCGAGCCGTTCCTGCAGCCCCTGCGTGATGGCCGTGCCGAAGACATCGGGGATGCCGCCGGCGGCATAGGGGATCACGAGGCTGACAGGACGATTGGCGGGATACGCCCCCTGCCCGCGCGCAAGGCGCGGGGCCAGCAATGGCGCGAGCCCCGCGCCGAGCAGCACGCGGCGTGATGTTGCGATCCGTTGCATCCCCTGTCCTCCCTTGCTGCGCGCTTGCCGCGCGCTCGTGCGTCAGATCACGCGGCCGGCCCCCTGCCAGTAGGGATCGCGCAGCCTGCGCTTGAGCAGCTTGCCGGAATCGTCGCGCGGCAATTCGTCGTGGAAGTCGATGACGCGCGGCACCTTGAAGTTGGCGAGGCGCGCCTTCAGCGCCTCGCGGATCGCCGCCTCGCTGGTGCCCGGTGCCACGCGGATGGCGGCGCAGAGCGCTTCGCCGAATTCCGCATCCGGGATGCCGAAGACCGCGCAATCGAGCACGCCGGGGATGCCGATCATCACCGCCTCGATTTCCGCGGGGTAGATGTTCACGCCGCCGGAGATGACCATGTCCCGCTTGCGGTCGCAGAGGAACAGATAGCCATCCGCGTCGAAATACCCGACGTCGCCGACGCTGATCAGCCCGTCATGTTCGACCGACCGGCGGTCGCCGTCGCGCTTGTTGTAGGTGAAGTCGGGCATATAGGTGACATGCGCGTAGATCTCGCCGGGCACGCCGACCGGGCATTCCTTCCCGCTGTCGTCGAGGATCCTGATGGTCGCGCCCTCGGTCAGCGTGCCCACGCTGCCCGGCTTCGCCAGCCATTGTTCGGAGGTGCAGGCGGTCGGCGCGCCGAGGTCGGTCGCACCGTAGAATTCATGGATGACCGGCCCCCACCATTCGATCATCGCGCGCTTCACCTCGGGCGGGCACGGCGCCGCGGCATGGGTGACATGGCGCAGGGAGGAGAGGTCGTAGCGTCGTTTCACCTCGTCCGGCAGGCGCAGCAGGCGGATCATCATCGTCGGCACGAGGAAGACGGTGGTGATGCGGTGGCGCTCGATCAGCGCCAGCGTCTCCTCCGGATCGAAGCGCACCATCAGCACCAATACGTCCGAGAGTGGCACGGCGCGCAGGCCGAAGCCGTTCGGGGCGGAGTGATACATCGGCCCTGGCACCAGCGCGCGGATGCCCGGGACCAGCCCATAGATCTGCGCCCGGTTGCGGGCGGTGGCGGCCGCCTGGTCCGGCGTGGGCGGCTGGCGGCGCACGCCCTTGGGCCGGCCTGTGGTGCCGGAGGTGTAGATCATGCTCTCCCGCGGCGCCTGCGGGGGACGGTCGATCGGTTCGTGACGCGCGATGAAGGCGTCCCAATCCTCGCCGGGTGTGGTGCCCTGGCTCGACGCGATGCCATAGGCCGCGACGGCTTCGGACGGCGTAGGCACCACGAGGATGGTCAGGCCCGGCGGCGCATCCGACAGCAGCGGCAGCAGGTCGCGATGCGCGACGACGATGCGCGCTTCGCAATCGCCGAGCAGATAGGCGACTTCCTCAGGCTTCCAATGCCAGTTGATCGGCACCGCATAGCCACCAAGCGTCGTCGCGGCGAGGCTGGCCTCAAGGAAGGAGAAGTCGTTGCGCAACAGCAGCGCGACGCAGTCGCCGGGGCCGATGCCAATGGCGGCGAAGCCGGATGCCGCGCGGCGGACCCGCACCATCAGCGCGTCGCGGGTGACCTGGCGGTCACCACTGACGATGACCGCCGACGCCGTCACGGCAGGTATTCCGCCCGGCCGTTGTTGAGCGCGATGACATCGCGCGCCGGTACCCGCACGCGGAAGGCGGCCACGCCGGGCGCCTGCTTCCACACTTCGGTGCGCAGCGTCTCCCCCGGATAGACCGGCGATGTGAAGCGCAAGTCGAAACGGCGCAGGCGAGACGCATCGCCATCGCACAGCAGGTTCATCACCGACCATCCCGCGACACCATAGGAACAGAGCCCGTGCAGGATCGGCTGCGCGAAGCCGCCCTTGGCCGCGGCCTTCGGATCCGCATGCACCGGGTTGTAGTCGCCGTTCAGGCGGTACAGCAGCGCGGCATGACGGCCGACCGTCCAGTCGAAATGCGCGTCGGGCGTGCCTTCCGGCACCGGATGCGGCTGGCGGATCGGCCCGGAGGGGCCGCCAAAGCCGCCATCGCCGCGCAGGAAGGATGTACTGGTGATGCTGCAAAGCAGATCGCCAGCGGCAGCGTCACGCAGCTCGCGCGTCGTGTACATAAGCGCGCCCTTGCCCGCGCCCTTGTCGATGATCTCGTCGATGCGGAACGTGCTGACCACACGGCCTTGCGACGGCAGCGGCCTGTGGATCGTCAGCCCTTGCTCGCCATGCAGCACCTTCGGCCAATCGACGCCGGTATCGGGTTCCTTCACCCAGAAGCCCGGCGTGGCCAGCACGACGCCCATGGTCGGCAGCGCGACGAGGTCTTCCTCATACACATGGCGCAGCTGCTTCGGATCCATCGGATCCTGCCCAAGGCCCAGGCCCAGCGCATACAGCATCGTGTCCTTGATGCCGTAGGTCGTCTCGATATCCGCGAAGGTCCGGTTCTTCAGCTTGTCGTAGTCGATGGCCATGCGCTTCCCCCGTCAGTCCTGGAATGCCGCTTCGGCGGCGAGCACGCGCTGCGCCTGACGCAGATGCGGCATGTCGATCATCTTGCCGTCGAGGCCGACCGTGCCGATGCCCGGGCTCGCCGCGAAGGCGGCGACGATGCGGCGGGCATGGGCGACCTCCTCCGCGGTCGGGCGGAAGCCTTCGTTGATTGCGGCGACCTGCGCGGGATGGATGGCGATCTTGCCGGTGAAGCCCTGCCGGCGCCCATCCGCACAGGCGGCGCGCAAGGCGACCTCGTCGCGGAAATCGACTTCCAGCGTATCGATCGGCTGCACCTTGGCCGCGACCGCGGCGAGCAGGCAGGCGGAGCGCGCGTAGCGGTAGGTCAGCGCATAGCCGCCCGCCGGATCCTGGTTGGTGCTGGCGCCGAGTGCGGCCGGCAGATCCTCCGCACCCCAGGTCAGGGCCGCGAGCCGCGGCACGGCGACACGCGCGTATTCCGACAGGCGCAGAACGGCCGCGGCTGTTTCCGTCGCCACCGCGAACAGCCTGACCCCGCCGGCCGGCAACCCGTCGCGTGCTTCCAGCGCATCGAGCCAATGCGACAGGCGCAGCAGTTCGTCCGGCCCGCTCACCTTCGGCACCACCAGCCCATCGGGCGCGGCGCGGACTACGGCGGCGGCATCGGTCAGGCCTTCGTCGTCGAGCGGATTGATGCGCACCCAAAGCTGCGGCCGCCGCGCGGCTCCGGCATGCGCGGTGAGGTAGTCCACCACCATCCCGCGCGCCACCGGGCGGCGCGATGCTGCGACGGAATCCTCAAGGTCGAGGATCAACGCATCGGCGCCGCTTTCCCCGCCCTTGGCAAGCTTGCGCTCGCTGTCGGCCGGCACGAACAGCCAGGACCGGATCATGCCGGCTTGCCCAGCATCAGCGCCTGGCGTCGGCAATGACCCACCAGCACGCCGTGCTGGTTGTAGGCGCGGTGCATGAACTCGACGATGCCCTGCCCCGGGCGCGACTTGCTGGGGCGCTTCATCAGCACCTCCGATTCCACCCGGATCGTGTCGCCATGGAACAGGGGCTTGGGAAACCGCACCTCGTCCCATCCGAGATTGGCGACGGTGGTGCCGAGCGTCGTGTCGCCTACCGAGATGCCGACCATCAGCCCCAGCGTGAAGCAGGAATTGACGATGCGCGTGCCGAACTCGGTGCCCTTCGCGTATTCCTCATCGAGGTGCAGCGCCGCCGGGTTATGCGTGATGGCGGAGAACCAGACATTGTCCGTCTCGGTGATCGTGCGGCGAATGGCGTGCTGGAACACCTGGCCGACCTCGAATTCCTCGAAATACAATCCTGCCATGCTCGTGCCCTCAGCCTGTCACGCGCCATTGGACCAGCGTGTAGGGCGGGTCGGCCTCGTCATGCGGTTCGAACACCGCCTCGACCTCCGCGCCGATCTCGACCTTCGCGTCGGGCGCGCACAACAGGTTGCCGACCATGCGGACATTGCCCGCCTCCGGCAGTTCGACCAGCACGATGGTGTAGGGGCCATGGCCGTTCAACGCGGGATGCACTGGATGGTGCGGGCGCTGCCAGGACCAGATACGGCCGCGCGGCGCCACTTCCTCCCAGCCGAGGTCGAAGGAATGACAGCGATGGCAGACCCATTCCGGGCCCCATTGATGCGCGCCACAGCCCTTGCAGCGCTGGATCACCAGCTTGCCGGCGCGGGTGCCTTCCCAATAGGGCTTGGCGACGGGTTCCTGCGCGGGGGCGGGCAGGCCGGGAGGAAGGGCGGTGCTCACAGGGTCGCCTCCGTGCCGAGGACCAGGCTGCTGACGGGCGTGACCATCGGGCCGCCAAGGACGGCGACGACCTCGGCGCCGGCCACCTGGTTGTTCGCGGTGCCGCGGAGCTGTCGGACGGCCTCGTTCACCATCTCCAGCCCATGCATGTAGCACTCGGCGAGGTTCCCGCCGCTGGTGTTCATCGGCATCCTGCCCGTCGGCGCCAGCAGATTCTCAAGGACAAGGAACTCATTGGCCGTCTTCGGATCGACGAAGCCGTGCTCGACCAGCGAGAGCAGCACGCCGCCGGTGAAGTTCTCATAGGCCTGCACGACATCGACATCTTGCGGGCCGAGCTTCGCCATCGCCCACATGTTCTTCGCCACGGTGGGGAAATGCGCCGAGGCATAGTCCGGCGCGTTGTGCACCGGCGCCGCGCTGCGGTGATGCCCGCCCTGCGCCGTACCAAGCATGTAGACCGGCTTGTGCGGCAGGTCCTTCGCACGATCCGCCGGGACCACCAGCACCGCGCCGGCGCCGTCATTCTCCTGGCAGCAGTCGAACAGGCGATGGAAGGGTTCGACGATCCAGCGGGAGGCGTCGTACTTCTCCTCGGTCAACGGGCGCCCATACATCACTGCCTGCGGATTGGTCTGCGCGTGGTGGTAGGACGCCATGGCGATGCTGCGCAGCGCCTCATGCTTGATGCCATGCTCGGTCATGAAGCGCGTGATCTTCATGGCGAAGCGCTGCGCCGGTGACATCAGCCCGTAGGGGAACAGGAAGGCGTCGTCGCCCGAGGCCGCCGGCACCGCCGCGCCGCGCCCGTAGCGCGCAAACTGCCCCTGTGCGAGCGAGCGGAAAGCGATGACGCAATTCGCCATGCCGGAATGCACCGCCGCCGCCGCATTCGCGACGGACGCCGCGACGCCGCCGCCGCCGCCACCCCAATGCATGTTGGAGAAGCGCAGCTCCTTGATGCCGAGGGCCGCGGCAAGCCGCACCGCCTCCGAGCGGTCATTGCCGTAGGAGGCAAAGCCATCGACGTCCTTCGGGTCGATGCTGGCATCGCGGCAGGCGGCAAGCACCGCCTGCAGGGCCAGCTTGAACTCCGCATCGGGCGAATGTCCGTGCTTGTAGTAGGTGGTCTCGCCGATGCCGGCGATCGCCACCTTGCCGCGCAATGTGCGCTCGCTCATCGGCGCTGTGTCTCCTGCTGATTCGTCATCGCGCGGCGTCCGCGAACAGGCGCCGGCCGATGATTTCCTTCATGACTTCCGCCGCACCGCCGGCGATGCGCGTCACCCGCGCATCTGCCCAGGCGCGGGCGATCGGTGTTTCGGCCATGTATCCGGTGCCGCCGAAGAACTGCAGGCAACGGTCCAGCACCTCGCATTGCAGGTCCGTGCAGAACAGCTTCGCCATCCCGGCCTCGACGGGGTCGAGCGTGCCGTCCATCTGCAAGGCGATCAGCCCGTCCGTCATCGCGCGCGCCGCCGTGGTCTTGGCCGCGAGCTCCGCCAGCACGAAGCGCGTGTTCTGAAAATCCGCGATGGTGCGCCCGAAAGCCTTGCGTTCCCGCGTATGGGCGACGGTCCAGCGGATCGCTTCCTCGGCCAGGATGGTCCCCCGCACCGCCTGCACCAGCCGTTCACGCGCGAGATTCGTCATCAGCATGCCGAAGCCCTGGCCTTCCACACCAAGGCGGTTGCCCATCGGCACGCGCACCTCATCGTAGAACAGTTCCGAGGTGTCCTGCGCCTTCATGCCGATCTTGGTGAGGTTGCGCCCGCGCCGGAATCCGGGCGTCGTCGCCTCCACCACGATCAGGCTGACGCCATGCGCGCCCGCACTCGCATCCGTCTTGCAGGCCGTGACGATCAGGTCGGCGTTCTGGCCGTTGGAGATGTAGGTCTTCTGCCCGCGGATGACGTAGTGGTCGCCATCCGCCACCGCCCTCGTGCGCATCCCCTTGAGGTCGCTGCCCGCATCGGGCTCGGTCATGGCGATGGCGCCGATCAGCGAGCCATCCACCATGCCCGGCAGCCAGCGGCGCTTCTGCGCTTCCGATCCGAATTTCGCGATGTAGGTCGCGACCATGTCCGAATGCACGACGAAGCCGGGACCGGACAGATTCGCGCGCGCCAACTCCTCGGTGACCACGACGCAATGGCCGAAATCGCCACCCGGACCGCCGTATTCGGGCGCCACGTCGCAGCACAGCAACCCTGCCTCGCCCGCCCGGCGCCAGGCTTCGCGCGGGACGATGCCTGCCTCATCCCAAGCAAGGGCATGGGGTGCCAGTTCGGTCTCGACGAAGCGACGCACGGAGGCGCGGAAGATCCCGTACTCCTCACCCAGCACCGTGCGTGGACGGTCCAGCATGCCGTTTCCTCGATCGTTCTTCGTTCGCTTGCCAAATGGTAAGCATGCGTACGATCATCGCGCAAGCAGTCGTGGAGGAACGCATGGATTTCGGCCTGTCGCCCGAACAGGAGGCGATCGTCGATGGCGTGGCCGCAATCTGCCGCCGCTTCGGTGATGACTACTGGCGGTCCTGCGACGATGAGGCGCGCTTCCCGCGCGAATTCCACCGCGCCATGGCCGGTGGCGGCTGGCTTGGCATCACCATGCCGGAGGAACTCGGCGGCGCCGGTCTCGGCGTGACCGAAGCCGCGCTGGTCATGCACACCGTCGCGCGCCACGGCGGTGCGATGGCCGCGGCGTCGTCCATCCACATCAACATGTTCGGCCCGCATCCGATCGTGGTGCACGGCACACCCGAACAGAAGGCGCGCTGGATCCCGCCGCTGATCGCCGGCACCGACCAGGCCTGCTTCGGGGTGACGGAACCCAATGCCGGGCTGGACACGACCTCGATCACCACCTTCGCGACGAAGGTGCCGGGCGGCTATCGGGTGAACGGGCGGAAGATGTGGACCTCCACCGGCCAGGTCGCGAACCGGATCCTGCTGCTGACGCGCACGACGAAGAAGGAAAGCGTGCGCAAGCCGACCGATGGCATCACGCTGTTCTACACCGAGATCGACCGCAGCAAGGTCGAGATCAAGCGCATCCCGAAGATGGGCCGCGCAGCGGTCGATTCGAACATGACCTTCATCGACGACCTGTTCATCCCGGATGAGGACCGCATCGGCGAGGAAGGTTGCGGCTTCTCCTACATCCTCGACAGCCTGAATCCCGAACGCGTGCTTGTCGCCTCGGAAGCCGTGGCGATCGGCCAGGATGCGCTGGAACGCGCGGCACGCTACGGCCGCGACCGATCCGTGTTCGGGCGCCCGATCGGGCAGAACCAGGCGATCCAGCATCCGTTGGCGGAATGCTGGACGGCGCTGGAATCCGCCTGGCTCATGGCCCAGAAGGCGGCGTGGCTCTACGACAACGGCAAGCCCTGCGGGGCGGAGGCGAATGCGGCGAAGCTGCTCGCCGGCCGCGCCGGGCACAATGCGGCGCTGCAGGCCGTGCTGACCCATGGCGGCATGGGCTACGCGAAGGAATACGTCGTGGAGCGCCTGCTGCGCGAGGTGCTGATCTGCCGCATCGCGCCCGTCTCCGAACAGATGGTGCTGTCCTTCATTGCCGAGCGCGTGCTCGGCCAGCCGAAATCATATTGACCATGACGCCACTCGCCGGGATCCGCGTGCTGGATTTCTCCAAGGTGCTGGCCGGGCCGCTGTGCGGGCAGTGGCTCGGCGACCTGGGTGCCGACGTCACGAAGATCGAACCGCCCAAGGGTGGCGACGACACACGGGGCTGGCCGCCCTTCCGCGGCGGCGTCGGCGCGGTCTTCCTCAGCGCCAACCGCAACAAGCAGTCGCTCGCGCTCGACCTCAAGACCGAAGCCGGGCGCGACGCTGCGCGACGAATGGTGGCGCGGGCGGATGTGCTGATCGAATCCTACGCGACGGGCGTGTCCGAACGCCTCGGCATCGGGTCGGACGACATGCGCGCGCTGAATCCGCGCCTGATCTACTGCTCCATCTCGGGCTTCGGGCGGACCGGACCGCTGAAGGACGGCCTCGGCTACGACGTCATCCTCCAGGCCTTCTCCGGCATCATGGCGATGACAGGCGAACGTGGCGGCGGGCCCGCGCGCAGCCCCTTCTCGCCGATCGACCAATCGACCGGGATGAACGCTTTCTCCGGCATTCTCGCCGCGCTGCTGGAACGCAACCGCACCGGGCAGGGATGCCGGCTGGAAGTCTCGCTGTTCGAAACGGCGGCCGCGCTGCTCGGCTACAATTTTCAGATATTCTGGGAGAAGGGTTCCCTGCCGGAAAAATGCGGCTCCGGCCATGAATCCCTCTGCCCGTACCAGGCCTTCGATGCGGCGGACCGCCCGGTGCTGATCGGTATCGCCAACGACAATCTGTGGCGCCGCTTCACCGCCGGCATCGGCCAGCCGGAACTGGGCGAGGATGCACGCTTCCGCACCAATGCCGACCGCGTCGCGCGCTTCACCGAGACGGTCGCCCTGGTGCAGGCCATCGTCGCCACGCGCACGGCGGATGCGTGGGTGGAGTTCTGCCTGCGCATCGGCATCCCCTGCGCGGCGGTGAACTCCATCGCCGACATGCTCACCCATCCGCACATGGCGGCGCGCGGCATGGTGATGGACTACGACCACCCGCAGCTCGGCCCGCTGAAGACCATGGCGCAGCCCATCCAGTTCGACGGCAAGCCCCGCTCGGTGGGTTCGCCGCCACCATTGCTGGGTCAGCATTCGGATCAGGCGCTGGCCGGCTATGGCTTCGCGGATGACGAGATCGCCGCCCTGCGCGCCGCCGGCGCCCTCGGTTCGCCATGAGGAGGATATCGCCATGATCGCACGCCGGCTCATCCTGGCCGCACCGCTGCTGCCGTTCGCGGCACGCGCGCAGGGCAGCGATGCCTTCCCGACCCGACCCATGCGCGCCATCGTGCCCTTCCCGCCGGGCAGCGCGACCGATGGCATCGCGCGCTTCGTGGGCGAGCGCATTGGCCGCAGCCTGGGCCAGCCCGTGGTGATCGAGAACGTGGCCGGCGGCAACGGCGCCATCGCCGCGCGACAGGCAGCCCGCGCCGCGCCCGACGGATACACCGTCATGTTCGCCACCAACTCGACGCACGCGGCGGCAGTGCATCTGCTGAAGGAGCCCGGCTACGATCCGGTGCGTGACTTCACGCCAGTGACCTTGACCTCCATCGCGCCGCTCGTGCTGATGGTCCGCGCGGATTTCCCCGCACGCAGCGTCGCCGAATTCATCACCGAGGCGAAGGCGCGCGCGGGTTCGATGAACTACGGCACCGGCAACATCGGCAGCCTGGCGGCAGCGCAGCTGCTCATCAGCAGCACCGGCATCAGCGCCGAGCGCATCTCCTATCGCGGCACGCCGGCGGCGGTGACGGACCTGCTGGCGGGCCGGCTACATTTCATGGTCAGCGACCTTGCCTCTGCCGGCGAGCACGTGCGCGCGGGCACGCTGCGCGCCCTTGGCGTCACGCCCGCACGGCGCATCCCGATGCTGCCCGACGTACCGACGCTGCAGGAGGCTGGCGTGCCCGGCTACGACTTCGCCTCCTGGGTCGCCGTCTTCGCGCCGGCACGCGTGCCGCCGGCGATCGTGGCGCGGCTGAACCATGAGATCCGCGGCGCGCTCGACAGCGAGGAAGGCCAGCGATACTCGCTCAGCCTCGGCCTGGTCTCCGCGACAGGCACGCCCGATGACCTCGCGCGTTTCCAGGCACGCGAGATCGACCAATGGGGCAGCATCGCCCAGGCCGCCGGCCTGCCGCGGGAATGAGCGGCGCCAGCCGCAAGCGCGAGGTGAATGATGCGCGCCGGAAGCGCGACGCCTCGCCGGTCGGCGGCGAGTTCCGCATCGGCTTCCTGGTGCATGACGTCTCGCGCCTGCGACAGGCCGTGTTCGACCAGGCGATGAAGCCGCATGGCGTGACGCGTGCCCAGTGGTGGGCCCTGGCGCAACTGACCCGGCACGACCCCAGAGGCGGCATGACGCAGGCGGAACTGGCCCGCCTGATGGAGCTGGGAAAGGTCGCCACCGGCGCGATGGTCACGCGCCTTGAAGCGGCAGGCCTGGTGTCGCGACGGGCGGATGCGTCGGACCGGCGATTGAATCGTGTTTTCGTCACGCATCGCGGCAGCAGGATCCTGGAACGCATGATCACTGTCGGACGGGAGCTGAACGCCACCCTACTTCATGGGCTGAAGGCCGACGACCTGGATGCGGCCGACCGCGTCCTCACGGCACTGAGGAGCAGGCTCCGGGCGCGACTGGGATCGGATGGCGTGACCGGCGACTGACGGGCGCGACGCCAAGGCGGATGGGACCTGCGGGTCGCATGTCGGTTCGGCACGGACCGCCGCCGTGGCAAAGGCGGCCCGTACCAGGCCCGCGAAGGCCTGTCAGGCCGGGCCTTCGGCGCGCCTGGAGCGTGATTGATTCACATTCGCTCACCTATCACGCTCCAACCTGTTGTTTGATCGCGTGATTCAGACCTCCGGTGCATTCGCACCTGCGGTCATCACGCTCTATTCAGCCGCCGTTGGCAGGGCAAGGGCGGCATCGCGCAGGGCCGCGCGGTACTCCTCGCCGAGGCGCGCGACCAGGTCGGCCATGGTCGGAATATCCTGGACGGAACCGACCCCCTGCCCCGCGGACCAGATGTTCTTCCAGGGGCGCTTGTCGTGGTCTCCGACATGCGCGCCGGTGGCTTCCGGCAGGTTGTCCGGATCGAGCCCTGCGGCCGCTATGCTCGCGCGCAGGAAATTGGCGTGCACGCCGCTGATCGCGGGGGTGTAGACGATGTCGGCAGCCGTGGCCTGCACCACCATGTCCTTCTGCGCCTGTACCGCCATGCTTTCGCGCACGGCGATGAAGCGCGTGCCCATATAGGCCATGTCCGCCCCCAGCATGAGCGCCGCGGCGATCTGCCGCCCGGTCGAGACGGCGCCGCCCATCAGCAGCGGGCCCTGGTGGATGTTGCGCAGTTCCGGCAGCAGGGCGAAGGGGCTCAGCCGCCCGGCATGGCCGCCGGCTCCGGCGCAGACGGCGATCAACCCGTCCACGCCACCTTCGACGGCCTTGTTGGCGTGACGAAGGTTGGTGACGTCGTGGAACACCAGCCCGCCATAGGACTGCACCGCGGCGATCACCTCCGGCACGATGCCGAGCGACGTGATGACCAGCGGCACCTTGTGCTTCACCGTCGCCGCAAGGTCATCCTTCAGCCGCGCATTGGACCGGTGGACGATCAGGTTCACGCCGAACGGCGCCGCGGACGGTGTTGCGGCCAGCCGTTCCGCGATCATGTCGAGCCAAGCGGCATATCCTTCGGTCGTGCGCTGGTTCAGCGCGGGAAAGGTGCCGACCACCCCGGCGCGGCACGCTTCCACGACATAGTCGGGGCCGGACACAAGGAACTGCGGGGCAGCGACGGCCGGCACGGATAGGCGGCCATGGAATGCGGCGGGAATGGGCATGTGTGTCCCTCGATCCTTCGGCGTGCACGGGGGCAGCGGACGATTCCGACCACGTATTCGCGCATCGTCGCGACCATATGACGAATGAACCGAAGGATCTGCACCCCGCTTCGCCCTGGACCCGAGACCTGGCCGGTCAGGCCCGCAGACTCCGGCGAGGACGTGGATCGTTCTGCCGTCCCGGCAACAACCAGCCCGTTCGACGCGGCTCGCGGCACGCCCGATGAGCCGCAGGACAGCTGGTTAAGGTGCGTTTTCGCCAGCGCGATGAGTTCCTGGAGATTGCGCGCTGCGACGCTGGGATGCACCGCCAGCACGTTCGGGGTGCGCACGGCGAGGCAGAGCGGGGCGAAATCACGCAGCGGGTCGTAGCCAGGATTGGGTTGAATGGCCGGATTGATCGCCAGCGGCCCATTGCTGCCCAACATGAGGGAATAGCCGTCTGGACTCATACGCGCGAAGGCGGTGGCGGCGACGCTTCCTCCGGCACCGGCCCTGCTTTCCACGATGACGGGCTGGCCCAAGGCTTCGGACAGCTTCGGTGAGAGCACCCTTCCGACGGTGTCGGCATTCCCGCCGGGTGCGAAGGGAACGATGAGGCGAACCGGCCGATCGGGAAAGGCGGCGGCGCGGGCATTTCGGTCGCCCGCACCCGGCGCCTCTGTGCGCCGGAATGCCGCTCCAATCCGTCGATGAATGCGACCGCCAGCATCGTTGGCGCATTCGCATCTGCAAAACCTACTCGGTGTTACGCTGGCGCGTCGTCGCCAAGCCTTCAATGTACTGAGAGCTCTTGAATCTGCTTTCGACTTCAGCCAACAACGTTATGAAGCCGGGCTCGGTCTCCAATTGTTGCATTACTTGGCTTTCATCGAACTCCTGGAGCCTTCTCAGCAGAAATCCTGCCAGTTGTGCGCCATACAATTCGCACATCGCCTTCGTCTCGGTCTTGGCGTATTCCTCGTCCCAGTCACCGCCTGACCAGAGTTTCTCGGAATTCAGGATTGCCCAACCGAATCCTTCGAGCATTTCCTCGTGGCATCGGTCGATGACGTGCGGCACTCTTACGGGCCAGCCGCCATTGCCGCCGCCGCCATCGCCGCCCCAGCCGCCGCCACCTCCGCCACCACCTCCGCCACCACCATGACCAAAGCCACCACCGCCACCGCCGCCGAATGAGACATCGGGGCGAGACCCCGACCCACTCGAGAGGCCGCCGGTGCGGCGAACCATGCCACTGCGGAGTTTCTGCCCGTTGCGGGCGATCATGGAACCGGACATGCGCGCTGACTTTCCTTGGCGGAATGACTCACGGATACGTGCTTCTTCGCAGTGTATGCAACTTCATTAGCCGGCTCGCATGTGCCGCCGCATGAGCGGCTGAGTTCGGCTCACTCGCGCGGCGCCTCCGGCCATTCCTCGACGATGGTTGGTGCGCCATAACGCGCCGCCTGTGCAGGCGTCGGGCGCGGGTTAATCGTCATGGCCACGCCGCGCTGTCCGCAGGCGGTGCAGCACAGGCGCCGCGCCAGGTCGCGCACGCCCATTTCCGTTCCGAAGCGCCGGGCCGCCGCAGAAAAGGTGACGGCGATCGCGCACCGGCAATCGTTGCTCTCAAGGCCGAGAAAATAGCCGGCAGTAAGTTCGCCGAGCGGCACACCGGGACTGTCGTAGGGGCTGGCGCGGGACACGCGGGCATGATGCCCGCATGGGACATGGGCCTAAAGCGACGACTGATCGAGGCGGAACGCCAAGGCAAGCCACCACCCGGCGATCAGTCGAATCGGTAAGTGCACGCCAAGGCCCCCGTCGCTCGGCGGCGGTGCGGAGGGTTCAGAAGGTGCCGAACGGTTCAGATTTGCCGGAAGGGGCTTGGAGGGTTTAAGGGTCTGCCGGCTTATCTTATTGATTTTTGGGGGAATTTTGGTCGGAGCGGCGGGATTCGAACCCACGACCCCCAGTCCCCCAGACTGATGCGCTACCAGGCTGCGCTACGCTCCGACCGGACGCGCCGTGTAGCACCCGACGCGCCGGGTTTCCACCCCCGTCCCGCCTCACGAAGCGAAGGATGCCGGCTCGGGCTGCGCTTGCCGGAACCCGCGGAATGGCTTTGGTTCTGTGCGAACCTCACGCCGCCAAGAGCCCAAGGGCCCTGGACCTGGCGACCGTCGCGGCGGCTGAACGGAAGGTCGCGTCGCGTGCCGCGAACCTCGGCGCCGGGCGCCAACACCACGCGGTCCAGGGGCCCGCTGGCCCCTGGCGGGCTGGCACGGAGGGGCAGCGCCCCTCCATCCTTTCATCCCGCCAGCAACCGCAACTCTCCCGCAATCGCCTCAAGTTCAGCCAGCGCAGCACGCAGCGCGGCGGTCTCCTGCTCCTCGGCGGCCGGGGGCGGTGGCGGATCGCCCAGTGGCAATTCGCCGCCCTGCGGCCCTTCGTCGGTGCCGTCGCGCAGTAGCCGCTGCACGCCCTTGATCGTGTAGCCCTGTGTGTAGAGCAGGTCGGAGATGCGCCGCAGCAGCGCGATGTCCTCCGGCCGGTAGTAGCGTCGACCTCCGCCGCGCTTCAGCGGCTTGAGCTGCAGGAACTTCGATTCCCAGAAGCGCAGGACATGCTGGGGAATGTGCAGGTCGTCGGCGACCTCGCTGATCGTGCGGAAGGCGGTCGGTGCCTTGCGCGGCCGGGCGCGGCCCTCGGCCTCGGTGGGCAGCTCCTCGCTCATTCGTCGCCCTCGCCCTCAGGCTCGTTGTTGATGCGCGCCTTGAGCACCTGGGACGGGCGGAATGACAGAACCTTGCGCGGCAGGATCGGCACTTCGACCCCGGTCTTGGGATTGCGCCCGACGCGCTGGCCCTTCTGGCGCACCAGGAATGTGCCGAAGGCGGAAATCTTCACCGCTTCCCCTGCCTCGAGTGCCGCCGAGATCCGTTCGAGCACGGATTCGAGCAGCGCGGCACTCTCATTCCGTGACAGACCGACATTGGCGTAGATCGCTTCCGCGAGTTGTGCCCGCGTTACCGTGTTCATGTGGAGAGCCGCCCGCAACCCGTTCTAACAGCAAGAAAACCGGTATCGGTCGCGGGCGTCAACAGATGTGTGCCTCAAACGCCGGCGCCGGCGCTTCGGGCAAAACTAAAAGCGCGCCAGCGCGGCGCCCCAGGTCAGGCCGCCGCCGATCGCTTCCATCACCACCAGGTCGCCCGGACGGATGCGACCATCGCCGCAAGCCTCGGCCAGTGCGAGCGGCACCGAGGCGGCGGAGGTATTGGCGTGGCGTTCGACGGTGACGACCACGCGTTCGGGCGGCAGATGCAGCTTCTTGCCCATCGCGTCGATGATGCGGCGATTGGCCTGGTGCGGCACGAGCCAGCGCACATCCTCATGCCCCAACCCGTTGGCGGCCAGGGCTTCATCGACCACGGCGGCAAGCTTGGTCACGGCGTGGCGGAACACTTCCTTGCCTGCCATGCGCAGCAGCCCGGCGCCACCGGTCGAACCCGCGCCGCCCTCGATATGCAGGATGTCGCCCAGGCGGCCATCGGAATGCATGTGGCACGACAGCACGCCGCGATCGGCGGTGGTGCCTTCGCCTTCCCCGGCGCGCAGCAGCATCGCGCCGGCGCCGTCGCCGAACAGCACGCAGGTGCCGCGGTCCGTCCAGTCGAGGATTCGGGAATAGACTTCGGTGCCGATCACCAGAACGCAGCGGGCCTGGCCCGTGCGGATCAGCGCGTCGGCGACGCCGACGGCATAGATGAAGCCGGTGCAGGCCGCCGCCATGTCGAAGGCGAAGCCCTTGGTGACGCCAAGCTTGGCCTGGATGCGCGCCGCGGTCGCCGGAAAGGCGGAATCGGGCGTGGAGGTCGCGACCAGGATGGCATCCACCTCCGACGCATCGGCGCCGGCACGCGCCAGGGCCTGCCGCGCGGCGGCCGCGCCCATGTCCGAGGCCGTCTCGTCCGCGGCGGCGATGTGGCGAAAGCCGATGCCGGTGCGCTCGCGGATCCAGGCGTCGGAGGTGTCGAGCCCCTTCAGCGCCGCGAGTTCGTCATTGGACAGCCGGGTCGCCGGCAGATAGCCGCCGCAACCGGCGATGATGGCACGCATAACCATGGAAGGCGGCAACCTCAGCGAGGATCGGCCGCGATTCGCGGCCCATTCGTGGACAGGCGGGTCAGGCCTTCACGGATACGCTCGTTGAAGCCATGCGTCACCATGTCCATCGCGACATCGACAGCATGCGCGAAGCCGAGCGCATCGGTCCCGCCATGGGACTTCACCACCACGCCGTTCAGCCCGATCAGGATCGCGCCGTTGTAGCGGCGCGGATCCATCCATTCGCGCAGCCGGTCCAGCGCCGGGCGCGCAAGCAGATAGCCCAGCCGGGCGGGGACGGTGCTGGTGAAGACCTGACGCAGGAGGTCGCGCATCAGCTTCAGCGCGCCCTCCCCGGTCTTGAGCGCGACATTGCCGGTGAAGCCATCCGTCACGATCACATCCGTGGTGCCGGCGGTGATGTCGTGGCCTTCGACGAAGCCACGGAAATTGGCGCCGATATGCGAATCGCGCAGCGTCTCGGCGGCCGCGCGCACGCGGTCATCGCCCTTCAATTCCTCGGAGCCGACATTGAGCAGGCCGATCGACGGATTGGTCAGCCCGAGCACGGCGCGCGCGAAGGCGTCGCCCATGACGGCGAATTCAACCAGGTTGCGCGCGTCGCATTGCACATTGGCGCCCAGGTCTAGCAGCACCACGTCGCCGCGCGCCGAAGGTCCGATGGCAGCGAGCGCCGGCCGGTCGATCTCGCGCATCGTCTTGATGACGATCTTCGACAGCGCCATCAGCGCGCCGGTATTGCCGGCCGAGACGATGCCCGAGGCCTCGCCGCTCGCCACCGCATCGATGGCGACGCGCATCGAGGAACCGCGCACGCGCAGCGCGGCGGTCGGCTTCATGTCGCCCGGAATGTAGTCCGGCGCATGGCGCAGGCTGCAGGCCCGCGCCGCGCGCTTGCGGCGTGCCAGCGCACCGCCAACGCGTGCCTCGTCACCAACCAGCAGGAACCGCGCATCGGGATGGCGCTCGGCGGCCAGTTCCAGGCCGTCGATCACCACGTCAGGCGCCGCGTCGCCGCCCATGGCGTCGATCGCCAGCGAAAAGGGCGGTTTCGGCTGGGACACGGTCAGCGGCCCCCGCGCGGTGTGGTCAACACCGCCGCTCAGGAACGGATGGTCTGGCCCACACGCTCGGCCGCAACCACTTCACGACCGTCGTAATGGCCGCAGTGGGAGCAGACGTGGTGCGGCCGCTTCAGCTCGCCGCAGTTCGAGCACTCCTGGTACGACGGAGCGCTCAGTGCCTCATGGCTGCGGCGCATGCCGCGGCGGGAGGGCGAAACCTTCTTCTTCGGAACGGCCATGGCGCCGAGCCTCTTTCATATACAAACGTGCAGGATAGCGGGAGGGCGGGCCATTAGCACCCACCCCCCCGATGCGCAAGCCGCAGGGCCGCCCGGGGCGGCTATTTCCGCCCGCGCAGCGCGGCGAGGCCGGCGAAGGGGCTGGCCGGGGGCTCCGGCGATGCCTCGGGCTCCTCGCCTGCAACCTCCTCGGGCAGCACCGCGCCGGGCGCCCGTGGATAGGGGTCGAGCGCCAGCGCAAGCTGCTCGGCCAGCGCCTCCCCAAGATCGGCCACGCCGCCGGCGGCATCCACGTCGTCCGGGGCCTCGGGGTCGTCTGAATGTGCCTCCCCGGGTCCAAGGATGCGCAGATGCACCGCTTCCTCGACCTGCTGGACGACCGGTTCCAGGGTGACGACGCAATCCTGCACCACCTCAGCCAGGATGCGGCCCGTGATCGCTACCCCGCCGCCAGGTTCGGGCTTCAGCACCAGCTCGGCGGCGAAGCGGTTGACCGCTGGAATGCCGAAGCGCAGCGCCAGCGCCGCACATTCGGATGGCGTCGCCCGCAACCGCTCCTGCCGCCCCTCGGGCGGGATTCGCGCCAGGGCGACGGGGCGGGAGAATTCAGGCGTCATGCAACAGATCCTCCGCCGGCAGGAAGGCGACGCGCCCGGCGGCCAGCGAATCGATCCCCTGCCCGGCCAGATGCGCCGCCTGGGCACGGGCAACCGCGGCCAGCCGCGCGGCGACATCGCCCGCCGGCGGCTCGCCGCGCCAGACATTGCGGGCCAGGGCCTCGGCCAGGGCGTCCGGCCCGGCCGAGTCGAATGCCGCCTCATAGGCCAGGGCACGGCCATGGAAGGCTTCCCACATGCCGCGCACCCGCTTGCCGACGGACAGGTCGCTGACCCCCATTTCCCGCAGGTTCTGGTCCATGTCGGCGAACATGGCGTCGAACACCGCCTGGGCGAGCGGCGCTCCGCGTTCATCCGCATCCGCCCGCAGCCGGCGGATCAGCAGCCCGACATGCAGGCTGACCAGGTCGAACCGCCCTTCCACCGTGTCTGGCACGGCCAGGGCGGCGAACAACGCCGGTGCACGCGCCGCGCCTACCGCGGCGCCATAGAGCTCGAAGCCGGCGCGTTCATGCGGCCGGCGGCGGAACATCGCGAGGATGCCCATGATCTGGAATGGCTCCTGCCCTCACGGCGGTTGACCGGAGGGCATCATGATGTCTATCGGTTCCCGCGACATGGCCCGCCACACCCGTTCGGTCAACGCATCCCGTCTCGCGCCGCTGATGCTGCTGCTCCTGGCCCTGTCGGGCTGCGGCTGGATCACCGACACGCTCGGCCCGGCACCGGTCCAGCGCGGCAATCGCGTGGACCCCGAAAAACTCGCCCAGATCACGCCGGGGATTCAAACCCGCTCGGATGTCGAGGCGCTGCTCGGGTCGCCATCCGCCCGCGGCACCTTCGACGAAGACAACTGGTACTACATCAGCGCCCAGACGCGGCTGCAGCCCGGCCGCTTCCTGCAGGTGGAGGACCGGCGCGTCGTCGCCATCTCCTTCAACCGGCAGGGCGTGGTCAGCGGCGTGCGGGAACTCGGCGAAGCCGATGGACGGCCGGTGCAGATGGTGTCGCGTGAGACGCCGGTGCCGGGCAGCGAACGGAACCTGCTGCAATCACTGTTCGGCAACCTCGGCCGTCCGAGCATGGGCGGGACACCAGGCATCGGCAATCCGGCGAATGCCGGCGGGCGTTACTGAACGGCGCTTCTGGCGCCGTTATCGGTGGGCGACCGCTTTGGCTCGGAGCAGATCGCGTTCGGATGGAATCATCCGGACGCGTGAAGATGCAATTAAAATAATAGGCTGGAGCATCAGGCGTGAGCGCATGCGAACGTAGCATGCTCCAGCGCCAGGGTAGGCTGACGGTTGGAGGGGCGCCGCCCCTCCAAGCCACCCCGCCAGGAGCCAACGGGCTCCTGGACCGCGGGATTTTGGGCTCGGCATGGCGGACATGCGTGGGGCTGGAGGGGCGCGAAGGATAGCACCATGTTCCTCGCACCGAACCGCGGTGTTCAGCGCCAAGACCGAGGTTTCCAAAGGCCTTGAGCCTTTAGAGCGTTTTTCGATCAACTTGATCGATAGCCGGCGTTGCGGAAGAAATTGGTGCATTCGGTTAGATTGAAGGCGTCGATCAATCTGCCGATGGAAGACCAAAGCCCTTCGATGGTTCGCTC